>CAZAWN010000261.1:0-3150 GCA_964488825.1 uncultured Methyloversatilis sp. | reverse complement strand
ATGCCACGGCGCCGTTAAGGCCGCTGATCGCCCCGCGCATGCGCCACACCATCCAGATTCCCGGCACTGCCGCCGCCACCGAGAACAGGAAGAAGGCCGGCCAGCCAATCGATTCCGACAGCACGCCGGAGAGGGGGCTGACGTAGATGCGGCCGACCGCCGCCAGCGCCGACAGCAGGGCGTAATGTGTCGCCGAGAAGCGCTGGTTGCACAAACTCATCAACAGCGCGACGAAAGCCGCCGTGCCCATGCCGCCGGTGATGTTCTCGAAGGCGATCACCGTCATCAGCAAGGAGTCGATATCCGCCGGCGTGGCGATGGCGACAAAGCCGAGATCGAACGGCTGCAGCGTGAAGCCGCCCCAGGCACCCTTGCCGAGCACGGCAAGCACGTAAAAACCGAAGTTTGACAGCAATTGCAGAATGCCGAAGATGAACAGGGCCTTGTACAGGCTGATGCGCAGCATGATGGCGCCAGCGGCGAGAGCGCCGAAGATGGTCAGCCAGAGGCCAATGATCTTGTTGACGATGCCGACTTCTGCCTGCGAGAAGGCCATGCCCTTGATCAGGAAGGGCGTGGTCAGCACCCCGGCGAAAGCGTCGCCCAGCTTGTACAGCACGATCAAAACCAGGAAGGCGATGGCGCCGGGCTGCAACATGAAACTGTCGAACGAGCGGTTCAGCGTCTCGAAGCCGGCGCGGCGCGCTGCCCAATAGCCCAGCGGCAGTGCGGCGGCGATGCTGGCCATGATGAACAGCAACTGAATCCATTTGTTCGCATCCCGGGGATCGAGCCCCAGGCCGATCAGCAGCCAGCGCGCGCCGAAGGCGCCGGCCAGCACCCCCGCCAACATGGCGAAGAAGCCGATCAGCTCACGGCTTGGCGCCGACGCCAGCGGTTTCAGCGCGCTGTTGACGCGCGGCAGGGTCAGTAGCGACACAACGGCGGCGGCCACGAAGATCGCCGCCATGACCTGATATACCTGCCCCCAGCTGCCCCACTGATCCGCCCAGATCAAGCTGATGCCGCCGGACAGGATCATGGCAATGCGATAGCCGAACACCGACATCGATGCGCCCAGGCCGCGCTCGCGCGCTTCCAGCACATCGGTACGGTAGGCATCCACCACCACGTCCTGCGATGCCGACAGGAATGCCACCAGCACCGCCGCGGCCGCGAAGGGCAAAGGCTCGGTAGCGGGCGACAGGCCGGACATCAGGTACAGCATCGCTGCCAGCGCCAGCTGTGTCAGCACCAGCCAGCCGCGCCGCCGCCCAAGGAGGGGCGGCTCGAAGCGGTCCATCAGCGGCGCCCAGAGGAACTTGAAGGTGTAGGGAATGCCCACCAGGCCAAGAAAGCCGATGGTGGCGATATCGACGCCATCCACCGTCAGCCAGGCCTGCATGGCCTGACCGGTCAGCGCCAGCGGTAAGCCAGAGGCGAATCCGAGAAACAGGACGGCGGCGATGCGGTGTGCGGAGGAAAGAGGGGAGTTCATGATTCGGTCAGGGTGGCCGGTGTATTCGCCGCCGCTCATGCTATCACCTGGGTTTACATTTGATTCATAATGACAGCCATCGAAACGCGCCTTTCCCCATGTATCCGAGCCACCCCATCCGTTACATCGACCCGGTCTATCGCCCGCCCTCCGAGGCGGACTCGCTAATTCTGCCCGTCACCGACGGCTGCTCGTGGAATCGCTGCACCTTCTGCGAGATGTATACCGCCCCGCAGAAGAAATTCCGCGCCCGCGACGAGTCCGAAACACTGCAAACGATCAGCGCCTGCGGCCAACGCTTCGGCGCCGACGTGAGGCGCGTCTTCCTCGCCGACGGCGACGCGTTGGTGCTGCCGACGCGCCGGCTACTGGAAGTCCTGCAAGCTATCCGCACCCACCTGCCGGCAGTGCGGCGAGTTTCCAGTTATTGCCTGCCGCGCAACCTGCGCAAGAAATCCGCCACCGAGCTTAAGGAACTCGCCGACGCCGGACTGAAAATCGTCTACGTCGGAGCGGAATCCGGCGACGATACGGTGCTGGAACGGGTCAGCAAGGGCGAAACCTACGCCAGCACCTGCGACGCCCTGCTCAAGCTCGGCGAAGCCGGCATCGCCCGCTCGGTGATGATCCTCAACGGCCTCGGCGGAAAGGCATTTTGGCGACAGCATGCGGAAAACTCCGCCCGCCTCGCCAACACCACCCAGCCCGAATACCTCGCCACCCTGGTCGTCAGCTTCCCGTTTGGTGATGATCGGTTGCGTACCAGCTTTCCAGAATGGGAGCCGCTGTCCGTTCCCGAACTGCTCGCCGAGATGGAATACTTTATCGCCCGCCTTGATCTCCAGCGCACCGTCTTCCGCAGCGACCACGCCTCGAACTGGCTCGTCCTCAAAGGCACGCTCGGCGCAGACCAGGAGAAACTGCTCAGCCAAGTGCGAGCCGCCCTTGCCCACCCGGAAAACGCGCCGCTGCGGCCAGCCTGGGCAAGGGGGTTATAATCCGCGGCGTTTGGCCCAAAGCGCCCGTAGCTCAGCTGGATAGAGTACTGCCCTCCGAAGGCAGGGGTCGTGCGTTCGAATCGCGCCGGGCGCGCCAAATCCCTCACAAACTCTCAGGCCATGCATTCCGTTCACGAAAAAATCGGGGGAGACAGTCGTTTCGGGTTCCAGACAGGAAAGTTCCTCGGCCAGCTTTACGTCGCCAATTTGCGCCCAAGCTTGTCTTCGATGGCTTCGATCTTGGTCTGCATGCGCCCGCCACGGCCAGCCCGATAGTCAATCTTGATCTGCGCGCTGATGCGGTCGCAATCCATCTTCATGGCGGTGAAACAATCCGAGACGACCTTCATGACCTCGTCCCATTCGCCCTCCAGAATCGTGCCCATCGGCGTCAATTGGTAGGGGAGACCCGATCTGTCGATGATGTCGAGGGATCTCGCAACGTATGGGCTGAGACTTTCGCCTTTGCCGAACGGCGACATGGAGAACTCAAGCAGAACCATGAGGAATCCTTCAGATGAGTTGTTGGCCCGCCCGGAGGGATTCGAACCCCCTACCCCCTGGTTCGAAGCCAGGTACTCTATCCAGATGAGCTACAGGCGGGACGTGCTGGCGAATGTTATCGCTTTCGCCACCCCCGGTGGGCGCCGGATT
>CAZAWN010000260.1:1685-3162 GCA_964488825.1 uncultured Methyloversatilis sp. | reverse complement strand
GAGGCGTTGCCGGATCCAGTGATCCAGCTCACCGGCGAGTGTCGTGCCGAGTCCGTGCACGAAGTAGCCGACTCCAGGAGTTTGGCTATTTGGAAAGGTGTGGAGTGCGCGACCTTGGTCGCGCTTTGGGCGGGCGGGGCTTGCCACGCCCGGGGATCGGTTCGCCGCCAGGGATGCCACGACGGGTACGCCGCGTCAAGCCGCGGCGCTGAAAGCGGCGGCAAGCCGCCGCAGTCCAAACCTGCCTGACCGGCCGCTAGTAGGAATAAGGTGATGATCCTCGCCGTCGTTCGCCCTGCGAGCGCGAGCTGAACCGCGAATGAACGCGAATGGTGGGTGGTGGTTGGGCTTTAAGGGTGCTATGTACCCTTACACGCGCGCACTTTGTCGGTTCTTGCAGTTCGGCGGCTTGAGCATGGCTCCGCTTCCCCTTCAATAAAGAATCCGCACACAAACCCGGAAGCGCCCGAATGCGAGGCCACCTCTGCCGAAAGAGCAACCCTGATTGGTCCTCCCGTTTTGGCCTTGACAAACGTACCGAATATTGCACGATTAAAGGCACAAAAAGGAGTGAACCCATGACACGACTCAAGCTCGACGAGGACGTCAAACCCCTGTCCGACTTCCGCTCGAATGTCGCTGCCTGCATCCGCCAAACCCGCCGGACCCACCGCCCGCTGGTGATTACGCAACACGGTAAATCCGCAGCCGTGCTTCTTGGTGTTTTGGAATATGAGGGGTTGATGCAGAAGATTGAAATTCTGGAAGACATCCGATTGGCCGAATCCCAGCTGGAACAAAACAAAGGCGTAGAGCATGTGCAGGCGCTCAAACGCGTACTTGCCAGGGTGGCACAATGAACTTGATCTGGGGAACCTATCGCATCATCTATCGCATCCGACTGGATCAAGTTGCCATTCTTACCGTCCGGCACACCAAACAGGTCTTGCCACTCGAAGCCTTGAAGTAGTCCCAACGTCATCGATCAGGCCGATGGCGCTGCCGCGCCTCGGCCTGATCGATGACGCTAGGCGGCACAGAGCAGGAACGCAGTGGCCGCAGAGGCCAGACGGCGAGTAAAATTCAAATGAGACAAGAAATCCAGCGGTCACCCCTTCACGGAACCATCGGATTGGCGATCTATGCCGCTGGCATGGTGATGTTTCTCGTATCGGCTTTCCTTGCATGCACATCGGCAGGCACCGGCCTGGTCGCCGGATTCGTGGCAATCCTTCTGTTTTTCTGCTACCCCTTTCATGCTATGGCGATCATCGCAACGCTGTCATCGCCTATTGTCCTTCCTTGGATTCGCAAGGGTAAGTTGCGCCGTTTTTGGGCTGCCTTGGCGTTTTGCCTGCCGGCAATATGGGTCTTTCCAATCGCAGCGTTATCTGGCGTTCCGCGCATCGGCATCCATGCGGGCTATTTCATATGGGCGCTTGCTACCTCACTGGTTGCACTGAGCTTGGCGCTGATG
>CAZAWN010000260.1:0-1675 GCA_964488825.1 uncultured Methyloversatilis sp. | reverse complement strand
AGGCAAAACCGCTGAAGACACGCCCAAGGAAAGTCGTCGCGTGGGGCATTGCCGCGACCATGCTCACATGCGCCTTCATCCGCCCACATTACTTTCTGCCACGTTTCTGGCAACTGCAATTTGCCGGCGAATTGCCCGAAAATGCATGTTCCAGTGATGCAGTCATCGCGCAGGGTACGTCTTGGTGGGGCAAGCCACTCGTCCCGGAAAAGTTCTGGAACCATATGACAGTCTGGAATGACGATGTCGCCGAGATGGCCGCTCACCGTCATGGCCGGCTGTATCCGCCCATTCCCACGCATCTTACAAACCTGATCACCGGTTTTCCGCTGCGTTCCCGGAACCAGGCAACCATCGTTCCCGACTGGCAAGACTGTATAGGCGGCCCCGACTCCGGAAGTGGTGGCCCCGTCTATCTTGGTTCAGACGCGGATGGTGCTTATTGGAATTGGTTCTGGCGGACGAAGCCAAAGCCACCACCGGTTTTGGAGCGCGAACAGGTCGACGTTGCGCTGCGGATCTACAACGGGCGTCAACCGCTCATCTGGCAGGGCAAGGATCTGCACGGCAACGCAATGGAGCGTGAGTGCTCAGAAAGTTGTGCGAAGCAACGGGCCCAGGAGATCGGAGTGCCGCCGGAAGCGCTGACAGAGGAGGCGCTATTCTGGGCGTACGTGATGAGTAAGCGGAAAGAGTATGTCAACGAAGAGGCGACGGCGTGGGGGCAACGACGGCAGCATTTCTTGGCGAGTTTGGCGGTGGATCCGGCTCTCATTACCGATCCATTGCGGGATGATCAACTCAAAGCGGCAAACGGCTGGAAGATCTGTTATCTCCGCCGTCTTCGGCAAGAGCAATGGGATGATTCCTACATCCGGTCATACGTTCAGGCATGGACTCTTTCTTCGAACGACATTTACGACGCGGACTAGGTTGACTGGGTGGTTATCTGAAAAGCCGAACCAATGGCTGCTGCTGCGCCGACCGTGGACAAGTAGAAAGTTTTATGGACCAGGCGCGGCGCGTTAGAGCCGTAACGTTGTGCGTCACACGCCAGTCCATCATCAGAGTCTGGATTGCTGATCGACTAGAAAAGGTTCCGGCATAGATTCAATGCGATCGGGATAGGGAGTCCCCTTGCGGGCCCCCCCTTACCACCGTACGTACGGATTGCGTAACCAGCGCTTCGGCTGTCATAAGCGAGAGTAGCCAGACGGGCGACGCCGCGAGCCATGAGGTTCCGCACCCGGGTGCGTGGCAGCTGCCACTGTTTCCAGAGGCTCTTGCAAAACCATGGGGAAAGCCGCGTGTCAGGGTTCAAGATGCCAGAGTTCAGGCCGGAAACGTCACCTGAACCCCGAACCCTGAACCCTCCGCTTGCAAAACCGGAGGTTTTGCAAGCGCCTCTCCAGATATACGCCTGGGGATCGGGTCGCTCCCAGGGATGCCACCAGACGGGTACGCCGCGTCAAGCCGCGGCGCTGAAAGCGGCGGCAAGCCGCCGCAGTCCAAACCTGCCTGACCGGCCGCTAGTAGGAATATCGGGACCGAAATCGCTATCGCTATCGGGGTCGAAAAGATGGTGGGACTGGCAACTGGCGCGTGGCTGGCCACAAGCCCGTCCGTTTGCTTGTGCTTCTGCAGTCGGTCCCGATCCCGATTTCGATAGCGATTC
>CAZAWN010000259.1:0-3184 GCA_964488825.1 uncultured Methyloversatilis sp. | reverse complement strand
GTTTCCGGCATCATCCTGTTCATCGTGCCACAAGGTCGCATCGCCAATTGGCACGACTGGCACTTCCTGGCGCTGACCAAGGGCCAGTGGGGCGATATGCACATCAGCACCAGCCTGCTCTTCATTCTTGCTGGTCTGTGGCACACATGGATCAACTGGCGTGCGTTGCTCGGATACTTCCGTAATCGCCAGCGCAAGACACTACAGCTCAAGCCAGAACTCGTAATGGCCGTGCTGGCCACAGTCTTCTTCACCCTTGGCGCCGTGTACAAAATACCGCCGGTCAGCTACGTGCTCACCCTCAACGATGCCATCAAGCAATCCTGGATACGCGGCCCGCAGGACGAGCCGATCGTCAGTCACGCCGAAGGGTTGCCATTCGCCACGTTTGTCCAGAAAGCAGATATCGAGCTTGATGCCGCACTTGCCGAACTTCAGCGCCAGGGCCTGCGCATCACCTCGCCAAATGAAAAGCTGGCCGACATCGCCCGCAACAACCAGACATCACCGGCTGGCGTCTACACGCGTATCGAACACCTCCAGAAAAAAACCGAGGCGGCACGCTGGACGCCAGAGCGCGTCGAAGAGCGCTTTGAGGGCAAGGGCACCGGCAAACGCACCCTGTCGGAAATCTGCAGCGAAAATGGTCTGGACACCGCTGCTATCGTCCTCAAACTCGCTGGGCATTCAATCGAAGCCAAGCCGGAGGAAACGCTCAAGCAGATCGCCGAGCGTAGCGGCAGGGTTCCGATGGACGTTCTCAAGCTCGTGCTTGCCGGAGAGGCCACGCGACCATAGATGGCCGAAGCGGTTGAGCCCAGCGGAATGGCAGGTCTTATGTGCACGAGCGCCGCCCGGCATGCAGCGACTGCTGTCGTTGGCGGAGCTGGAATGGTGCGGCTGTGAGCGGCAGCTTGCTGAATATTTCTGCCTGTCCAACGTAGAAGTCACCGGCGCTGTGCGGCTTTTCGCGCAGCCCCCCTGGGAGCGCCGTTGTTACTGTTGTTATGCCGTCCTGCCAGCGCCGAGTTTTCTGCCATATTGGCAGCAGTAGGTTTGCTGCGTATAGGCCAAAAACTATAACTGATTGTTTTATAATGAAAGTACTCCGCACCTGCAGCCGAACAATGCCTGGTACATGTCTTGCTGCCTTCCTGCAGGAGCCTGAGGCGCCTCACCACCCACAACTTGATTAAGGAAAATCATGAACAATCGTCGTAACCTATTAAAAATGGCCGGTGCACTGGCTGTCATGCCGATCATTTCGCTCAGCGGCAATGCCAACGCCGCGCAAAACGCCGCCATGCGCAGTGCGTTGAAGTATGTCGACAAACCTGTTGATGGGAAAAAGTGCATCGATTGCGCACACTTCGTTCCCGGTGCAGATGCCAAGGCTTTGGGCGGCTGCAAGATGTTCCCCGGCGATACCGAAGTCAGCCCGAACGGCTACTGCAATGTCTGGGCAAAGAAGGCGTAACACCCTCTGATGGACCGGTGGCCCGATCCCGGGCCACCATTCAACCTCAAGAGCATGCCCTTGCAGACTTGTCAGCCATCAACGTAACTGCCAGCGGAATAGCATGAAAAACAGGGGGCCACTTTACCCCTGTGGGGCGCCGACTTTTGACCATGAACATCAACGCCAAACTCTTCCTCGCCCTCGGCGCGCTGAGCGCCGCCCTGTCCGTCGCGCTCGGCGCGGCCGGCGCCCATGCGCTGACTAACCTGCCCGAACTCTCTCAGGCCTGGTTCCGCACTGCATTGCAGTACCAGCAGTTTCATGCCCTCGGCTTGCTCGCCGTCGGCCTGCTCGCCGACCGCGTCGACTCGCGCTGGATCAGCCTGGCGGGTTGGCTGATGATCGCCGGCACGCTACTGTTCAGCGGCAACCTTTACCTGCGCAGCCTCGCCGATTTCCATGCGCTACACGCGGTCACGCCCTGGGGCGGCATGGCCTTCATCCTCGGCTGGCTGGCGCTGGCGGTCGGGGTGTTGGTTTCGACTGCTGCGCGTGACCGCGCATAGCTTTTCTGGAACGATTCAGAACGGGAGGGCCGACAGGCCGACCGCACGAATGTTCGGCTCCAGCAGCATGTCGCGCTTTCCCGGAAAGACAATGCGCAACTCCGAGAGGGACAACACCTCCATCGCCGTACGCATCGAACGGGTGACGCGGGGCTGGTCGGTGTATTTGACCTCGTAGCCGATCCGCCCTGCTTCGGTGAGCAACAGGAGATCGATTTCGCCGCCGCCGTGCGCCGCCCAGAAATAAACCTCGCCTTGTCCGACGCCATGATGACGGATGATCTCTTCGATGGCGAACCCCTCCCAGGAAGCGCCCAGTTTCGGGTGTCGCATCAGTGCCGCGTGGTCCGGCACGCCCATCAGGGTATGGAACAATCCTGCGTCGCGCAGATAGAGCTTGGGGGCTTTGACCTGCCGCTTACCCACATTTTCGTGCCAGGGGGGCAACAGGCGCACCATGAAAGTGGCTTCGAGAATGTCGATATAACGGCGCACTGTGGTATCGGCAACGCCAAAGGAACGGCCGAGCTCGGACAGGTTGAGAATCTGACCGTGATAATGCGCAAGCATCATCCAGAAACGGCGCAGCCCCGCAGGCGGGATGGCGATGCCCAAGGCGGGCAAATCACGCTCGAGGAAGGTGGCAACATAATCCTTGCGCCATTGCCGGCTGTCGACCTCCGTCCCGGCGAGGAATGCAGGCGGGAAGCCGCCGCGTTGCCAGAGCTGAGGTAAGGCGTCAATACCGGTTTCGCCCAGCGTGAAGGGCGTCAGCTCGATATGGCCTATGCGCCCCGCCAGCGTTTCCGAAGACTGTCGGATCAAGTCGCGCGAAGCACTGCCGAGAATCAGGAAGCGCGCTGGGTTGTCCGGTCTGTCGGCCAGCACCCGCAACACCGGAAACAGTTCGGGGCAGCGCTGTATCTCGTCGATGATCACCAGCCCGGCGAGGTCCTGCAGCGCGAGACGCGGCGAACTCAGCAGGGCCAGGTCGGTGGGGTCTTCCAGATCGAAATGGGAGACGGGCCCACCTGTCCCGGTCGCGGCGAACATACGCGCCAGCGTCGTCTTCCCGCACTGACGCGGGCCGAGCAAAGCCACCACCGGGTGGATACGGAATTGGCTTGCGATGCGAGCGAGAACACGGGGGCGATCCATG
>CAZAWN010000258.1:0-3204 GCA_964488825.1 uncultured Methyloversatilis sp. | reverse complement strand
TTACAACGATAATCCCCCCCATGGGACTCCTCGACTGGCTCAAACCTACGCCCCCGGTGGCCGCCGGTTTGCTTCCGTATATCGACAAAAGCGCCGCAACCATCGACCCGCTGATCAAGCAGATTGGCGGCTACGAACATTCTCTGGCGCCGGCGGTTGAGCACGCCCTCGCCTACTGCGCGGAGATCGCGCAGCGCATTCCGGGGCCTTTCGAAGTCAGCCGCGCCGCGTTCGCCGGCGATCCCATGGTGCATGCACTGTTCGGCAGCGCCGATGAAATCGACACCATGCTGGCGACCAGCCAGTGCGTGCGCGACCATCTTTCGCCGCTGACCATGGCAACGGGGCGATGCTGCGCCCTGCTGGGCATGCGTTGCCACGAAAAACAGGGCTTCGGCGTGCGCCTGGACGGCGATATCGTGCGTACCGACGTGGCGCAAACCACCCTGTATTTCAGCGACCATACCCTGACCGAACCGAGCCCGGATGCTGCGCGCGCGCGCACGCGCCTGCGCGACCTGCTGTTCGAGGGTATCGTCAAGGGCATTGCCGCGCATGTGGGCGATGTGCGCGCCGAACATGCCCTGCTCGATCAGGAAAAGGCCTTTACTCATGCCCGGCTGCGGGCGGGACTGCAACCCGAAGCCCATACCCGTCGACTCGCCAGTCTGCATGCGCAGCTGAGTGCTTCCACCGATGCCCTGCAACCCGAGAAGCTGCTCCTTACACTGGTTGAGGCGCTCACGGCGCCGGAACCCTTTCTGAGCCTCGATCCGATCGATCTCGCCATCGACCGCGCCGGCGTCATCGTCAATAACAAAAGTTCCGGCGATCTGTTGCATTTCGCCCAACTCACCGGCCGCGACCTGCGGCGCTGGGTGGTCGTTCTCGCGCTGATCGACCGCGCCGATGCACACCGCGCGCTTGATCGTTTCGAATCCGCTCGCCATTACATCGTGATCTGATGCGTCGCTTTTTCCTCCTGGTTCCCTTGATCCTGCTGGCCGGCTTCGGCCTGAACGCACAAGCCAACCCCGCCCCGTTGCCACCCCCGGTCGAACAGGCGCTCAAAGCCGCCCGGATTCCTGTCGAGGCCGTTGCCGTGGTCGTCCGGCCCGTCGATGAGGCCGGAGCGACGCTGCGCCATCGCGGCAATGCCGCGCTGAACCCGGCCTCGCTGATGAAGCTGGTTACCACCACCGCCGCGCTGGAACTGCTGGGCCCGGCCTACACCTGGCGCACCGAAGCGCTCGCCGCCAGCCAACCCGAAAACGGCGTGCTGGCCGGCGACCTTTACCTGCGCGGCAGTGGCGATCCGAAACTCACTTACGACCGGCTCTGGCTGCTGCTGCGCGAACTGCGCGGACGCGGCATCCGGGAGATTCGTGGCGATCTGACCCTCGACCGGAGCGCCTTCGCGTCCGTCGATCACGATCCCGCCGCCTTCGACGGCAAATTGCTGCGCCCCTACAATGTCGGCCCCGATGCCTTGTTGTTCAATTTCGCCACGGTACACCTGACGCTGCTGCCCGACGGCAACGCAGTGCGCGTACTGGCCGACCCATTGCCGGCCGGTTTCGAGGTCGTTAACCGCCTGCAACTGGTCGAGAACGGCAGCTGCGGCGACTGGCGCGAGAAGCTGGAGGCGAAGCTCGCCCCGACGCAACTTGCGCTCTCCGGTTCTTTCCCGCGCAGTTGCGGCGAGAAGCGCTGGCATCTCGCCGGCCTGCCAAATGCGGCGCTGCTGCACGGCGTATTCGCGCGCCTGTGGAGAGAACTGGGCGGCAGCTTTACCGGCCAGTGGAAAGAAGGCGTCACGCCGGCAGCGGCGGTAACTCTCGCAAGCAGCGAATCGCCGGCGCTCGGCGAACTGGTCCGTGACATCAACAAGTATTCGAACAACGTGATGGCACGGCAACTCTTTTTGAAACTCGGCGCTGGCGAGACGGCACAAGCCGACCAGACTATCCGCGCCTGGCTGACAGGAAAGGGGCTGAACTTTCCCGAACTGGTGCTCGACAACGGCTCGGGCCTGTCGCGGCGCGAGCGCATCTCCGCTGACAATCTCGCCCGCCTGCTGGCCTCCGCGTGGGCCAGCCCGACCATGCCCGAACTGATCTCCTCGCTGCCTATCGTCGCCCAGGATGGCACAGCCAAAAAACGCTACAACGGCGTCGCCTATGCCGGCCAGGCCCACCTGAAGACAGGGACCCTTGAAGGGGTGCGGGGCATCGCCGGCTATCTGCTCGACCGGCGCGGCAAGCGCCACATTGTCGTGTTCATGGTCAATCATGCGCAAGCAGGCCAAGCGCAAGCGGCGTTCGACGCCCTGCTGGAATGGCTATGGCAAGGCGGCTCCTGAGGCTGTCGTTGCCGTCGAATGCGCCAATCTCCTGCACTACCCCCCTGCCCACCCGAATAACGCCCCGTTTTCTGCTGCTGCTCTTCACTATCCCGATCAGTCGCCTGACCGACAATTCGCTCCATGCCCGACTTTCATTGCGGGCGCGTTCAGGAGAGAGTCATGATCGAATTAGTCGCCCTGTGGTTTATCGTTTCCATCGTCGTTGGCATCGTCATCGGCCGGAGCATTCACGCCATGAATATCGGCGCTGCGCCGGAAGACCTGGACTCTCCCGCCGCAACGGCCGATTTTCCGTTTTTCCCGCAAGGGTCGTCGCTCGAAGCAATGCGGGCGCGTTGAGCGTTTTCGCTCACGGCAGG
Source organism: uncultured Methyloversatilis sp. (assembly GCA_964488825.1). Classification (GTDB taxonomy): domain Bacteria; phylum Pseudomonadota; class Gammaproteobacteria; order Burkholderiales; family Rhodocyclaceae; genus Sulfuricystis. The sequence continues at coordinate 480 of CAZAWN010000258.1, read as the reverse complement.
GGACGTTGAGCGTCCCTTTGTATTTTTCACTGCCGTTTTCCGGGGCGATGTCCGCTTGATGGATACGCTACTTTCGAATTCCTCGGCCCGCTGCTGGGTGGCACGGCGGTCGCCAATACCATCGGTAACTTACTGCAGGCTATCCAGCAACCCGTCCGCCTTGAGAAGGTCGACGATGTTCTTCTCCTCCACGGCATAGACGCCGCGCGCGGCCCGCCAGATCAGTTTTTTCTCTTGCAAGGCGATCAAGGCCTGCTGCACCCCCGGCACATCCACCTTCACCTCTTCCGGCGACTGTCCGGAGAACTGCATGGCCTTGCGGTATTTTTCAAGCGTGGCCGCTTCGAAAGGAGCGTAATGCGGGTCGGCCGCCGCCATCACCCGCAGCACAGCCGACTGGATGGGCGTGAGGCTATGAATCACCCCGCGCTGCACTTCGTTCAACTCTTCGGCCAGGCGACGCACCTCCTCGGCAAACCG
>CAZAWN010000257.1:0-3222 GCA_964488825.1 uncultured Methyloversatilis sp. | reverse complement strand
CGGAAAGATAGATAGCGATGGTCGTGCCGATCGGCACAGCGACCAGGAGGGCAACGAAGGAGCTGACAGCGGTGCCGGACAACAGCACCATGATGCCGAAGTGAGCGTCATCGAACAGGGGTGTCCATTGCGTGTCGGTCAGAAAATCCCACAGCGGCACCTGACTGAAGAAGACAAAGGACTCCTTCAGAAGCACGTAGAGGATGCCCAGCGTCACAAAGACGGATATCGCGGCCGAAGCGAACAGGATCGCCTCGATGATCTTTTCTTTGATATGGCGGTCGGCGCGCTTGGCAAGCCGCGCGCTGACGGGGCGTGCGGCGGAGGCGGCAACGGATGATGTCATGAGGTTTTCCATTCGTGGCGTTGCTCCGCAACCGGGAATGGTTGCGGAGCAACGGCAATTGCGGGTACGGCCAGTTTACAGCTTGGCTTCGCGGGCCAGCAGTTCTTCGATCTTGATGCCGATCTCGTTCTTGCCGCCGAAGACGGTGCCCATCTTGCCCTTCTTCAGGTGCTCGGCGGAGAGTTCATAGGACTTGGCGGGCAGCGGCACGTACTTCACTTCCTTGGCCATCTGCGCGCCATGCTTGAGGTAATACTCGACGAATTCCTTGACTTCAGGCCGCTTGTAGCCGGCATCGCTGACGTAGATAAGGATCGGGCGCGACATCGGGTTGTAGCTGCCGTCGATCACCGAAGCTTCGGAGGGTTCGACCGCCTTGCCGGCGGCATTGACAATGGCGACCGCCTTGAGTTTGCTCATGTTCTCGGCGTAGTAGGCGTAGCCAAAGTAACCGATCGCATTCACGTCACGCTGGACGCCCTGAACCAGCACGTTGTCGTCTTCGGAAGCGGTGTAGTCGCCGCGCGAGGACTTGGACTTGCCGGTGGCGGCTTCGGTGAAGTACTCGAAGGTGCCGGAGTCGGCGCCCGCGCCGAACAACTTCAGCGGCGCATCGGGGAAGGTCGGGTTAATCTGGTTCCACTTGGTGACCTTGCCTTGCGCGGCCGGCTCCCACATCGTCTTGAGTTCGGCAACGGTAAGTTGCTTGATCGGGCTCTTGGGATTGACCACGACCGTCAGCGCATCGAAGGCGACGGGAATTTCGTAGTACTTGACGCCGGCCTTGGCGCAATCTTCCATCTCCTTGGCGGTGATCGGGCGCGAGGCGTTCTGCACATCGGTCTCGCCGCGACAGAATTTCTTGAAGCCGCCGCCGGTGCCGGAAATGCCGACGGTGACCTTCATGGCGCCCTTCTTGGACTTCTGGAACTCTTCGGCGACGCCTTCGGTGATGGGATAGACCGTGGAAGAACCATCGACCTTGACGAGTTGGGCCTGGGCGGCACCGGCAGCCATCAGGCCGGCAATGGCGATGAAGAGGGATTTGCGTGCGATGTTCATGCGTGTTCTCCTGGGGGGTGTGTTCAATGTGCCCCGGATTCTGGCCTTCCATTGTTACAGCTCCATGACACCCCGGCAACGCACGAGGCACGCCAATGGACGATAATCAGCCTCCTCATCTTTTCTGGAAACGGATTGACGCCATGAAAACTGTAAAACCTCTCAAATCCCTACTGGGTTTTCTGCTGGGCTTGGCGCTTTCCGCCAGTGCTCAAGCACTCTCCCTCGGCGACATCACTGGCCAGGAAGCCGGCGGTGGCCTCAAGGAAGCGCTCACTCAAGGCGCGGGTAAGGCCGTTGACCTGCTCGGGCGCAGCGATGGGTTTCTTAACAACAAGAAGGTAAAAATTCCTCTGCCTGGCGGCATGGATAAAGCCGAGAAACTGATGCGCGGCCTGGGCATGGGCAAGCAGGCCGATGAACTCATCACCGCGATGAACCGCGCCGCCGAGGCGGCCGTGCCGGAAGCGAAGGCCCTCCTGGTCAATGCCGTCAATGAAATGTCGGTCGAGGACGCGAAGGGCATTCTGACCGGCGGCAACGACGCCGGCACCCAGTACTTCAAGCGCAAGACCGCCGGGCCTTTGGGCGAGAAGTTCAAGCCGATCGTTGCCAAGGCCATCGAAAAAGTGAAACTGAAAGACACCTACGAGAAGTTCGCTAAAAAGGGTGCCAAGTTCGGCCTGGTCAAGGAAGAAGACACTCAGCTTGAAAGCTATGTTACCGAGAAGGCGCTCGACGGCTTGTTCCTGATGATCGCCGAGGAAGAAAAGGCGATTCGCGAGAATCCGGTCGGCGCGGCCGGCAATCTGGCCAAGAAAGTATTCGGCGCGCTCAGGTAGGCGCCTGTCTTGCCGGCGGAGCGCTTAGCCGCTGGCAGTCAGCGTCAGCACCAGCGGCGTGGTGGCCGCGGAAAGCAGGGTAGACAGCACCATGCCCGTCGCCACCGGGCCTTCCAGGCTGCGGAACTGCTGCGCCATGATGTAAACATTGATGCCGATGGCAAGCGAGGCAAGCAGGGTGACCACCTGCGTTTCCAGCGGCGGCAGACCGAGCGCTCTTGCCAGCAGCCAGACCACCAGCGGCTGCACCCCCAGTTTGATTGCACAGATGGCCATGCTCTGGCCCAATCCCTCGCGTATCCGGTAGGTCGCCAAGCCCATGCCGAGTGCCACCAGCGAGAACGGTACCGCGCCGTGGCCGAGCATCGCCAGCGGCTGATCGATGAACGCCGGCAGGGGAATGCCGGCGAAGCCCCACAAGGTACCGGCAAGAATCGAGGCGACGATGGGGTTGGTCAGCACACCGCGCGCCGTCTTGGCAAAACCGCGCACGGAGAATTCGCCATGGCGCGCCCATTCGACGGAGACTGTAATCAGCGTCCACAAAATCAGCGCATTGAAGACAATGACCAGAGAGACGCTGGGCAGCGCGGCGGGGCCGAGCGTGGTCTTGGCGATGGCGATGCCGAGCATGACGTTGTTGGAGAACACGCCACCCAGCGCAAATACCGACTGCCCCACGCCGTCGAGACGAAACAGGCTGTACGCGACCACCCGGCCAATAACGAAGACGATCAGGCAACCGCCGAAGAAGGCCAGCAACAAGCGCGCATCCACCGGCGGCAATTGCGAGAAATCGCTCATCATGCGGAACAGCATCGCCGGCATGGCGACCGCGTAGGCGAAGCGACCCAGCGCGGCCCCGACAGCGTCCGGCCAGCGCCCGGAACGCGCCAACAGATAGCCCAGCAAAACCAGCAGGAACAGCGGGCTGGCGAGCGCGAAGTGGTGCAGAAAATGGGTCAAGTGCCG
>CAZAWN010000256.1:0-3240 GCA_964488825.1 uncultured Methyloversatilis sp. | reverse complement strand
CTTTCTACACCGGCAACCGCTTTCCGCGCTGGCAGGGCAATCTCTTCGTCGGCGCACTGAAAGACCAGATGCTGGTGCGCCTGGAATTGGACGGCGAACGCATCAAGCTTCAGGAGATCTTGCTGAAGAACACCGTCGGCCGGATTCGTGACGTGCGTTCGGGTCCCGACGGCTATCTCTACCTGCTGACCGACAGTCCGCAAGGCCAGTTGTTGCGGATCGAACCCGTTGGACAGAACTAACCCCCGGTAAACGAAAAAAACCGCTCAATGGCGGCTTCCCTGTTTGCTGTCGTGGTGCGTTTCTTAATAGTCGTCGTCAAACTCTTGATCTTGGGGTGGTTCCAAAAACTCTTCACATTCCATTGCGGGTATTTCTCCTGTTGTCATCACTTGTATGGGCATCATGCCCGTCAATTGCTTCATCCCTGTTACGTGGAAAATGCCCCCGAAGGCGGGAGGAATACCCTCGGGGGAAATGACCGATCATGGCAAGACTGGGAAAATACTTGCCACACCCAGCGAACCTGCTTACATCCGCGCCTGACGATTGGTCATGCGGCTCATGAGGTATGCTTGCCGTCCGCCATGAAAGCCTTTCTCCATCGATTATTCAGGTGCTTCGCAGCACCGAAACAGCCCCCGTCAGACATCGAGCGCGCTCGTCAATTAATCGCGGCCATCGATCGCGGCGGCCTTCCCCTCGATAAAGCCATCATCAACCGGATTGCTGAAAGCTTCGGCCTAGAGGTGTCTAAAACGGCTGCCATGGCAGACACCATTGCACGCATTCGTGCGGCGCTCGAACGCTGCGACAGACCATGAAACCGGGCTTACTCGTCTGCGGAGCCGCCTGCCTTGTTCTCGCGGGTTGCGGTGGCGTACCCATCAACTCAGACACTCAGGCCCTTCAGGTTCCCTCGCCCAACCACAATGAACGGCGACCGAACTTCATCATTCTCCATGACACCACGAGCGACAATGTGGATCGACCGCTCAGGACGCTGACCGACCCAGCCCGTCAAGTCAGCGCGCATTACCTGATTGGGCGTGATGGAACGCTCTACCAGTTGGTCGATGAAAACCGCCGTGCGTGGCATGCCGGTCAGTCCTACTGGGGCGGGCTGACCGATCTGAACTCGGCGTCAATCGGCATCGAACTCGACAACACCGGTGACGAACCCTATGCCGAGCCGCAGATTGAGCGTTTGATCGGCCTGCTGAAGGAATTGCTGGCTCGCCACCGGATTCCACCGATGAACATTCTCGGCCATGGAGACATTGCCATAGGCAGAAAGGTCGATCCCGGCTGGCAATTCCCGTGGGCGCGCCTGGCTGAACACGGGTTGGGGGTGTGGTGCAGGCAGCCAGAGAGACCTGTCGCCCCGCTACCTGATCCAGCGTTGGCACTGCAGGCGATCGGCTACGATGTCACCCATCCTGTCGCCGCCATGATGGCGTTTCGCCGGCATTTCCTGGGAGTAGCCACGGAGGGAGAAGCCTCCGATGAGGAACGTCGGCTAATGCACTGCCTCGTCCTGGAGAAACGAACCAGGCAGGCCGAGAAGACTGGTGCGCAATGAACTTTATTCATGATCTGGTCGGCTATGCCGCCGCCACGCTGACGACACTTGCCTTCATCCCGCAAACCCTGCACTCGTGGCGCTCGCGCGATCTTTCGGGTGTTTCGCTCGGCATGTACAGCTTGTTCACGATGGGCGTCACACTCTGGCTGCTGTATGGAGTAATCCTGGAAAGCTGGCCGATCATCATCGCCAACGCCATCACCCTTGCACTGGCCGGGAGTGTGTTATTCCTCAAACTGCGGCACCAGTAGCCAGCATCCCGCATCCCATTCAACGGTCACCGTACCGCAATTCCGGATCGACCGTCTGACCGCCACCTCGGGTTTGACACCAGCCAACAGGAGGACCGAGCGCAGCGGATACTCGTGTGACACCGCCAGGACAGATGCATCCGACGGCAGAGATTCGAGGGATTGCAGGAATGAACGTAGCCGTTCGGTCTGCTCGAGGAAGTTTTCCCCGAGCGATGGACGAATATGGACCGGGTCTGGCCGTACCAGGTCGTTGAAGGTACAAGTCGGCAAGCCGTCCATGCCCGACTTCCGCTCATTGAGGCGAGCATCCAGCATCAGTTCGCAACGTGGGTGCTGGAGGATGATAGTTGCCGTCTGCCGCGCACGAGGAAACTCCGAAGCAAAGGCATGGGTAAATGCCATGCCCTGCAACAGTTCTGCCACTCGATTGGCCTGTTGCCGACCAAGCTCAGTCAGATTGACGGGTCGTTGCGGATCATCATTGATGAAATTGGCCACATTGGCCTCACTCTCACCGTGCCGTACGAAGATGACCTTCATGACGATCCCTCGAGCGGTTCGATCAGCCCCGCATCATCGTCCTGTGTCTTGCTCACACGCCGACTGACCGGCCATGCCTGCAATTCTCCCTCACTGTACGGCACCACCATCCCGGCTACCTCTTCGGGCATCCCGCTCAGCCAGGATTGCCAGTGACCGGAGGCCACGATCACGGGCATGCGGTCGTGAATCGGTTCCATTACGGCGTTCGGCGAGGTCGTGAGAACGCACACGGTCCGCAGGATGCTCCCATCAGGTGCTTTCCACGATTCCCAGAGGCCGCCCATGGCCATGGGTTCAGCGGATTTAAGGCTGATGTAGTACGGCTGCTTGATCTTGCCTTCCGCCTTCCATTCGTAGAAACCCGAGGCCGGTATCAGGCAACGTCGACGCTTGAAGGCATCCCGAAAGGAAGGTTTCTCTGCCACGGTTTCCCCGCGAGCGTTGTTGAGCTTGGCGCCGATGCTGGGATCTTTTGACCAGTGCGGCACCAAGCCCCAGCGCAGCAAGTGCAGGACGCGCTTGCCTTCCGGGGATTGGCGGATGACTGGAATGTCGGTGCCAGGCGGGATATTGAAGCGCAGACCAAAATCGGCACACTCGTCGAGTCCGAAGCGCGTGACGAGTTCGGCTGGTGTGGATTGGAGGGCGTAGCGGCCGCACATGAACAATCACCCGGACGATGAGGTTCATCGATTATCGCTTACCCGTTACGTGCGATGATTGTCGCGTTTCCATATTCTGCAACCGCATCCGATGCTACCTATTTCACCTCTCTCCCGAGGATTCCTGGTTCTGGGCGCCATCAACATGGCGCTCACGGTCGCGCTGGGCGCCGCAAGCCGGCACGGTCTGGCAGCA
>CAZAWN010000255.1:0-3241 GCA_964488825.1 uncultured Methyloversatilis sp. | reverse complement strand
GCACATCCTCGCCAGCATCGGACCACCTAAGGCACTCCAATTGATCGAAAATCATCCGTAACGCATCGGCCAACTACGGTTTTTAGGTTCATTCTTTCAATCTACATCTCTCTTTCTCTCTATCCCCCTCCAGGGGGATTCGCGCGCGCGAAGCAGGATATGTATACATAGGGTATGTAGCCTTGAAGTATTGAAGCGTGAAGTCATGGCCGAGGCCATGCGCTAACTCATTGATCGGACGCACTTGATCACCTGCCTGACACGATTGCCGGTCTTGAAGGGATCGATCTCGATCAACCCGGCATCGACCAGCGTGCGCAGTATGTTGTCCCGCTGGCGGGCCTCCATGAACTGGGTGCGCCGCGTGAAATCGGACTTGGCCATGCCTGCCGACCCGGCCGCCTGCAGGATGACCATGGCCCGCTTGTGGTACGACTCGGTGGTGTTCTCCGAAACGCGCATGCCGACCTCGCGGATCGTCTGCTCGGCACAGTGGCGTGCGATCAGGATGCCACACTCGGCGTCGCCGGCCTCGATGAGCGGATTGACCGGGTCGCGCGACACGGCGCGGATCAGCGCCAGCTTGGTGGCGTTCTCCTCGATGCGTGCCAGGATCGACGACGTGCCGCTGCCGCGCGACAGGCGCAGATCCCTGACCACATCACGGTCGAGCGCCTGGAAGATGCGTCGTGCCGCATCATCGATCGGCACCGTGCGCGGCGCCGGCATGATCTCGTCGACCGCGCCGACATCCGCGAGATTGCTCGCCAGCTTGCCGCCGCCTTCATGGATGAGACGCAGCCGGTCGATCAGATCCTGCGGCGGATCGATCACCCCGTAGTCATCGTTGCTGTCCGGAAAGTCGTCCTCGCTTTGCAGGATGATGAAGCGCGCCAGCGAGCCATCCGCCACGTTCGCCGCCTGCAGGGCCTGCCAGAAGTGCAAGGGTGTCGTCGTGCCGTAGATGCACAGGCAGGGTTGGTGGATGGCGCGATGGGCGACATCCGCCTGGCTGTGGGCGTACTCGATGCCGAAGTAGGTCGTTCCCGATGTCGTAAACAACTCGGTCATCAGGTCCAGCGCCTCGCAGATGTAGCGCGGCGAGCGCTTGCGATCGACAGCGGCCGACAAGAACATGCCGAATTCGTCCAACTGGAACAAGATCGAAGGTTGACGATGCAGGGCCGCCAGCAGCCCGGAGCCGGACGCGATCTTGTTGCCGCCGAGATAGGCCAGCAGACCGGCGGCACGGAACAGCTCGTTGATGACCACCCGGCTGTTGTTCTTGCCCGCACCGCTTTCGGCAATGCCGACCACGTAGAGGTTGGAGCGGACATTGCTCGGCGTGCGGTACTTGCGCCCATCAGTGCACCGACGGCCGCCAGGGACGCACCGAGCGCCAGAACCGGCTGCGGGCGCTTGGCCGAGGCCGCCATCAGCTTCATCATGTCGCCGATGATGCCGCTGACCTGATCCCACCCTGGCGGCATGCGCGCCGGCTCGGGGGGGCCGGCAGGCGTCGCCTGGACGGGTTCGGTCGGGACAATAGGAGCGAAAGTGGCAATGGGGGCTGCGCTATCCAGACTGGCCAACAGCGCTTTGGCCGGGTGATGGCCGTTCATGACGATGCCCCCGTTCAACTGGATCGATGGATCCGGGATCCAGCCGGCGTCTAGCGCCAGCCGGTAGAGCGTGCCGGCACCGATGCGCGTCGGCTTGAGGCCTCGCCAGGTCTTGAGCGTGGTGGCCGGCACGTTCTTCCCCGCCAGGGCTGACCAGGCTTCGAACAGCGGCCAACCCGCATCGCCGAGCGCCCCTTTGATCGCCAGACCGATGCGCACCCAGCTGTCGTAGTCCAGGTCAGCATTGGGGATGTACTGGAGGGCTGCGGTGACTCCCGCTTCCGTGCCGAGCAGGTCGCCATTCCAGGGTTCGGATGACGACGCCACGACAGGCAAGGTTGCTGGACGGAGATATTCTGGAATGACGGCCATTGCGGCCGTGATGAAGGCATGCGCCTGTTCCTCCGTAATCTCCGGCAGCGACGGCAGGTCGATCTCCGCCAGCGTTTCCACCGGCCAGTGATAGGGGTTGCCGGTATCCGGGTGGATGCCATAGACGATGAACTGCTGGCCGAGACCAAGCACCTCGATCGGTGGCCGCTTGAACCCCCTGAACGGTTTCCGGGCGCGATAGACCAGCAGGCGCTTCGGTGCATGGCCAATGCGCACGGCCGGCGTATCGCCGAGCATTTGCCGGGCCAGCGCTTCGACGCTCGCGGTAGCCTGGGGGTCGTCGAGGATATCGATGTCGATGCCGATCACCTTGCCGGCGGCGATGCCAATGCCGGCCTCGGGCCAGTCGCCCCACACATCGACTTCATTCGACGTTGTTTCCCGTTCGCAGTGCTTGCTCCACGCCGGGTACTCCCGCCAGATTCCGCGCCGGAAGAGGCCGGGCCTCTTGGTGCCGGGCTGGATCGGCAATATCGGGTAGCCGGCATCGACAAGTTTCGCGCCCAGTTGGGCCATGTAGCTGTTGATCGTCACATCGTCTCCTCAATAGGGTACCGGCATCCGCGAGTACGCGTCGCGCAGGTTGTCCTGAAAGGCAGTCACGACCACATCGATCAGCGTCGCCCACTCTTTTTCGGACCACGCCGACAGGTCGGTACGTCCCAGCGACTCGACATACTCGCCACCCACCCGGCCCGCGTGGCGCATGGCCGCTTCTTCATGTTCATTCGGATCGATCATTCCTTCCAACCTCTTCGCAATATCGGTACAGCGCATGGAGCAGAGCCACAGGTCGCGGCCGCTGCGTCGTATCAGGCGCGGGGAAAAGCCGAAGCCGCGCGCTTCGCGGCGACAGACATCGCACAACATCAGAAGCGCGCCGCCACGACTTCGGTGTAGCGTCCGCTGGGTCGCACCGCAATCTGGCTCGGACGGCGTAGCTGACCGGCCATGGCCAGTGCTTCCTCGACGCTGCCGGGGAGCGGCAGCTCGGGCGCCCGTACCGCCCACCACGTCGCCGCCTTCTGGCGCGGGTAGCCCGCATGCTCGACGCAGATCCATTCGCGATGCGAGGACAGGCCACACCAGTAGTCCACCCGCAGGGACGGCGGCTTGCCCGGTTTGTCATGGCGGGCGTAGCGCACCTGGGTGACATCAACCCATTCGGTGGCTCCAACCTTGGTCAGGATGTCCAACGTGCTGGCGACCGGTACGATGTTTGGCTT
>CAZAWN010000254.1:0-3245 GCA_964488825.1 uncultured Methyloversatilis sp. | reverse complement strand
TCGACCTGGGCGATGGCTCACACGCCGAAGTGGTCGTCTCGCGCACCCTCGCCCCGATCGAACAGCGTACCAACGTCGGCGCGCTGGCTGCGTCCACGCCGGTCTCCACCGATGCGCTCGACCTCGGGCCGGCGGAGACGCGGCAGCATACGCGGATCATGTTCTACAAATTTGGCGTCGCCAGCGCCGGGGAAGCGGTGATAACGCAATGGTCTGATGATGCGGTGACATGGTATTCGCACTTGCCGGCCGGCCTCGGCACCGCCATCGCAAACGCATACAGCAACACCTCCGGCCCGCAGATGAACGTCCAGGGCGTGCCATTCGCTCGCTATGTGCGGATGACCTACACCAACGGCGCCACCCCACAAACCGCGCTGTTTCTGTTTATCACCGCGATCGCGGGTATCTGATCATGCGCACCGTCACGCTCCCCCTCGCCGCCGGCACCGCCGCCCTTGCCGTGGTCGCGCACGCCGACGGCACCGCCACCCTCTACGAGGCCGGCGACACGCTGCCGGCCGACCTGGTGGCGCAACCCGCCTTCCCCCGCCGGATTGATGCCGCCGCGTTCCGCGATCGGTTCACGCCCGCCGAACTGGCCGGTGTGACCGCGCTGGCCTATGGCGGTACCGGCGACGTGCCGGCGCAACTGCTGCTGCTGAAAGTAGCCACCAACCGCGACGGCATCGACCTGGATGATGCCGAGACCATCGGCGGGTTGGATTACCTGATCAGCAAGGGCAAGATCACCGCGCCGCGCAAGGTGGAGATTCTGGCGTGAAACAATTTTTGATGGCGCTGGATCAGGCGGCAAACTGCCTGACCCACATCGACGGCGACGACAACGCCGGCTGGGGCATGGCTGATGAACTGTTGTCCGCCCGCGCCTGGCGCTGTTACCTGCAAGGGCTGATCAGCGACCGCCTGTATCGCGCCATCGATTCCCTGTTCTTCTGGCAAGCGAACCACTGTTACCAAGCCTGGCTGGGCGAATTCGCGCGGGCGCAGATGCCGGGGGCATATCAATCATGCTGAGCGCCGGCCGCCTCCGCCACCGCGTTACCCTGCAGAGCAAAAGCGCCAGCCGTGACACCTATGGCGGCGAAACCATTACCTGGGCCGACCTCGCCACGGTCTGGGCAGATTGCTCGCCGCTGTCCGGTCGAGAGTATCTGGCCGCCCGCGCCGAAGTCGCCGAGACGCTGATCAAAATCCGCATCCGCTGGCGTGCAGACGTATCCACTACCACCCGCGCAGTCTGGGAAGGCCGCGCCTACGACATCGAGGCCGCACTGGATACGGGCGGCCGTCATGAAGAGCTGGTGCTGATGTGCAAGGCGGTGGCGTGATGCAGTTGACTGTACAAATGAGCGGCCTGAAAGAACTGGAAGCCGCCCTCAAAGACCTCGACAAGAAGCTCGCCACCAAGATCGCCCGCCGCGCTGTCGCCAAGGGCGCCGGCGTCATCCGCGCCGAAGCCCGCACCCGCGCCAAGGCCCTGGGGCTGGTGCTCTCCGGCGCCATGGTCAAGAACATCGCCCTGAAGCGCGAGCCCAAGACGCCGCGCACCCGCACCGAATACCACGTCGGCGTGCGCCACGGCGCGCAGGCCAAGAATGCCAAGAAAGTCATCGGCAAAAAGAAGAACGGCAAACTGAGCGTCAGCTACGAAAACGACCCCTATTACTGGTGGTTCGTCGAATTCGGCCACCGCATCGTGCCGCGTGGGGCTGGCAATACCGCGGGCCAGGCCGGCGGCGGCATCACTGAATGGATGCACACCTTGCGCAATGGGAAACAGCAAAAGCGCAAGAAAGCCTGGAGCGCCAGCTCCATCACCGGTCGCCGCCGGTCTGCTACCCAGACCGTCCCCGCCAAACCCTTCCTCCGCCCGGCCTGGGAAGCCAAGCGCGAAGCCGCCGCCCAGATGATCGCCGACACCCTGCGCACAGAACTCCTCAAGGCCCGCTGATGATTGCTGATGAACTCTATACGGCCCTCTCCGGACTGGCCGGGGGCAGGGTGTACCCGCGCGTTGCCCCCCAAGGCGTGGCCGCCCCTTACCTGGTCTATTGGCATGTCGCCATCAGTGACGACGCCACCTACCCGCAAAGCGCCGGCTACCAGCGTTACCGCATCCAGATCGAAGCCTGGGCGGCCAGCTATGCCGGCATCGTCACCTTGCGCGGTCAGATCAAAAGCGCCGTTGCCGCCATGCCCGAGCTGATCGAAACCGGCCCGGATTTCGAAACCGACTACGACGACACCAGCAACCTGTACGGCTGGATTTTTGACTACACCTTCCGCCTGCGCGGATAACCCCCGAAAGGAAACACCATGCCCCTGATCATGCGCAAAGCCGTCTTGCTGGCGGAAGCGGAAATCACTTACAACGTCGATCCCGCTCCGCTCGGCACCAATGCCATCCTGGTGCGCAACATGACCCTGTTGCCGCTGGAAGCCGAGTTCGCCAGCCGCGACCTGATCCGCCCCTACTTCGGCAGCTCCGAACAGCTTCTGGTCGGCACCCACGTCAAGATCGACTTCGAAGTCGAACTCGCCGGCTCCGGCGTTGCCGGCACCCCGCCGAAGTGGGCGCCGCTGATCCAGGCCTGCGCGTTCACCGAAACCGACACCCTCAGCGACGACACCTACAAGCCCAACAGCACGGCGGCCGGCAGTGTGACGATGTACTACAACCTGGATGGCGTGCTGCACAAAATCACCGGCGCGCGCGGCAATGTCTCACTTGACCTAACCGCCAAACAGATCCCGGTGATGAAGTATTCCTTCACCGGCCTCTATGGCGGCATCAGCGATGCCGCCGCCCTGACGCCGGACTATTCCGGCTTCATGCAGCCCAAGCCGGTCGACACCACCTGGACGCCCACCGGCACGCTGCACGGCGTCAGCCCGGTCATTTCCGCGCTGACCATCGCCATGAACAACAGCGTCATCTACCGCAAACTGATCGGCGCCGAATCGGTCATCATCACCGACCGCAAACCGGCCGGCCAGATCACCTTCGAAGCCGGCCTGGTTGCCGTCAAGGACTGGTGGACCACCGCCCGCAACGCCACCCTCGCCGCGCTGCAAGTCATTCACGGCACCACCGCCGGCAACATCGTCCAGATCGACGCCCCCAAAGTGCAGATCGGTGCGCCCACCTACGTCGATCAGGACGGCATCGCCATGCTGCAATGCGACCTGACCTTCACGCCCAACACCGGCAACGACGAAAT
>CAZAWN010000253.1:0-3245 GCA_964488825.1 uncultured Methyloversatilis sp. | reverse complement strand
GCATCAAAAGCATCAGTGATGCCGACGATACGCGCGTCGAGTGGAATGTCGGCGCTGACGAGACGGCGCGGATAACCGGCGCCATCCGGTCGTTCGTGGTGAGCATGCACGGCGGCGAGCGCAAGGTCTGCCAGCGGATGGTCGCTGAGCAGGCGATGGCCAACATCCGGGTGCGTCATGATCACCGCGTACTCGGTATCACTCAGGCGATCAGGCTTGTTGAGGATGGCGTCTGGCACGGCAATTTTGCCGAGGTCGTGGAGAAATCCGCCGACCATGATGCGTGCCACATCCGACGCCGGCAGTCCGGCATCTTCCGCCAGTCGCCGCGAAAATTGCGATACCCGCCACAGGTGTCCGCCAGTGTAGGGATCACGTGCTTCAACCATCGAGGCCAAGGCAAAGAGACTTTTAAGCAGTAGTTGTACGGTATTCATGGGGCATCCTGTCAAAGCTTCCGGCCATTTGCGGCCTTGTCGATTCTACGTTCCTGTCGCTGCTGCAGCCCAGACCTGCATTTTTTCCGGACGAGGGAATAAACTCGAAGTGCCATCCGTATATCAGGTGTAGCACCCCTAACCCTGAACGGAGATCATCATGAAAATAAAACAAATCGCCACTGCACTTTCCCTCATTGCCCTCTCGGCCACCGTATGGGCCGCGGGCGCCCCAGTCAAAGCTGCCAATGGCGTTCTCGTCGGCGCCAATGAAATGACCCTGTATACCTTCGACAAAGATGCCGCTGGCAGCGGCAAGAGCATCTGCAACGGTCCATGCGCGACCAACTGGCCGCCGCTCGCTGCCGGTACAGATGCCGCTTCGGCGGGGGACTACAGCGTGATTACCCGCGACGATGGCGCCAAACAGTGGGCATTCAAGGGTAAGCCGTTGTACTTCTGGTCCAAGGATCAGAAGCCGGGCGACAAGACCGGCGAAGGCTTCAACGGCGTCTGGCAGACCGCCAAGCCCTGATCCAGGTGAGCAGTCGCGACGCCATCGTTGCCGAAATACCTCGTCTGCGCCGCTACGCGCGCGCGCTGACGGGGCGAGCCGATACGGCCGATGACCTGGTGCAGGACACGCTGGAGCGAGCCCTCGACAAATGGCGTTTCTGGCAACGCGACCGCGACCTGCGACCCTGGTTGTTTTCCATCATGCACAACCTGCACGTTGACCATACCCGCCGCGAAGGACGCATCGAGTATTGTGATGATGCGACCATGCCCGAGTTACCGCAGCGCGCCAATCAGGGGGACTCTCTTGAGCTGCGCGATCTTGACCGTGCCCTCGCGCTGTTGCCGGTCGAGCAGCGTGAAGTCCTGCTCCTGGTCGGGCTGGAAGAACTCTCCTACGGGGATGTGGCACGCGCATTGAACGTACCGCAGGGAACCGTGATGTCACGTTTGTCCCGTGCCCGCAGCCGGCTCAAATCGATCTTGGCAGGTGAAGCCGTACCGCAACTGAAAGTGGTCAAGTCATGAACGCGCCCATCTCGGAAGAAGACCTACACGCCTATGCCGACGGCCAGCTCGACGCGGCACGCCTGACGCAGGTGGAAACCTGGCTGGCCTCCCACCCGGAACGCCGCGCGCAAGTGGATACCTGGCGTTCACAATCCGCGAAGCTCCACCGGCACTACGATACTGTCCTCGATGAGCCGATCCCGGCGCGCCTCATGCCGTCGGCGAACCAGTCGCATTGGTTTGAAGCGCGCCACTTTGCCGCTATCGCATGGTTGATGCTCGGTTCGGTGATTGGATTTGTCCTGCGTGGTGAACCTGCGCAGGAGCGAACCACCGGACTTGCAAGCACCTCGCTGCCGCACATGGCCGCAATCGCGCATGTCGTCTATACGCCCGAAGTGCGTCATCCAGTCGAAGTGGGGGCCGACCAGGAAGCCCATCTCGTCGCCTGGCTGTCCAAACGACTCGGTGCACAACTCAAGCCCCCGCATCTGGGCGAGGCGGGTTACCAACTCGTCGGTGGTCGCCTGCTGCCAGGTGATCAGGGGGAGGTCGCGCAGTTCATGTACGAGAATCAAGACAAGATTCGACTGACCCTCTACATCCAGCCGCAGGTGGCATCGAAGGCAACGGTTGCCGACGCCAGTTTTCGCTACGCGAATGAAAAGGGTATCGATGTGTTCTACTGGACCGAAGATCGGTTCGGCTATGCCCTCTCAGGAAAGAATGGGCGGGACGAGATGCTCAAGCTGGCGACACTGGTCTATCGTCAGATCAACCCATAGCAACGCAAAGTTGCACCACCAACCCCAAGGAGATTCCAATGAGAAATGTTCTTGCGGCCACTGCACTTTTCTTTGCTTCGAGCTTTCCTGCCTTTGTCGCGGCCTCCGCCCCCAACGGCATCACCCTGCCGGAAGGCTACAATGATTGGCGTCTACTTAGCGTTCATCAGCGTACTGCCCTACCCCGCAATTGATTCCAAACCGTATCGATACGCTCAGGTTGCTTCGGTTCATGGGTAACCGTGAACCGATGTTGATGCTGGTCGGTGATGCCGATGGCTATGGCACTCGTTGGACCCTGGGTGGGCAGCAAGTCGAACCGGCCATCGCACGCTTTCTCATGAACGAGGGTTTTATTGTCGAAACGGGGGTTACGGAATTCGGCGCCAGGGAACTTAGCCTAACCGTCTCAGGTACACAGTTCTGCCATGAAGGCATTGCATGGTGGTCCAGTCTGGGGATACTTGAGAAATTGAAAATCGTGCTCTTGGGATGACGGTGTCCTGAGGCTTGCTGATCGGTTCCGGCGCCGTACTGCTGATTGGCTGCGAAATTCGCTCCTACATACGCGTGGGTCTGGGTTACCTGAACACATGGGTCGGCATGATCGGCTTCGCCATCGGTTATCTGCCTTTCACGATGAACTACAAGGCGCACATGGCCTATCTGGAAAGCACCCGAATGACCGAGACCTACAAGCTCTACCAGATGGTCTTCCCGGACAACATCCCCATGCAGCAAGCCATGCTGGGCGCTTGGGTTCTCGCCTTGGCCGCCAGCTCTACCTGATCCGCAAGGGTAGCCAGAACACTGGCATGAATCAGAGCCAGATCGTCCATCTAAACACGGAAGACCTGCAATTGGGCATCGATGCGGGTGCCGCAACCCAACGGCCGTTCAGGCCGAGGAGCACTCAGTGGTCGGACTGCCCGAGGGTCTGCTGCACTCAGCAACCTGCCGCTGGATGATTGAATTTACGAATGTCGGCTCAGGGCAC
>CAZAWN010000252.1:0-3269 GCA_964488825.1 uncultured Methyloversatilis sp. | reverse complement strand
TGGCGGGGGCCGACATCATCCGCGGCCCGCACGTCGCCGAGGCGATCCAGTACCGGCGCGGACTGGCAAACTAACGCAGGCTACTCGCCGAGCCCCATCTGGATGTAGCCGGTCGGGCAGACGTCCGCACAGATGTGGCAACCCACACACTTGTCGTAGTCGGTCACGACATAGCGCCCCATGCTGACTTGTTTCCTGGACACCCGCCGGACAGCCGTCTGCGGACAATACATGACGCAGTTGTCGCACTCGAAGCACATGCCGCAGCTCATGCAGCGTTTCGCTTCGGCCTGCACCTCCCCTTCGCTCAGCGCGATCACGCGTTCCTCCAGGCTGCCCAGGACATTGGTTTCGTTGATCTCGCGCAAGGCGCGCAGATGACGTGGTGCGTAGGTGAAATGACCGAGGAACAGTGACTCCGCCGGAATCACGTAACGCTGGGAACGGTCCTCGAAGTTGTGGATGCCGGCAGAGTGCGTGTCGGAACCGAGAATCGGTTCGCTCACCGTGGTGAATGTCGTGCCATGGTTGATCAGATCTTCAGCCAGGCTGAAATGCTTGGCATCGACTTTCGGCCGATTGACGGGCTCCAGTCCCGCGACGTAGCGATCGATCCCTTCGGCGGCAATACGGCCGTGGCCGATCGCCGTTGTCAGCAGGAAGGGCTTGATGGCATCGCCGCCGACAAACACGCCCGGTTCGGCCATGAGATTCCTGTCGACTTTGGCCAACCCCCTGTCGTTCTTAAACTTGTCCAGACCCGCCCAATTCACCGACTGGCCGACAGCGCAGACGATCAGATCGCAGGGAATGTCGTACTCGCTGCCCGGTTTGGGCACCATCTGCTTATTCACCCAATCGACCCGGATGACCCGCAGCGCCTTGGCCATACCGTAGTCGTCCTTGATCACCTCGACGGGCGCAACCAGCGGCTGGATGTCGCACCCCTCTTCGAGGACAGCGTCGATTTCATGGGCGGTGGCAGGCATTTCAACGACGTGACGGCGATAGGCAATCACCACGTCGGCGTTGGTGCGCCAGTGTTGCATGCCGGCGCGTTGGCCGCGGCCGCCGTCGCATTCGCGTGTGGCGATGATGACCTTGGTGTGTTCTCGTTTCTCCGATTCGACGCTATACGCGCCGAGGCGGCGTGCCACCGAAGCGCAGTCCATGGCGGTATCGCCGCCGCCGATGACGACAATATGCTTGCCCGCGTGCTCGAGCTTGCCCTCGTTGTAATCCTGCAGGAAAGACAATCCGTCGATGCAATTCGGTGCATCGGCGCCAGGAATATCGAGGCGGTTGCCGGTCCACGCGCCAATGCCGATAAATATGGCATCGAAATTCTTCTTCAGGTCGGGAAAGCTCACGTCGCGACCGACACGCGTACTCAGCCGGGCTTCCACACCCATGTCGAGAATGCGCTGGACTTCAGCATCGACGATCGCACGCGGTGTGCGGTAACCGGGCAAGCCAAACGTCAACATGCCGCCCAACTTGTGGCCGGCCTCGAAAATCGTCACGGCATGGCCGCGTTTGCGCAACTGGTAGGCGCAGGATAGTCCGGCTACGCCACCGCCAATCACCGCAACGCGCTTGCCGGTTTCGGTGACGGGGGCCGTAAAGCCCAGCTTGTTCTCGATCGCCCAGTTGCCCAAGAAATGCTCGATCGAGTTGATGCCGACAAACTCTTCAACCTGACTGCGATTGCATTTCCCCTGGCACGGCGCCGGACAGACACGCCCCATGATGGCTGGAAACGGATTGGCTTCGGTGATCCGCCGCCATGCATATTCCTGCCATGGCATGCTCGGCTTGCCGTCCGGGCCGACCGGCGGCTTGTCGATGCCACGCACGATGTTGAGATAGCCGCGGATATCCTCACCCGCCGGACAGGCGCCCTGACAGGGTGGCGCCGACTGGACATAGGTCGGGCACTTGTAAGTTTGGTCGCCCTGAAAGATCTTGTCTTGCCAGCGTCGGTAGCTGTCGTCACCCTCCTTGTAGCGGCGATAGGTACGTGCAGTGGTTTCGGTAAGCCGGGTTGCGGACATCTTTTCCCTCCGTTCGATGGTCCCTTACGCGGGTCGGGCATTCCCCCTGGAAAGCCCGCCCATTTGGTGCGGTGCGACAATAACCCTCGTTTGCCGCAAGAAAAAGACGTTTTCAGGAATAACATTGTTGAAATTTCGTCCATAATCTAGGTATGGATCGCAGCGCAGAAATGGCCGCATTTGTCTCTGTTGTCGATAACGGCGGGTTCTCGCCGGCGGCACGCGAGCTTGAATTGAGCACATCGGCCTTGTCAAAACTGGTGAATCGCCTCGAACACCGCCTCGGCGTGCGCCTGCTGCATCGCACCACCCGACGCGTCCAACTCACCGCCGAGGGCGCCGAGTTTTACGCCCGGGCACAAGAAATCATCGCCAGCATCGAAGCCGCCGAGGCAGAGGTGATCAAGTCGGGCGTGGAACCACGCGGCCTGTTGCGCCTGCATTGTGGAACCGTGTTCAGTGCGCACAACCTGGCCCCCGCGATCCCGCGATTTCTCACTCGCTACCCGGAAGTCAGGATCGATATCACCACCGACGACGAACTGCCAAGACTGGTGGATTCCGGCTTCGATCTGGCAATACGTGTCGGCGTCCAGAACGACTCATCGCACGTCGCAAGACATATCTGCGATCTGCAACGGGTAATTTGTGCCTCCCCCGACTATCTGGAAAAGCACGGCGAGCCGCTCACCTATCGGGAACTCTATGCGCATAACTGCCTGTGGATCACCAGCCTGCCGGAATTGCGACGCTGGCCGTTCGAAACCACCGATGGCCTGCGCGAAATTCAGGTCAAGGGCAATGTGGCCGCCAACAACGCGGAAATGGTGCTGCAACTCGCCATCGCCGGGGTCGGCATCACGCGGCTGACGGACGTAACGGTCTGCGAGGCGGTGCGTAGTGGCGAGCTGATTCCCATTTTGACGGATTGCCATCACGTTGAACCCATCCCGCTCTACGCCATCTATCCAAGCGGACGCAACTTGGCGCCCAAGGTAAGGGTGATGGTGGATTTTCTGGTGGAAGAGTTCGGCCGCGCACCCTGGCGGCTTAACCGGGGCGGCTAGATCCGGTTTTCCTCTACTGCGTGGCAGGCGACCTGCGCCGCGCCGCCGTGAATCAGCACGGGACGCTCGACGCGGCAGCGTTCGCTGGCGTGTGGGCAGCGCGGATGAAAGGCGCAGCCGGCGGGGGGATTGAGCGGATTCGGTACTT
>CAZAWN010000251.1:0-3270 GCA_964488825.1 uncultured Methyloversatilis sp. | reverse complement strand
TAGGGGTCGTGCTCGGGACTGTCAAAGCGCTTGATGTCGGTATGGGCGATCTGGATGATCGTCATGCCGCGGTCGTTGCGCAGGGCGTTCAGGCCATCGAGGTACTGGCGCCAGACGTCCTGGCCAGCGACGTAGCCCTTGCCGTAGCCGGCGTCTTCGATCGACTTCCAGCCGTTGTCACGACAGGCCTTGGCCCAGACCAGCGGCTCCAGCCAGTCGACGCTGTCGACCACCACCGTGCGGTAGTCGTGCTCTTCGGTATAGAGCGCCGCCAGGGCGCCGATCACGTCGTCGAAACTCCTGGCCAGCGGGAAGTGCTCAACCTCATGGGTGCCGAGGCCGTCCTCGGTCAGGATGAATACCGGCTTCGGCGCCTCGGCAGAGAATGTTGTCTTGCCGACGCCGGCGACGCCGTGGATCAGGATGCTGGGTGCCTTGGGCTGCGCGGCACGGGTCAGTTGCGCGAGGGAGATCGCCATTTCAAGCCTCCTCGCAGAACATCGAACCCGTTTCCGCAGCAACGGCTTCAAGTTTGTACGCCGGCTTGCCGGAACGCACGGTGCGCGCTGGCTCGAACAGTTCGCGGATTTTTGGCGGCCAAGCGGCGAAGCGGCTTTCCGGAACCTTGTACTCTGTCACGACATAGTGGTCGGGATCCTCGCCCCAGTTCAGCAGGAATGCGATGGCCTGGCGCAAGCGCTCCTGGTCGTGCTCGACCTTCTTGGGCAGGTCGGCGATCACCACATAGCCATCGACATCGAGCCGGACGGTACCGGTGTCCTTGCCTTGCTGCCGGCGCAGTTCCTTCGCCTGTTCGGCGAAGCGCCGTTCGTATTCGACCTGCAGGGCATCTTCATGCTGGCGCAGACGCAGTTTGGCCTGGGTGAATTCGCTCCCGATCGCGGCCAGACCTGCCAGTGGCAGGGCCTTGAGATCGGGCAGTACGGGTGAAATCGAGACGAGCGGGGTCATGGAATCCTCCATCAAGGGTGTGCTTCGGCGGGGTCGGGGTTAATGCGTGGTGACGCTGAGGTGCTCGCGCAACCTTGGAGCGGTCGGCGAACGCAGGGAGCGCACGGCGATGTAGGCGAAGACGAACGGGGCGATGCGCCGGCTGACCAGATGGATCAGGCCCAATTCGCAGGCGCGCCAGGCGCGTTCAGCGACGGCACGGATCCGCTTCTGTTCCTTCACCGGATAGGTGCTTTGGGTCGCCGAGCGATCGACCAGCAGCAGGCCCTGGTGATACTGGATGCGTTCGCCGGCGGCGGCACTGCCGATCCAGTCGCACAGCGCTTTCTCGGTCAGCGGCTTGGCCGGAATGTACAGCGGCGGATCGGACTCCGCTGCGAAGAGGCCCGGATGGTGATCGAGCAACACAGGTTTCAAGTCGAATGCGTTCATCGCTTCTCCGTCAGTTCGTGGTGCGGTAGAACTCCGCACGCCTGACTGTTCTTACCGGGGAGAGGATGATTTTTCTCACGAGGGGTCAGGCTGCCGACTTGATTCCGAACATGCGCAGATGCAGCTGCAGATCCTCGACACGACGATAGAAGGTGGCGGTCGACAGGCCGGATGATTTGCACGCCGCCGGCATGTCCTGATGCTCGGCCAACAGGGAAAACAACCGGTACTGCTCGTCATCCATCGTCGCCATGGCGTACTCCAGGTCGCGGGCGGCATGAATGTCGTCGTAGTAGTTGCGCGTCTCGCCCCACAGCGGCACGACGTCATCCTGATCGGCGAGCACGTCGAGCCAATCCGATTCGGACTCGTTGGCCGCCTCCTCACGGCGCCCGTAGGTCATGTGCTTGCGTTTATGCACGATGGCCTGGGTCAGTTCGGCTGCGCGATGACGCGAGACGACTCCCGCGAAGGTGCCGATCTGGCCGCGCGCTTCGTCATAGCGTCCTTGGCGCTCCAGCAGTTCGAGCAGGATGTCCTGCTCGACATCCTCGCGGTCTTCCTGGGACAGACCGATCTTGTGGGCAACCTGCCAGGCATTGGCTCGCGCGGCGGATTGGGCGGCGGTGTGATAGCTGCTGGGGTTCGTCTGCATTTTGGATCCCGATTATTAAGCGTTTAGTAAAAGGTTAACAACACATTCCAAGAAAAGGCACCCGCAGGTGCCTTGTCCGTTCTGGACAGGTCAGATCAGTGGGCAAGCGCCTCTTCACTGATCAATCCGTACTTCTTCATGCGCACCTCGATGAATTTCGGCGTGACGCCGAACATCGGGGCCAGAGCGCGTGTGATTTCCGGCAGCGAAACCGTGGCCTCGTAATCCGTGATCACGAGTTCGGCGAAGTCGCGCACGCTTGGCCCGCACATCGAGGGGTGGTAGTTGATCTTGACGGCACGGCGCATCGCTTCCTCGGTGACGCGCTCGGCCAGGAGTTCGCGCGGTACCAGCAGCAGTCCCATGAATTCGTTGGCACGCCACTCGGCCAGGCGGATATGGCCCGGCTGGGGCGCCGGCTCCGGCTTCAGGTGAGCCGGGGTGTCGGTCACCGCACGGAAGGCGCGACTATGCGCGGGGTCGTTACCGAACAGCGAGGGCGTTCGCTGCCCGGCGATCAGGCAGGGTGCGTCGAAGATGCCATGGCCGAATTCATGGGCGAGGCTCGACAGCACCACCTCGGCCCGGCGTGTGCCGCTGACGGGGGAAACACAGATATTGACGGCATCGACGCCGACCTCGGGCATGAACTCGAAAACGCCGAGGACTTCATTGCCGTCGTCGTCATGGACGACGTTATCGACATCGACCCAGGTCTCATAGTCGATGCCATTGACGCGCAGGCGGTCGATGCCTGCCAGTTCCTTCAGTTCGAGGCGCGGGCGCGCTTCGGATCCCAATTGGCGACGCACCTGGAGCGCCACCTGTTCGATGTCATTGGATTTGATGTAGTGCGGCCGGCCATCCGGCGTGTGGCGGTAGGTGATTTCCAGTGCAGTCATCGTCAGCCTTCTTGTTCGTGTTCAGTTCAAATTAGGTTTTCCCTTGCCGGTACATGTGGATGATGTTGGCGACATCCCTCTGCATGTCCGGTGGTAGTCGTGCAGCCTCGGCAAACAATTCATCAGCTGGTATACCGAGAATCGCCGCTGCTTTCTCAATGAGGTCATCCTTCGGCGGGTTTTCCTTGCCGTTCTCGATACGGGACCAGTAGGCGGGACTGATGTCCAACCGTTTCGCCATCTCGGTCAGCGTGAGAGGGACTTCCTCGCGCTTTTTGCGTACGTAACTGCCAAACTCGCTCATGCTCC
>CAZAWN010000250.1:0-3277 GCA_964488825.1 uncultured Methyloversatilis sp. | reverse complement strand
TTGTTGGGGCCGGTTGGCGGTTTTCGATTCATCGTTTCATTTGGGCATGCAAAAGCAAAATGCGATTGGTCGTAGGGGCAAAAGGATTCATCGGCAGGCGCTTGTTGGGGACGGGCGACCGGGCCTTGGTCAGGAGCAGGGCTGGGCTGCCGTGCGAGGTCGTCGGCGACTTGCTCGATCCGGCTTCGCTGGCCACAGCCTGTCAAGATGTTGCGACGGTATTCCATTGCGCCGGATTTGCCCATGCTGTTGGGACCATCGATGCCCAGGCGCATTGGCGCATCAACTTCGAGGGTACGCGCAATCTGGTCGATGCGGCCGGGCAGGCGGGTGTACGGCGCTTCATCTTCCTTTCCAGTGTCAAGGCTATGGCCGATCCGGGCCGGGACAGCGCCGACGAGGACTGGCCGGGCGTACCGACCACTCCCTACGGTCAGGCTAAAAGGGCGGCTGAGGATGCGGTTCTGGAAGCGGGCGCGCGCTACGGCATGCACGTAGTCAATCTGCGCCTGGCCATGGTGTACGGGCGCGGCGGGCGTGGCAATCTGCAACGCATGGCGCAGGGCATGCGCGCCGGATGGTTTCCGCCGCTGCCGGAAACGGGTAACCGGCGTTCGCTGGTGCATGTCGATGATGTCGTTGCGGTGCTGCGGCTGGTTGCGGAACGGCCGGAGGCGAATGGCCGCACCTATATCGTCGCTGATCCGCAGGCCTACTCCGGCCGGCAGATCCAGGAGGCGATTCGCGCCGTGCTGCACCGGCAGACGGGTAGATGGGCGATTCCTGAAGGACTGCTGCGTACCGGCGGCCGCTGGGGAGACCGGCTGGAGGGCTGGTTGCGCCGCCCGCTCCCTTTGAATTCGGCCGTGATTGCCCGCCTGCTCGATTCCGAATGCTATGCGCCGACGCGGCTCGAGCGGGAACTGGGCTGGCGGGCGCGCATCGGGCTGATGGAGGGTTTGCGGGAGATGCTGGGCGATGAAGCGTCTGTTTGATTTGGCTCTGGCCTGTCTCGCCAGTGTTGTGCTGGCGCTGCCGATTGTCTTCCTGGCGCTGCTCGTCAAACTGACTTCGCCCGGGCCGGTGCTGTACTGGTCCGAGCGTGTCGGCCGGGGCAATCGCCTCTTCCGCATGCCGAAGTTCCGCAGCATGCGCACCGATACCCCACAGCTGGCGACGCATCTCCTGGAAAATCCCGCCGCCTGGCTGACCCCTCTCGGCGCCTTTCTGCGCCGCAGCAGCCTCGATGAATTGCCGCAGTTGTTGAGCATCCTGAAGGGTGACATGAGCTTTGTCGGCCCGCGTCCGGCCTTGTTCAATCAGGACGACCTGATCGAGTTGCGTACGCGCGTCGGCGTCCATGTATTGACGCCGGGACTGACCGGCTGGGCCCAGGTGAATGGTCGCGACGAATTGCCGATTCCTGAAAAAGTCGGTTACGACAGGGAGTATCTGGAAAGACGCTCGCTTGCTTTCGATATCAGGATTCTCTGGCTGACGGCCGTCAAGGTGCTGCGCAAGGAAGGCGTCTCGCACTGAAGCGGGGCGAATGATCGAAACTCGGCGCTGGCGGGACGGCACCGGGTGCGTTTCAGCGTACCTGAGCCGGGGCAATCATGCGCTGCGCCAGCGTGCGGTAGAGCGGTGGACACATGGCGCGCGAGATGGCCGAGGCGAGCAGGGCGACGATCATCATTTCCATCACGATACCGTAGCCGTCGATGAGTTCCATGACGATGACGAAGGCGGTAATCGGCGCCTGCGTGGCGGCAGCAAGGAAGCCGGCGGTGCAGAGGATCAGCACCGTGCCGGTAGCGAGTTGGTCGGAAAGCAATACGGCGAGATTGTTGCCGATGCCGGCCCCGATGGCGAGCGAGGGAGCAAAGATGCCGCCTGGCACGCCGGCTGCGTAGGAGATCAGCGTGGCGAAGAATTTGTCGATCCCGAAATGCCAAGGCAGATCGGCGGTGCGCCCGAACAGTTCGCGCGTTTCGACGAAACCGGTGCCGAAGCTGTTGTAACCGGAAAAAATGCCGATCAGGGCGATCAGCAAGCCGCAGATCGCTGCGTAGCGGATGGGATGGGCAGTGCGAAAGGCGGCGAAAAACGGCCCGTTTTTGGCCGTCGTCAGCAGCATCAGCCGGGCGAAAGCGCCCCCGGCCAGCCCGCAAGCAACGCCGAGGGGCAGTACCCAGACCAACTGTAAATGGCTCTTCACGCTGGAGAAACTCACCCAGCCGAAATAGGCGGAGTTGCCCAGAAAAGCCTGCGAAACCACACCGGCGATCACGATGGCGACGATCAGCAAGCCGCTCATGCGCTGGTCGAGGCCGCGGTTGAGTTCCTCGATGGCGAACATGATGCCGGCCAACGGCGTGTTGAAGGCGGCGGCGATGCCGGCTGCGCCGCCGGCGGCAATCAGGTGACGACGCTGGATGTTGAAGCGGCGTGGCAGATAAGGATGCAGGCTGTTCATCACCGCTGCGCCGATCTGCACCATCGGCCCTTCGCGACCGGTAGAGAAACCCGCGAACAATGCGGCCGCGCCGAGGCCGATCTTGCCGACGGCGATGCGCAGGGTCAGCAAGGGCTGCCAATCCGGCGGCGGATTCTTTTCTACCTGGATTTCCGCCAGCGTCTGCGGAATCCCGCTGCCAGCGGCGCCGGGAAACCAGCGCCGCGTGGCCCAGACGACGGCCGCACCACCGGCGGGACAGATCAGCAACGGCCACCACCAAGCCTGTTCCGACAGCTTGCGGAAAATGTCTACCGCGCCTTCGGATAGTTCGGCAAACAACACGGCCAGCAGGCCGACGCCCACGGCCCCGGTCCAGATGAGCAGATGGCCTTGCCAATAATGCAGCCGGGCAGCGCGACGCCGCTGCTCATGCGTTTCCGCCGGCGGCGGATCAGGTGCGGTGATAGACCTCGCTCCCCTGCTTGACGAACTCGACGGATTTTTCCTGCATCCCCTTCTCGGCGTACTCGCGCACATCCTGGGTGATCTTCATCGAGCAGAAGTGGGGCCCGCACATCGAGCAGAAGTGGGCCAGCTTGGCGCCCTGCGCTGGCAGCGTCTCGTCGTGGAACTCGCGCGCCTTGTCCGGATCGAGGCCGAGGTTGAACTGGTCTTCCCAGCGGAATTCGAAGCGCGCCTTCGAGAGCGCATTGTCGCGCGCCTGGGCGCCGGGATGGCCCTTGGCCAGGTCGGCGGCGTGGGCGGCGATCTTGTAGGCCATGATGCCGTCCTTGACGTCGTTCTTGTCGGGCAGGCCGA
>CAZAWN010000249.1:0-3282 GCA_964488825.1 uncultured Methyloversatilis sp. | reverse complement strand
CGCTGAGCCTTCGTACTGTCAGGGCACAGCGCTGCTCGATCAAGGTCACAATTTGCTCAACCACGCCATGGCTGGTGAAGCCACGCTTGGGGTCTGACTGCAGTTCACGCGCTTTGGATGGCATCGACTTTGCCAAGGCCAGGATCCGCTTTCTGGCCTGAGCTTTGCCAAGGGCCACTGCTGCAGCAAACTGGTTCCAGTGCCGTGCCTGAACCTCACTGAACTTGTACTTGCTGCCAATCTTCATCGCCATCTTGGGCGTCAGATTCGGATAGACCGCCGTGGACAGTACATCGTAGAGCGGCGCCAGCGCGGGAGTCCTGTTCGCGTATAGCAACGAAAAGTTTTTGGCGTGCGCGTCGTGATTGCCGATCAAGGCATTGAAGATAACGAAGTCGAGCATGCGCAGGATATGCGGTGCGCTGGGGCGCGTAACGCGCCTAACCAGATCGAAACATTGCGCCAGATCCGGGCCACCTTCGTTCTGGTATTTCATTTCCGGTGCCACGCCCAGCGCCTGGCAAAAGTCTTCTTGATGCAGGCGCTGCCGCTGGCCTTGTGCATTGGCCACCCGGTCGTAGCGCTCGACCAACAAAAACTGTCGCCCCAGCACGGAACGCAGCTGCGACTTGGCCGGCTTGAGCTGCATGGCCTCGGCCAGCGCCAGGCAAAAGCCTTCATTGGTGACCGTGTCGGCTATAGCACGGATGGCAGGCTTGAGGATATGCGAACTGGGCGTTCCATTTCTCGGCAGACCGATCCGGTCGCCATCGAAGACCACCGGAAGTTTGTCTTGGGCACCCGCCAGTGAGAGCCGCAAGCCATCTTTGCCGGCCAACATCGGCCGATGTGGCAGTTCATCGAGAATGGCGACGATTTCTTCGTCGCTCAGCCACTGAATGTCGTGGGCTTGGCTGGATAACCCCTGCCCTTGCTCCAGTAAGGTCACGGCCCCGGCACACTCCCCACCGATCTGATCGAGCAGCGCAAAATCGTTCTGGCTCGACACCTGTAATTGCTGTGCAATGAGGCGCCGGAGTTGCCCCTCTGGCAGCAACCCTGCAAAGAAGGGACGCGCGTGGTGATCGTCGAAGGGTTCTGCTTGCCGAGGCAGTGAGTTGGACAGGGGCACCGCGTCAGGGCGTGAGATCCAATCCGGGGCGTAACGGAAATTCAGCCGGCCATCGATCAGGGCCAGCGTGCCAACCCGCTCGGCGAACAGCCAGACTTCCAGCTCACGCGTCATGCTCGTTGCCCGCAGGGTGATTTTCTGGGGCGGAGGATGGCAAGCCTTTGATTTGGAGCGTTCCACCCAAGGCGTCGATCACGCGCAGCACGTTTTCAAGCCGCAGAGTGGGCTTTCCTGCTTCAAGGTCGACGATGAAGCGCACACCAACCCCGGCCGCCAAGGCTAACTGGGGCTGTGTTAGGCCCAGTTGCTTGCGTGCAGCACGGAGTGCGTCACCGAGTTGATCCGTGGTTCGTATGGAGCTCATCATTGATTTAGTTTCCCGTTCGGGAAATTATCGGCCAGCATGCAGAAGGGCGCAAGCATTATTTCCCGTTCGGGAAGTTCCTCTGGGTACGAGGTGATTGCTGACCGGATCTCGCTTGCGCGCCGGCGTTATCCCGTGGATTCTGCAAAATGCACCGCCAGATCATCGATCTCGATCCAGACCAGAAGCGGAAAAGGCCATACCGTCTGGCGCGCTCCCATGCGCGGATACACCTTGCGGCGGGTGTAGAAGCGCAGGCCATCGACCACCTCGGAGGCCAGGATGCAGTTGGCGGCCGTCGCCCATTTGCCGATCACGTCGGCGGTGTAATCGTGTCGCGTCAGCAGTCGCTTCTCGTCGAAGTGGAATAGCTGGCGGGCGGAATGGGTGGGAAGGGAGGCAGGAAATTCCACTGCGAGCCGGAGGCCGCTGCCAGGGTCGACGCTGCCGGGTGCGGCCAGCTTGACGCCCGGCTCGGCCAGCACGAACGGAAACGACAGGTAATTCCAGAGGGCGTAGCCGGCAAAGTAGAGGATATCCAGTTTGTCCCAAACCAGGTTCTTGACGATTCCGCGAAACTCCGTCCGCGGCTCATGGCGTTCACTGACAAGCGCACCGTCCCGGTTGCGCATGGCGACATAGTGCGGCGACCATTCGCCGCTCCAGCCGGGCCGACAATAGTCGCGCAACTGGACGATTCGTTGGTGAGGCAGAACCCGTACCTTCAGCCCGCGCAGCGCGGATGGCTGGCCGTGGGAGGCGAACGCAAATCCGGCCGATTGCAGAGAGAACTCGATAGCGGTAACGGAACGCCAACGTTCCCGGCCCCCATGGGCGGCGATAACTTCTTCAAGTAAGGATTCCGGATTCATGGTGCGGAAGAGTATCAGATAGCTGGTGCCGTCACGCCAGAGCCGAGTTCCGGGTAAAAAAAGGGCGTCCCACTGGGACGCCCAAATCCACTTTGATAGCGGAGGGAGGATCGTAAAGGATTCTTTAGTAGTGGTAGGCCGACTCGCCGTGCGACGCGATGTCGAGACCTTCGCGCTCTTCGTCTTCCGGGACGCGCAGGCCAACCAGCACATCGACAATCTTGTAGCAGATGAAGGCGACGACACCGGACCAGATCACGGCAATCGCGACACCCCACAGCTGGCTGGTCACTTGAGCCACCATGTTGAACTCGCCGACCGCATTGGCCACGTAGTCATACACGCCCGTACCCCCTAGCGACGGCGAGACGAACACGCCGGTCAGGATGGCGCCGAGGATGCCGCCCACGCCATGCACGCCGAACACGTCGAGTGCATCGTCCGCGCCGAGCATCTTCTTCAGGCCATTCACGCCCCACAGGCAGAGCACGCCAGCCAGCAGTCCGATAATGATGGCGCCCATCGGGCCGACAAAGCCGCAGGCCGGGGTGATCGCCACCAGGCCGGAGACCGCGCCCGAAGCCGCACCCAGCATGGAAGGCTTGCCCTTGAACAACCATTCAGCCACCATCCAGGAGAGTGTTGCCGCAGCAGTAGCCGCCAGGGTGTTGACCATCGCCAGAGCGGCCAGGCCGGTCGCTTCGAGGTTGGAGCCGGCGTTGAAGCCGAACCAGCCCACCCACAACAGCGCGGCACCCACCATGGTCAAGGTCAGCGAGTGCGGGGTCATTGGTTCGCGGCCGTAACCGACGCGCTTGCCAATCAGGAAGGCACCGACCAGACCAGCCACCGCGGCGTTGATATGCACCACCGTACCACCAGCGAAGTCGAGCGCGCCCTTGGCCCACAGGAAG
>CAZAWN010000248.1:0-3316 GCA_964488825.1 uncultured Methyloversatilis sp. | reverse complement strand
GATGCCGCGGCCGCGTTGCAGGCGGGCGGT
Organism: uncultured Methyloversatilis sp.; assembly: GCA_964488825.1. GTDB lineage: Bacteria > Pseudomonadota > Gammaproteobacteria > Burkholderiales > Rhodocyclaceae > Sulfuricystis. The sequence continues at coordinate 3,286 of CAZAWN010000248.1, read as the reverse complement.
GAACCAGAAGGTGCTGCCTTGCCCCAGCGTGCTTTCGACGCCGACCTGCCCACCCATGAGCTCCGCCAGCCGCCGGGTGATAACGAGGCCCAGCCCGGTGCCGCCGTAGTTGCGGGTGGTGGACGCATCGGCCTGAACGAAAGACTGGAACAATCCGGCGAGCTTCTCCGGCGCGATGCCGATGCCGGTATCGCTGACTTCGAAGCGAGCCAGCAAGGCGTCCCCCTGTTGTTCGAGCAACTTTGCAGCGAGGGTGATATGACCTTGCTCGGTAAATTTGAGGGCGTTGCTGGCGTAGTTGAGCAGGCCCTGGCGCAGACGCATCACGTCGCCGCGCAGCCAGACGGGAACGGCGTCGGAGTCGATGCGAATGTCGAGCCCCTTGGCCCGCGCGGCGTCGCCGAGCAGCGAACGCACATGGTCGAGTACGCCGGAGAGCGCGAAATCGCTGTGTTCGAGTTGCAGCTTGCCGGCTTCGATCTTGGAGATGTCGAGGATGTCGTTAATGATCGAGAGCAGGTGCTTGCCGGCCGCATCGATCTTGCCCAACCGGTCGGCTTGCGTCGGCGTGGCGTCGGCACGCATCAGATGCGTCAGACCGATGATGGCATTCAGCGGCGTGCGTATCTCGTGCGACATGTTGGCGAGGAAGCTGCTCTTCGCCTGGTTGGCGGCTTCGGCGGCCACTTTCGCATCGACCAGTTCGGCGGTGCGTCGCAGCACCTGCTCTTCCAGATGGTCACGATGGCGCACGATTTCGGCCTGGGATTGCCGCAAATGGGCCGCCATGGCGTTGAAGGCGGCGGCCAGTTGTTCCAGCTCGTTGCCGGTACGGCCGACCTCGATCGGGGCACCCCGCCCTTCTTGCAGGGCGAGGACACCCGCTTGCAGCGCTTCGAACGGACGCGTCAGCCGCCGGCGCAGATAGGCGGCGCCGGCCAACATGACGCCAAAGGTAAGCAGGGCAAGGCTGATCAGGGCGGCGCCGAAGAGACTGAAGCCGCTCGCATCGTCTGCGGTCGGCTTGACCAACGCCAGCAGGGCATGACCACCCGGCGTGATCTCCGTCAGGACGATGGCGGCATGGGCGCCGTCGAGTTCGACGGCGTGCGGGACGCCCAGCCAGCGGCTGCTATCTGCCGGACGAGCGGAGAGCGCGCTGGACGGCGGCGGCAGCTCTTGCACGGGCATGCCGGCCGCCAGACGCTGACCCGCCGCCTGCAACTGCAGGGCAAACCGCGTTTGGGCGTGCCATGCGTCGAGCGCCGCCTGGTCGAAGCAGCGGCCCAGCGACAGGTGGCCGATTTCATCGCCGCTCTCGTTACGCAGCGCGATTTCCCATTCGACGGCCATGCCGGCCCGCAGCGGGCAGGGTTCGAGGTGGGCGCCGTCGTGGTGGCGATGCCAGCCGGTCATGCCGGCAGCGAATTGCATGGCGGGACGGAAGTCGCTGGCGCCGGAAGGGCTGGCGAGCGCGGTGCGGCCTTCCGGGGGGTGTGTCCAATACAGCTTTTGGCCGCCGATATGGGCGGCCAGCGGGCCACCGCGCCCCGACAGCAGTATCCAGTCGGCGCCGGCGACGCGCGCCGCCTCGTCAAGCAGGGCGGCCATTTCCTGCGCCGGAAACTCGAACAGATACGGACTCTTGACGATCTCGTCGTGATAGTTGTGGAACAGGCTGATATTCGCCGTCAGCTTGGGGTGTTGCACCAACCCCCGCCCGACCTCATCCAGCCGTTGCTCGTGGTGGCGCAGGTCGTCGTCGATGGACTTCACTGCGGCCGCCAGGCTGCGCTCGCGTTCCGCGTCAACGTTCAGGCTGTGAATCACCCGATAGACGACACCGAGCAACAACAGCAGGGCGCAACTGGCGACGATCCAGAAGGTCAGCAGTTGCCGCGCGAGCGTCGCCTTGCGCATGGCCTTCAGAAAATTGGCTCGATCTTCTCGACGTTAAGGCGTGTGACGGCAGTGGAATCGAGGACGACTTCCTTCTTGACCAGCTTGCCGCCGCGCAACAGCTTGACGGCCGCTTCCGCGCCTTCCTTGCCGAACGTGGGGTAGGTGAAGCTGGCGTCCAGATCGCCGGCGCGAATGGCTTCGCGCGCTTCGCCAATGTAGTCGATGCCGGTAATCGGGATTCTCTTCGTATCGCGCCCCGCCTTCTTCAGCGCCAGGATCGCCCCCAGCGCCATGCTGTCGGACTGGGCGTAGATGGCGTCGAAGGGCAGCTTCTCGGCCAGCGCTTCTTCGATCTTCTGGATCGCCAGCGCGCGCTGCGAGTCGGCGCGCTTGATCGCGGCGACCTGGATGCCGGGATGCCGGGCGATCTCGTCGAGAAAGCCTTCAGTGCGCAACTGGCCAGGCGTCGAAGTCGGAATGTGCTGCAGGACCAGGATATGGCCCTTGCCGTTCAGCCGCTTGGCCAGATGTTGCGCGGCCTGACGCGCGATGGCGCGGTTGTCGGCGGTGACGAAATGGGAAAATTCCTCGCCATTGACCCGCCGCGACAGCAGGATGACCGGAATGCCGGTGCGATAGACCCGCGCGATCGGTTCGCGCATCAACTCGGCATCGCGCGGGCTGGTGATCAGTACATCGACCTTCTGCGCGGCGAAGTTTTCGATGTCCTGCACCTGGCGCGCGGTATCGCCGCCAGCGTCGGAGAAGCGGAACTCGATGTCGGCGTGGGCGGCCAGCGCGTTGCGTATGTCGCGCACCTGGGCGGCACGCCAGTCGTTCGCCATGGTGTCCTGCGCAAAGGCGACGACATATTTGGCCTTGGTCGGCGGATTCGCCGCCGCGCCGAAAGGCAGCAGGCAGCACAGGCTGGTGAGACAGGTCAGCCAGAGGTTTCTCATCGCAATCTCCTGAGGATGGGCTTGCCCCTGATTCTAGTGGGTATTTTCCGCCTTCCCCAGCCACTCCCACAAGGTTTCATAGAGCTTTTGCGGATCGACCGGTTTGCTGAGGTGTTCGTTCATGCCGGCGGCAAGGCACACGCCTTTATCTTCATCGAAGGCGTTCGCCGTCATCGCCAGAATGGGGGTGGTCTTGTTCAGGGAATCGGCGCGGATGGCCCGTGTCGCCTCCACACCATTGATCACCGGCATCTGCATGTCCATCAGGATCAGGGCGTAGGGCGTGCGTTTGGCCAGTTCCAGCGCCTGTTGGCCATCCACGGCCAGATCGACGACGAAGCCGACATCTTCGAGCAGGCCGCAGGAGACGATCTGGGTGATCGGCTCGTCTTCCGCGACCAGCACCCGTGTGCCAGTGAACTCGG
>CAZAWN010000247.1:0-3324 GCA_964488825.1 uncultured Methyloversatilis sp. | reverse complement strand
CGGCCAGAAGCGGCAGCACGTCGTTTCTATAAAGCCGCCTTTGAGGCGTCTGCAACAGGTATGGAACCTGCCGATGATCAATTCCCACCAGACCAAGGGTAATATTGTCTGCCATTGAATATTGGAGACAGTTCATGAAGGGCGTGGTATTCACCGAGTTTCTGGAAATGGTCGAAGATCGTTTTTCTGCCGACATGGTGGACGACATCATCGACGATGCGAACTTACCCTCCGGCGGTGCCTATACCGCTATTGGCACTTACCCTCATGAAGAAATCGTTGCACTGGTTGTCGCTCTTTCGCAGCGCAGCGGCGTCGCCGTGCCGGATTTGCTCAAGATTTATGGTGAGCACCTGTTCGGTATTTTCGTGCGGGGCTACCCGAGTTTTTTCACGGGCGTCACGGATGCATTTGATTTTCTTGCCGGCATCGAGGACGTCATTCATGCCGAGGTGCGCAAGCTCTATCCGGATGCCGAATTGCCGCGATTCGACGTTGAGTACCTCAACAATGGCAAGGAACTCATACTCATCTACGATTCCCGCCGCCACTTTGAGGACCTTGCCGATGGGTTGATGCGCGGCTGCATCGCGCATTTTGGCGGCAACATTGCGATCCGGCGCGAAACACTGGGTGCGGGTGATGCACGCAAGGAACGTTTTGTCCTGACACGCCCATGAGTGATGAAATCGAGCGCCTGAAACAGCGCCTCGAGCGCGAACGCAGTGCGCGCAAGGAAGCCGAGGGCCTGCTCGAAAAGAAGTCACTCGAGCTTTACCATGCCAATCAATCCTTGCAAGCCTCGGCCAGCAATCTTGAACGCGAGGTCGAACGCCGGACAGATGCGCTGTCGCACGCCCTGCTCGATGCGAAAAATGCCAATCTCCAGCTGAATGAGGCGCGGCGTGCGCTGGAACAGCAGTTGTTTGCCATCGACCAGCACACCATTGTTTCCATTGCGGATACCGCGGGGAACATTACCTACGCCAACCAGCGCTTCGTCGACATCAGCGGCTACCCGCTTGACGAACTGATTGGCGCCAATCATCGCATTGTCAATTCCGGTACCCACCCGAAGGAGTTGTTTGAGGCCCTTTGGCACACCATTTCCAGCGGCAAGGTGTGGTCAGGCGAATTGTGCAACCGGCGCAAGGACGGCAGTCTTTACTGGGTTAGTGCGACGATGGTGCCCTTTCTCGACGAAGAGGGCCTGCCGCAGCACTACATGTCTATCCGCAGCGACATCACGCCGCTCAAGCAGGCGGAAGCGTCGCTGCGTAATACCGTATTTGACCTTAACGAACGGGTGAAGGAATGGACCTGCCTGAATAAGGTGACGCAGGCACTGCAAAACGAGGCGCTGAACGATGCGGATCTACTCGACACCATCGTTCGCCTGCTGCCGCCCGGCTGGCTTGCACCGGACGAGACTCACGCACGGATCTGTTACCGCGGTGACAGTTTCATCACGCCGGGGTTCCAGGAGTCGGTGTGGCGTCAGGTAGCCGCGATTTCCAATGGCGGACCGGAAGACCGGATCGAAGTGTTTCGCATTGCACCGTCTGAAAACGGGGTAGCGTTCCTGGAACAGGAGCAGGTGCTGCTGGGGAGCATCGCGTCGCAAATCGGACAGGCGATGGAGCGACGTCGTACCCGGACGGAACTGCTGGCTGCGCGCGACGCAGCCGAGGCCGCCAACCAGGCAAAGAGCGATTTCCTGGCCAACATGAGCCACGAGATCCGCACCCCAATGAACGGCATCATCGGCATGACCGACCTTGCGCTCGACGCCCACTCGGAGAGCGAACGCAAGGAATACATGGAGATCGTCCGGCGTTCGGCCGACTCCTTGCTGGGCATCATCAACGACATCCTCGATTTCTCCAAGATCGAAGCCGGGAAACTGGTGGTGGAACAGGTGGGCTTTGACCTAGCGCGCACCGTCAACGAATGCCTGCACCCGCTGTTGGTACGCGCGAAGGAAAAACAGCTTGCCTTCTGCTGCGATATTGACGAAAACGTGCCCCCCTATGTGGCAGGCGACCCGACGCGTCTGCGCCAGGTCTTGGTCAACCTGGCCGGCAATGCCATTAAATTTACCGACAGCGGCGAGATTTCCATCCGCATCGAAGTCGTCGGAGTAGAGGATGACCGAACGCACTTGCGCTTTTCGGTCAAGGATAGCGGCATCGGCATTCCGCAGGACAAGTTGGGCACAATTTTCGAGTCGTTTTCTCAGGCGGATACCTCGACGACCCGCAAGTATGGTGGCTCGGGACTTGGCCTGACGATTACGCAGCGTCTGGTCGGCCTGATGGGGGGCAGTCTGACCGTTGAAAGTTGCCTGGGCAGTGGCAGTACCTTTCAATTCACACTCCCTCTCATGAGGGCAGATGGCCCGTCGATGGTTTCACCCGAGAGCAAACCGGTTCTGTCGATGTCGCCGATGCGGATTCTTCTGGTCGAAGACCACCCGATCAACCAGAAACTGGCGATCCATCTGCTCGAAAAATGGGGACACCAGGTCACATTGGCCGAAAATGGACAGGAAGCGCTCAGTCGACTCTGTGCGGGTGAGCGGTTCGCGGTGGTGCTGATGGACATGCAGATGCCGGTGATGGGGGGCATCGAGGCCACGCAACGTATCCGCGCCATGGAGAAGGAGCGTAACTCTGCGCCACACAAGATCGTCGCAATGACGGCCAACGCCATGCAGGGCGACCGCGATGCCTGTCTCGCTGCCGGTATGGATGACTATTTATCTAAGCCGATCACGCAATCGGAGCTGACAGAAAAACTCTCCAGGCATGGTCCGTCCAGCACAGGAGGATGCGGAGATTTTGTCAATCAATCGGCAGAAGCCATTTCGACCATCCCGGCCTTTGATTACCGCACGGCGATTAGTGCCATGGACGCAGAAATCATCGACATCCTGCGCCCAGCCTTTCTCGAGCACTACGCAGCGGAATGTGCGGACCTGCAAAACGCGCTCGATGCTCTTGATGCAGATGAAGTCGTCCGTCGCGCGCATGGCCTGAAGGGGACCTTGGCGGCATTCGGTGCCGAACCAGCCGAGCGTCGCGCCGCGGAAATTGAAAGTCTGGCCAAGGCGAATGATCTGGTGTCTGTTGGCCCCTTGGTTAATCACCTGCTTGAGGCGATTGAGCAACTCACTGCAATACTACGCGCTCAATAGCTCACAACAGATCCATCGTAATCCTGACAAAGACTTAATCATTGGATTTGCGATGTTATGAACCGACTGCTCGCTACCAGTCAGCAGCCATTTAATCACTGCTACCTCGACCGACTGGATTGGGTCGG
>CAZAWN010000246.1:0-3378 GCA_964488825.1 uncultured Methyloversatilis sp. | reverse complement strand
TGTAGGCGGTGCTGAATCAACGTGTAATTTTGGCGTAGGCGATCTGACCGAGGTTTTTGGTTTTCGGTTTTCAGGTATGGAAATACCGGTTTTACGGTTTGCTGCCCGCAGGGCTCCCGGCGGTGGGATCGCGTAGCGATCGGACTGTCTGGCAAGCGAAGCGCGGCAGGGGTGGATCGGATGAGGTAGAAAGCTGTCCGGCCGGTGGAAGATGCTGGCGCGACGCCGGACCCAACCGCCAAGTCAGAACCAGCGCCACGCCCGTAGCCAACAGGCAACGTTGCATGCCAAGTATGTCACGAAGCGGGCGTTGTCGACGCGATCCATTGGCCCGAGAAGCCGATGGAACTTCCTGGGAGACGCTACCTGTGCGCGGGCTGCCGCATGGCCGTGGTGATATGCAGCCACTGTGATCGAGGCAACCGCTACTGCACGCGTACCTGTTCGCACGCGGCGAGGAAACGTAGCGTGCGAGCTGCCGGACGGCGCTACCAAAGCGGATTGCCTGGCCGCCATCGGCACGCCGAACGGCAGCGCCGCTACCGGGCGAAATTACAGAAAGTGACGCATCAGGGTTCCCCGCCGGTGGGGGTGGCTGATCTACTCGCGGTCGAACCGACTGCACCGGAAACCTCATCACACCAGCACTGCTGCCGCTGCCATCGAGCACTACCGGCAGGGGTACGCCAGGACTTCCTGCGCTGTCGGAATCGTCATCCTCGACAGAACAGGAGCGTCCATGACCCTTACCCCCGAAACTGAAGCCGAAATCCTGCGCCGACATCACGCCGAGCACTGGCCGGTCGGCACCATCGCCACCCAACTGAACCTGCACCGCGACAGCGTCGCCCGGGTGCTGGCTCAGGCTGGCCTACCCAGCCTCAATCGCATCGTGCGCCCCTCGGCCATCGATCCCTACCTGCCGTTCATTCTGGAGACCCTGGAACAGTTTCCGCGCCTGCGTGCCAGCCGGCTCTACGCCATGGTCAAGGATCGGGGCTACCCCGGGCGGCCGGATCACTTCCGCCACCTGATCGCCCGCCACCGGCCCCGGCCCAAAGCGGAAGCCTACCTGCGCCTGCGGACATTACCGGGCGAGCAGTGCCAGATCGACTGGGGACACTTCGGCCATCTCGACATCGGCCAAGCCCGGCGTCCCCTGATGGGGTTCGTTGCGGTGCTGTCCTGGTCGCGCGAGATCTTCCTGCGCTTTTACCTTGGCGCCCACATGGAGAACTTCCTGCGCGGCCATGTCGATGCTTTTACGGCTTGGGGCGGCTGTCCCAGAGTCGCGCTGTACGACAATCTGAAGAGCGCGGTCCTTGAGCGCCAGGGCTCAGTAATCCGCTTCAACCCGACACTGTTGGCACTGGCCGGCCACTATCGCTTCGAGCCACGCCCGGTCGCGGTCGCCCGCGGCAACCAGAAAGGCCGCGTCGAGCGCGCCATTCGTTACATTCGCGACGCCTTCTTTGCCGGCCGACCATTCAAAGGCCTGGACGACCTCAATGCGCAGGCCGTCGCCTGGACCTCGGGTCCCGCCCGTGAGCGCCGCTGTCCGGAGGATGAATCGCTCTCGGTTGGCGCAGCCTTTGCTCAGGAGCAGGTGCGCCTACTCGCTTTGCCGGACGATGACTTTCCCACCGACGAGATGAAGGCCGTATCCGCCGGCAAGACCCCCTATGTACGCTTCGATCTGAACGATTACTCAATCCCGCACACCTGTGTGAGCAGAACCCTGACCGTTGCAGCCGATCTGGATACGGTGCGCATTCTCGACGGTCAGGCGGTGATCGCCACGCATCCGCGTTCCTTCGATCGTGGCCAGCAAATCGAGTGTCCTGAGCATGTCGAAACATTGGTCGCACACAAGCGTGCTGCCCATGCGCATCGTGGCGCGGATCATCTGATCACCATACTCCCGGCCAGCCGGGACTTGCTGACGCAGGCAACCGAACGCGGGGAACCGTTGGGACGGACAGTCCGCGCGCTGTCGGAACTGCTGGATGCCTACGGCACGTCCGAATTGGCGGCCGCCATCGCCGAAGCCATGGCGCGCGGCGTGCCACATCCGAATGCGGTACGCGTGACGCTGGAGCGCCGGCGCCAAGCCAGAGATGAGCCGCCGTCTCTCGTGGTGCCTTTGCCCGAACACGTGAAACGTCGGGATGTGCCGGTACGTCCGCATGCGCTTGATGGTTACGACACCTTGATGGAGAACGACAATGACGACCCGCACTGATACCAAAGGTCGTGCCACGGCCTTGCAACTGCATGGCCTGCTGGCCCACTGGACCGAGTGCGTCGATGCCCCTTGGTTGGATGCCTTGCTGACTTGGGAGGAAACGGAACGCGCCCGGCGTTCTCTCGAGCGTCGCTTGCGTTGTGCGCATATCGGTCGTTTCAAGCCGTTGGCCGACTTCGACTGGGCCTGGCCGCAGCAGTGTGATCAGCGAGCCATCGCCGAGTTGATGCAGCTGGACTTCCTGGCGTCGGCCACGAACGCCATTCTGGTTGGGTCCAGCGGTCTGGGCAAGACGATGATTGCCCAGAATATCGCGCATCAGGCGGTGCTCAACGGCTACACCGTCCTGTTCGCCACCGCCGGCCAGTTGCTCGGCGATCTGGCGGGTCTCGATAGCGATTCGGCGCTGCGTTACCGGCTGAAGCGGTATGCCGCCCCGGACCTTCTGCTCATCGACGAGGTCGGCTACCTATCCTATTCGAACCGCCATGCCGATTTGCTGTTCGAACTGATCAACCGTCGTCACGAGAAGAAGAGCACGCTGATCACGACGAACAAGGCGTTCTCGGAATGGTCGGAGGTGTTTCCCAACGCCAGTTGCGTGGTGGCGATGATCGATCGCCTGGTACATCACGCCGAGATCGTCGCGATCAAGGGGGAGTCTTATCGCCGCAAGGAGGCGCAGGAGCGCACTGCCGCCAAGTCAAGGAAGCGCAAGACCAAGGAAACCCCAGCATGAGACATCATCAGCCGTCCGGCCTCCGTCACGGTCTCCCCTTGCTGATCGATCCAAACTGGTCGCCCGAGCAGGTCATGGCCATCATCGAACTGATCGACGATTTGCGCGAGCGCATCTGGGCTCACTACGAGGCCGTCCTGCTTGCCAAGTTCAAGAGCGATCGCGTGACCCTTTACGACGTTGAAATCTCCGATCCACCGTTCTGATCAGCCGTCACCATCAAAACCACAGGGGGCCGCGAGGCCCCCTGTGTCGTTCACTCGACCACCTCTTCTCGCCGCCAATTTGCACCGCCAGATTACGACACCAAATTCCTACGGTAATTCACAGCCGGCAACACCTTGGCTGGGTGTTTCCATGTACGGCATAAAGCGTAAGGTTATCGGGAAGATTT
>CAZAWN010000245.1:0-3385 GCA_964488825.1 uncultured Methyloversatilis sp. | reverse complement strand
TCGACGGCTGGCTGTTCGGTCTGATCGACGAGACGGAAGACTGCACCGGTTGGTCTGCCGGCCGCATGCAGGTGCTGATGGAACAAGTGCAGACGGAATGGGACAAGTACGCCAATCTGCCGAGCCGCCTGCCGCCGGAATTGCTCAATCGCCATGGCGAACTGTATGAGCGGGCGATCCAGACCGCGCGCGCCAAGGGCTGGGACCCGGAACTGGGTGAGGACGAGTAGGGCAGGTGCCTGGCGATGTACGAACGCCTGCGCGATTGCCCCGCCCTGAGCCAGTATTCCTCGCGCATTCCAGCGGAAATATGGAACGTCTGGCGCCGCTACTGGCGGCATTTCCATCGACCGACCTGCTTCGGCCTGGAGAGTCTGCCGCCGATGTCCCTGCTGCTCGACGAACGGGAATGGGTACTGGTCGACTCCAGTCTGTACGACATGCCGGTCGTGGCCTGGAGCGACTTTCAGGATGCAGGCCGGACGGCCCTACACGAACCAGTGTCCTGTACCGTGCATGATTACCACCAGGGTGCGCCCAAGGTCCGCAGACAGGTGTTGCGACTGATGGCCGAGGAGCTTGAAACCCGGCTGAAGCAGGGGGTGCGATGACCCTGCAATCAGTGATCTTCGATGTCGACGGTACGCTGGCCGATACCGAGGAAACGCATCGCCAAGCCTTCAATGAGACGTTTAAGGAATTCGGCCTGCCCTGGCACTGGGATGTCGAGGTCTATGTCGAGCTTCTGGCGGTAGCCGGCGGCAAGGAGCGGTTGGCGCATTACTGCCGCTGTGTTGATTCTCAGCGTATGGCGCAGCCAGACAGTATGGCTTTCATCGCCCGCCTGCATCAGCGCAAGACGCGTGTCTACGAGCGGCGTGTCGAAATGGGCGATGTACCGGCCCGGCCGGGCGTGGTGCGCCTGATCCGCGAATTGATCGACGCGGAGGTGCGCCTGGCGATCGCCACCACCACATCGCGTGCCAACGTTGATGTGCTGCTCGCCACGACGCTGGCCGACTTGCCGCTGGATTGTTTTGAGGTCATTGGTGCCGGCGAGCAGGCCACCGCCAAGAAACCGGCGCCGGATATCTATCGCTGGGTGCTGGAAAAGCTTCGCCTGCCAGGGAAAACCTGCCTGGCCATTGAAGACTCGAAGAACGGGGTACGTGCCGCACTGAGTGCCGGCATCCCGGTGCTGGTGACCGAAAGTTCCTGGACGCACCGCGACGACTTCACTGGCGCCGTGGCTGTACTGCCCGATCTGAGCGAGGTGGGCCTTGCCCAACTGCATGACTGGTCTAGCCGAAGTATTGCGATAATGTCCTCGTAGCCGAAGCAGACTGACTATCCCTCGACCAACCTATCCCCTTGCTTATGGACATCCGCTCCAATACTTTCTATCGCCTGCGCTGTATTTTCAGTTGCGGACTGGATTTTTTCGAGTATCTCGGCTTGTTGGTGATTGGCATTGCTACCGTTGTGGCGATGTATCACGAGGTGTTGACGATGGTTGCCGCAAGCACGGTGCATCTTGCCGACTTGTTGCTGATGTTTCTCTATCTCGAAGTGTTGGCCATGATTGGCCAATATTTCAAATCGGGCCAGTTGCCCGTGCGTTTCCCCATGTATATCGCGATGGTCGCACTCGCGCGTTACTTGATCATCGATATCAAGGAAATGACGGAATGGCGCATGTTGGGCGTCGCCGCGGCCATCTTTCTCCTGACGCTCGGTGTGTTGCTCATTCGCTATGGTCACGTGCGTTACCCCTACCGCGAAGACAACATCCCCGATAGCCAGGGCAAAGCATTCGTCAAGGAGTGAATCGGGAACTCCGCACTGACGCAGCGACAACCCCACCAAAAAAGGAGCACAAACCTTCCCTTGCTTGGGGAGAAGAGTTCGTTTTATTCGAACTAACAACTAACATTTATCTGTTTGTGCCGAGCATTCGATAAGTCGACAATGTAATGCTTCCATCTTGATCGACATTTCAGGAATACTCCGATGACCTCCCAAGAAAAGAAAGCCATACTCGCCATTGCCATCCATGCCGCGTTCGCCGATGGCGCCAAGGATGAACGCGAACGCGAGGAGGTGCGCCGCGTCGCTGAGAGTCTGGCGGGAGATGATGTCGCTCCCGATCTGAAACGCCTGTATCAGGATATTCTCCTCAAGCGCCAGACACTGGCCGCCGCGTCGGCGATGCTGACGGATGCCGGCCAGCGCCAGTTCGCTTACGAGATGGCGGTCTGCGTCTGTGAGGCCGACGGGCGGCTGGCCGATGCCGAGCGCCGTTTTCTTGACGAACTGAAGCGCCTGTTTGCCTTGCCGGCTTTGGAAACCGACTTGATTGAAGGTGAGATCGAGACTTTGGTCGATCAGACCGAATTCGTCCCGCCGCCGGCCGCGCCCTCCGTTCCGGCTGTCCCCTCAGCCGTTTCCTCTGCCGAGCAGGACAAATCCATTCTCAACTATGCGCTGCTGTGCGGCGCGCTGGAACTGCTGCCGCAGTCCTGGGCGTCGATGGCGATCATCCCGCTGCAGATCAAGATGGTCTACGGCATCGGCAAGGCGCATGGGGTGACGCTCGACCAGGGCCATATCAAGGAGTTCATTGCCGCTGCCGGGGTCGGGCTGACTTCGCAATATCTGGAACAGTTCGGGCGCAAGTTGCTCGGCGGTCTGCTCGGCAAGGCGGCCGGGAAGGCCTTTGGCAAGATCGGCAGTGCGGCGACCGGAATGGCCTTTTCCTTCGCCACCACCTATGCGCTCGGCCAGGTGGCCCGGCGCTATTACGCGGGCGGACGGACAATGAGCACCGACTTGTTGCGCGACACGTTCCAGAGTCTCCTGGGTCCCGCGAAACAGTTGCAAACGCAGTATCTGCCCCAAATTCAGCAGAAGGCCGAAACGCTGGATGCCGGTCAGGTCATGGCGCTGATTCGTTCCTGAGGATATTTCATGCAAGAGAATGTTGTTGTCAGCTTTGCCACCGGCCCGATGTGGGTCGGCTTCATTGTTTTTGTGTTGGCCATGCTGGCGCTGGATCTGTTCGTGTTCGGCGGGCGCAAGGCGCACCGCGTGCATGTCAAGGAAGCCGCCGCCTGGGTGGCTGTCTGGGTCAGTCTGGCGCTCGCCTTCGCTGCCCTTCTGTGGTGGTACCTGAACGGCGCCCACGGCCCCGAGGTTGCGCGCACCAAGACGCTGGAGTTTCTCGCCGGCTATCTGATCGAACAGTCGCTGTCCGTCGACAACATGTTTGTCTTCGTGATGATCTTCACTTACTTCGCCGTGCCGCCGGAACTGCAGCGCCGCGTGTTGCTGTACGGCGTGCTCGGCGCCATCGTCATGCGCGCCGGCATGATCTTCGCCGGCGTCT
>CAZAWN010000244.1:0-3407 GCA_964488825.1 uncultured Methyloversatilis sp. | reverse complement strand
CAACCGGGGGCAAGCTGGTTTTGCACGACTTTCTGCTAGAGCTGGAACCCGGCAAAATCCGGATCGGTTTTCCACCGGCAATGCGTACAATCCACCTTCATATCCGAAGTCGGCCACTTGAGCAACCATGATTTCCAAGGAATACGACCCAAAGCTTGTCGACGCCGTGCGAGCGCTCATCCTCAAGCATACTTCGCCTACCCGCATCTATCTTTTCGGGTCTCGCGTAACGGGGGAAGCCAAGGCGGAGAGCGATTACGACTTTGCCTTCGACGCGCCCGATGCCGACCCGCTAGCTCTGGAAAGAATCCGTGAAGAGCTTGACGAGATACACACCCTCTATCGCATCGATATTGCCAATATTGCCAAGGCGGAGAGCCGCTTCGCCAATCGCGTGCGTGATACCGGCCTTGTCATCTACAGCGCGACCAAGGAGCTCCGGGCGGAAGATGGATTGATGTACTTCGAACGAGCGCTGGAACGGCTGAGGATAGTTGTCGCAGAGCGTGATAACTGGTTCGCCCAAGGCAACGGCGATATCGTCTTGGATGTCGCTGCCAAACGCTTCGAGTTCACCTACGAAATGGCCTGGAAAGCACTCAAGCGCGTTCTCGATTTCCTTGGTATAGACGCCCGCGCACCACGCCCTGTCTTTAAGGAAGCGTTTGCCCAAGGCTTGCTCGGCGAAGAACAAGTTTGGCTTGACATGATCGAAATGCGAAACCTGTCTTCCCACGTCTACGACGAACATGAAATCTCAAAAATTCTCGACGAACTGGATCGCTACCTCGCCGCTTTCGATGCGCTGCGTGACAAATTGCGCAAGACATTGGCGAGATGATTCTGAGAACTCCGCATGACGCAACGCATGTTGTCGAATCTTCAATCGGGCCAAAGGTGATCGCGCCCGCCGAATGCATTGGAGTGCTCAACCTGCACCATTGATCATCAAAGCAATGTCTTTTATAGTTGTCTTAAGTTAGATAGTGTCTGAATATATTGACAACATGAAAGTCGACCAAAATTCAGCAATGCCCCCCGAGCTCAAGGCACAATTGGCGGAGCTTGGCTCACGGTTGAGCAAGGCGCGGATCGCGCGGCGTATGCGCCAATCCGAGGCGGCAACCCGGGCCGGGATTTCCCGCGCCACGGCCTCCCTGATCGAAAATGGCTCGGCGTCTGTCTCCATAGGTCAGGTGGTGCGGTATCTGGATGCGATTGCGCCGGGCAAGACATTGGTGTCGCTCCTGACGGTCGATGACCCGGTGGTGCTGGCGATGGCGCATGACAGTCTGCCCAAGCGCGCCCGAACACTCTCCCAGGCCGAGTTGAAGGAACTGGATTTCTGATGGCCACCCCGCTTGCCGTCTTTGCTCACCTGAAGGATTGCTTTGTTCCTGCAGGGCTGCTGACCATGACCGAAATGGGAACCGAGGTGCTGACCTCGGGTTTTCGGTATGGAACGCTATACCTTGATCGCCCGCAAGCCGTTGAAATTGATCCCGTCAGTTTGCCTATCGCGGATTGTGCCGCTGTGCGCGGCAAGGAACTGCGTCCCGTCGAAGGACTGGCACTCTTTGGCGGAATTCGCGATGCGGCCCCGGATGCCTGGGGTCGGCGTGTAATCGAGTCCCGCTTGAAGGCGCCACCGAATGGTCTGCCGGAATCGACTTATCTGCTGGAAGCGGGAAGCCAGCGCGTAGGTGCGCTGGATATTCGTCGCTCGCTGGACGCTCCGCCTGTGTTGGCGCGCAACAGCATTCATCGACTCGAATACCTGATGGAGGCGGCAGACCGTATCGAGCAAGGTTTGCCGATACCGGCACAGTTGGAGGACATCTTTCTCGCCGGTAGCCAATTGGGCGGCATGCGCCCCAAGGCGGGGGTGGAGGATGATGCCGGCGTGCTCTGGTTGGCCAAGTTCCGTTCGCATGGCGAGCGGATCGACGTGCCTGCCATCGAGACCGCCACCTTGCAGTTGGCCGATGCGGCGGGGCTGGATGTGCCAGCTGTGAAGTCAGAGACGATTGGTGGCAAAACCGTCATGCTGATTCAGCGCTTCGATCGCACCTTGGCGGGCGGCGTGCAATACCGGCATCACATGGTCAGCGCCCTGACGATGCTGGGCTGCCATGAATCGGAATCACGCAACAAAAGCTATGCCGAGATTGCCGGTGCGATTCGCGCCCGAACCGACGAGCACGCCATCAAGCCCGGCTGTCGTGAACTCTTTGGCAGGATGGTGTTCAATATTTTCGTCACCAACGACGACGATCATCTGCGTAACCATGCGTTCTTGTGGAACACGGAGACACGCTCATGGCGGTTGTCGCCCTTGTACGATGTGATGCCGCGCCCCATGTTGGCGACCGAGCGCCATCTGCACCTCGCTGTCGGCCAGCAGGGACGATTGGCAACGCTGGATAACGCACTGTCGGGCCATGCCAGGTTCGGCATTACCCGGCAGGACGCTCTGGAAACCATCGACCGGATCTGGCGTGTCGTCCGCGAGTGGAAAGTGCGTTTTGAAAGCTATGGCGTCGCGGGCCGCGAAATCGAGGCTATCGCACCGGCCTTTCGTCATCTCGATGAGGTGGCCTCCACGGATCTGAAAAAACTGTTGTAGAAAAGTCGGCGTTGGCGTGACGGCAGTTTTCACTGGGCTCAATAATGGATGAGGCAAGCCATGCTTACCGCTCCGATTCAAATGACCAGTATCGAGTATCAAATGCACGAATCAAACGCGGCCCAGACGGGCAGAGCCCCGCCCCTTAACTCGGTGCACGCCGTAGCTCTGCCTTGTCAATCAAGAATTGCGGAAAGGACCGGTTCGCGTTTTTTTACTCGGCAAGTCCTGAAATTGGGCGGGGGCGAACCCGGTGCGTTGGGACAGGAGATATTCGCCGTCGATCTGCTGCGCCAAGCTATCGATGTCCCGCTGCGTCACGCCAACTTGTGCGAAATGCGCCTTCCAAGTATTCACCGTAATGCAACGAAACCCCTTTGCCGGTCGAAACCAGCTTCAAGGCACCTACATAACGCGGCGCAGCCGGGTTTTCGAGGTACCACAGGTACAAATCATCGATCCGCATATCAAGCCTTCGGCCGTCTTGCACTGGTGCGTGCTTCTGCGGAGGCCCTGGCGCGAGCGCGCCCCAGCTCAACCGCCTCGCGGATATCCATCTCAATCGCTCCTTGGTCGTGCTCAGGCGCGGCCAGCTTTCCAAGCTCACCATCACGCTGAATAAGCCACAGCGCCGTAGCCACAATACCGATGCCCACCCCCGGATCACCCGCTTCAAGCCGCTGCAGCGTAGGCACCGACACACCCATGCGCTGGGCCCAGGTTTTTAACGACTCCTTGCGTCGCAAGCGCGCCACAGCCAGATCTGCGCCCAGCTTCTCAA
>CAZAWN010000243.1:0-3420 GCA_964488825.1 uncultured Methyloversatilis sp. | reverse complement strand
TTGCCGAACTTCTCGACCATCTTCTTGTTGTAGTCGGAAACCTTGGTCCATTGGAACAGGTTGGTACGCTGATCAGCCATGGTCACCGGCTTGTCCTTGCCATCCGGACCTGCATTCGGCTCGAAGCCGGGGTTGCAGTTGTACTCGACGTGGCACTGGGCGCACATGACGTTGGAGTCAGGTTTGGACAGCAGACCGATGGCGCGGAAACCGTCGCGGAAGGTGACCTTCTTCATCGGGTTCTTTTCGCTCTTGGCCTTGTCGTACGGATACGTGCCTTCGCCGCGATCAACCACCGCCTGGATCAGACCATCACGCGCAACGCGCGGGGCGGACGAATGCGGGTCGTGACACATGAAGCAGTTCAGGGCATGGTTGATGGCCTTGGCAAATTCGGCCGGCTTGGAAACGCGGCTCCACTGCGCCTTGGGGTCCGGGTCTCCCATGTACTTCCACTTCAGGATGTTGTCGAAGGACTTGCAATTCATGCAGACCGGGTTGGCCGCAGTGGCCACCTGTGGCATGAAAGCCTTCTGATCGGTGGTGCTGGGCTCCTTGTCGACCAGCATGGTGCTCCACATATCCGACACGGCGCTCTTGGCGTCGGTAATGTAGGTCCAGTCCTTGAGCTGGAAGCGACCGCCGTAAGCACGATCCACGATGATGTGATCGAGGGTCATGAAGATGTGGCTGCGCGGCTCGGCGTGCTCCTTGGTGAAGCCATGCGGCTGCATCAGCTTGTCGAACATCGGTGAAACGCTGCGAGCCTGGGCTTTTTCAACCTTGGCGTGCGAGTCGTAGTTCATCGTCGCAAAAGTATTCATCTGCTCCTGGTGGCAAGTGCCGCAGGCATGATGGTCGGTACGGGTACCGATCGAGGCTTGCGCCGGCGCCTTCGGCTTGCCTTCCAGCTTCAGGTGCTCGTCTGTGCCGGTGTGGCAGTAGGCACAGTTCACGTCGGCGTGCTTGCTGCTGACATGGAACTCCTTGATGTCCTTGTGGCAGCTGTAGCAGTTATTGACATCGACGAAATTGATTTTGGTTTTGCTCGATCCAAGAATCGCACCCTTGGCCTGGCTTGCCGTTGCCTCCTGCTGCTTCGCATAGGCCGGATCGAGTTTATTACTTTGGGCCATGGCCCCGGACATGCCGAACACTGCGGCGGCGCATAGCGCTGCCGTCCCGGCAATTTTGCGCATCAGACTACTGGTTCCCATTTGTTGTTCCTCCAAGGTTTACGCGTAGGGAAAGACACCACTACCGTGAAGGAGTCTAGGGACAAGACAAGGCAATTTCCTTGATGCGGATCAAGATTACGCAGATCGGGACGCCGTTGTGCCGTCCCGCCAGCGCCGACTTTCAGAGCTTCGCTTCGACCCAGCCAGGCACGCTGGCCAGTGCGCGCGGCAGGTGGTCCGGCTGGGTACCGCCGGCTTGCGCCATGTCGGCCCGGCCGCCCCCCTTGCCGCCGATCTGCTGCGCCACTTGATTGACGAGTTCGCCAGCCTTCAGCTTGCCCGTCAGATCCGAGGTCACACCGGCGATCAGGCTGACCTTGCCGTCGGCGACGCTCGCCAGTACGATGACGGCGGACTTGAGCTTGTCCTTCAGCTTGTCCATGGTTTCGCGCAAGGCCGGCACATCGGCGCCTTCCAGCGTGGTCGCCAGAACCTTGATTCCCTTGATATCGACAGCCTGCGCCAGCAGATCGTCGCCCTGCGCCGAAGCCAGTTTGCCTTTCAGTCCCGCCAGTTCGCGTTCGAGACGCCGCACCTGATCCAGCAAGGCATTGACGCGTGCTGGCGCATCGCTGCGCACCACCTTGAGGGTGCCGGCGATGCCCCCCAGCAGCCCTTCCATGCCCTGCACGTAAGCCAGAGCGTTGTCGCCGGTCAGCGCTTCGACTCGGCGTACTCCAGCCGCCACGCCGCCTTCGGCGACCAGGGTGAAGAAACCGATATCGCCGGTACGAGCGACGTGCGTGCCCCCGCAAAGCTCCTTCGACGACCCGATGGAGAGCACACGCACTTCGTCGCCGTACTTCTCGCCGAAGAGCATCATCGCGCCGGTCTTCTGCGCGTCGACGAGCGGCATGACCTTCGCTTCGGCGACCGCGTTGGCGAGAATCTCGGCATTCACCAGCGTTTCGACTTTGCGAATTTCTTCATTGCTCATGGGCTGGTGATGGACGAAGTCGAAGCGCGTCTTGTCCGGATCGACCTGCGATCCCTTCTGCTGCACATGGTCGCCCAGTACTTCACGCAGGGCTTTGTGCATCAGGTGTGTCGCCGAGTGGTTGCGCATGGTGCGCGCGCGCGCCTGCAGGTCGACCTTTGCCGTCACGCCATTGCCGACTTTGATGGTTCCGGTTTTCACGACGCCATGATGACCAAAGACGCTCGCCTGAATTTTTTGCGTGTCCTCGACGGCAAAGATGCCATGCACCGACTGCAGCACGCCGCGGTCACCACACTGGCCGCCAGACTCGGCATAGAACGGCGTGTCGTCGAGGACGACCACGCCCAGCTCGCCTTCCGCCAGCTCATTGACCGGCGCGCCGTCCTTGTAGAGCGCCAGCACGTTGCCCTTCGTTTCCAGCATCGTGTAGCCATGGAAGCATGTTGTCGGGCCAGCGTATTCAAGCGCGGCAGCCATCTTGAATTTTCCGGCCGCGCGCGCCTGTTCCTTCTGGCGCGCCATGGCGGCGTTGAAGGCCACGGCATCGACCGTCACGCCGCGCTCGCGGCAGATGTCGGCCGTCAGGTCGAGCGGAAAGCCGTAGGTGTCATGCAGTTTGAAGGCGGTGTCACCATTGAAGATCTTGTTGTCGTTGCGCGCCATCTCGGCCAGATCGGCCTCGACGATGGCCATACCGTGCTCGATGGTGGCGAAGAAACGCTCCTCCTCCTGTCTGAGCGTCTCCATCACCTTGCCTTGTGCCTTGGCAAGTTCGGGATAGGCGACGCCCATCTCGGCGACCAGGTCGGGCACCAGCCGATGGAAGAAAGGCTGGCGCACGCCAAGCTTCCAGCCATGACGAATCGCGCGGCGAATGATGCGGCGCAGGACGAAGCCACGCCCCTCGTTGCCGGGTATCACGCCATCGGAGAGCAGGAAGGAACAGGCACGGATATGGTCGGCCAGCACCCGCAGGCTGGGGAACAGCAGATCATGCGTGCCGGTTTCCCGTGCCGCCGCCTTGACCAGCGTCTGCATCAGATCGATCTCGTAGTTGCTATGCACATGCTGCAGCACTGCCGCGATGCGCTCCAGACCCATGCCGGTATCCACCGAGGGCTTGGGCAGCGGATGCATCACCCCCGCCTCGTCGCGGTTGAACTGCATGAAGACGTTATTCCAGATTTCAATGTAGCGGTCGCCGTCCTCGTCAGGCGAACCGGGGGGACCGCCGGGAATTTC
>CAZAWN010000242.1:1195-3496 GCA_964488825.1 uncultured Methyloversatilis sp. | reverse complement strand
GGGCTTTCTGCGTGGCAGGTCCTTCCGGAGGACTATCCGGGCTTCCTGCTGGCCATCCTGCCACCCGGCGCCTTTTTCATCCTCGGCCTGATGATCGCCGCACGCAACTGGCTCGATCACCGCGCCAACCAACGCGCCAAGGCGCGCCTGCTCGCCCAGCAAGCTGCCATCCCGGCATGAAACCCGCCGCGCGGGAAGAGTTTTTCCGGCGCCTGGCGGCACTCGATCCGGAACCAACCACCGAACTGGAGTACGCCACCCCCTTCCAGTTGCTCGTCGCCGTCATTCTCTCGGCGCAGGCCACCGATAAAAGCGTCAACCTCGCCACGCGCGAGCTCTTCAAGGCGGCTCCGACACCGCAGGCCATCGCCGCCCTCGGCGCAGAGAAACTGGCCGACTCCATCAAGACCATCGGCCTGTATCGCACCAAGGCGAAAAATGTCGTCACCACGGCGGAACGCATCCTGGCCTTGCATGAGGGTGAGGTGCCGCACGACCGGGCCGCCCTCGAATCCCTGCCTGGCGTCGGCCGCAAGACCGCCAACGTGATTCTCAACACGGTCTTCGGCGAACCGACCATCGCGGTGGATACGCACATCTTTCGTCTGGCCAACCGTACCGGGCTCGCCCCCGGTAAAGATGTGCTCGCCGTCGAAAAGAAATTGCTCAAGGCGGTTCCCGCCGCGTACCGCCGCCATGCCCACCACTGGCTGATCCTCCACGGTCGCTATGTCTGCAAGGCGCGCACACCGGAATGCGGGCGCTGCGCTATCCTCGACCTCTGCGATTACAAGGGAAAACGAGATGTTCAACCCCAGCCGTGACCAAGCACGCCAGTTTCTTATCGATGCGTGGCGGAAACGCGTCGCCAAGCTGCCCGGCACGGCGCTGGAAACCCTCGCCGCCGACCTGATAGAAATGCATCCGGAGTACCATGAACTCCTCTCGGCTCCCGATGCCCTGACACGCGAATGGACCCCGGAAGATGGCGCGATGAACCCATTCCTTCATCTGTCGCTGCACCTGGCCATCGAGGAGCAAATCTCGATCGATCAGCCGCCGGGCATCCGCACGCTCTTCGAAACTCGGCGCTCGCGTTACGGCAATGCACACGACGCCCAGCACACCCTCCTCGAATGTCTCGGCGAAACGCTCTGGCGCGCCCAGCGTGATCGCACACCGCTCGATGGCGCCGCCTATCTCGACTGTATCCGGCGGGCCTCGTAGTACAGACTGGCCATGAAAATCCTCGTCATCGAAGATACCGCCGCCTACCGCAAGTTGCTGCTGGCCTGGCTGGAACGGTGGGGACATGAGGTATGTGCAACCGAGGATGGCCTGGCGGGCATCGCCGCCTTTCAGGCATTCCAGCCCGACCTGGTCTTGCTCGATATCGTCATGCCCGGCATTGACGGACTGGAAACCGCCCGACGACTGCGCGCCCTGGGCGGCGACTGGGTGCCCATCATCTACATCTCCACCAACGATACGCCCGAAGACATCGGCGCGGCGATCGAGGCCGGCGGAGACGACTACCTGGTCAAACCGCTCAACCAGATCGTTCTCGCCGCAAAACTGCTGGCCATGGAACGCATCGTCGCCATGAAGTCGCTGATGTCCAGCACGCTGCCGGAGTACATCGACCTCGAACTCCAGAAGCTCACCGAACTGGACAACACCACCGGTCTCGCCAACTCCTATGGTCTGGATCGTGGATTAGCACGTGAATATGCGCGCTGCGGACGTACCAAACAACCGATCAGTGCCATTTTGACCCAGGTCCTCGACTGGCCGGGACAGGTGGACACCCTGCACGCTCAAAAACTGGTCGCCTTGTTCAAGAGCCAGGTCGGTCGCGCTCCCGACCTGATCGCCCATTTGGGCGGAGGTCAATTCGTCCTCATCCTGCCAGACACCCCGCTGACAGGCGCTCTGGTGATCGCCTCATCGATAGTCCGTACCGCGCAAGAGATCGAATGTCCGACACCCGATAGAACCCCTGCGCTGCAACTCGGTATCGCCACCCTGGTGCCGGGTTCCGGTCTCGATCACGCGACTTTGCTGGAGAAAGCCCGTGCAGCGCTCGAAGACGCCCGCCGCGAAGGCAAAACCATGTGCAGCGTCGAGTCGGCGCCGTTCCGGCTTACCCCGCGCGAACTCGAGTGCCTGCAATGGTGCGCCCTCGGCAAAAGCACCTGGGACATCGCCCAACTGCTGGGCATCTCCGAAGCCGCCGTGAATTTTCACATGACCAACATTCGCGGCAAGTGCGGTGTCGCTTCCCGACGACTGGCCGTCGCC
>CAZAWN010000242.1:0-1095 GCA_964488825.1 uncultured Methyloversatilis sp. | reverse complement strand
AAACGCAGTGATCGCACTTCCCGCACAGACGGGATCAAGAGGAGCCAATGTTGAGACAACGGGTCGGACGCGCGTTCAGCTTCGTTTTTCTTGCTTTCATGACCAGCCTGGTCGGCGCATCCCCGTCAACATCCGTTGAGCCACTGCGCATTGGCGTCCTCGCCTTTCGCCCCAAACCCGAAACTCTTGATCGCTGGCGTCCGCTCGCCGATCACCTCAGCCAACAGCTGAACGGTCACCGCTTCGTCGTCGAAGCGCTCACCTACCCGGAGATGGATGCTGCCGTTGATGGCGGAAAGATCGACTTCGTCCTGACCCAACCCTCGCACTATGTCGCACTGACCTATCGTCGTCCACTCTCCTCGCCGCTGGCCACCCTGGTTGAGCGCGACGGCGAACATACCCTTGACCGTTTTGGCGGCGTCGTCTTCACGCGTGCCGATCGCAATGACATCAACACGCTCGACAATCTGCGCGGCAAAACCATCGCCACCAGTTCAACCAGTTCGCTGGGCAGTTACCAGATGCAGGCGTTCGAACTGGCGCGCGTCGGAATACGCCTGCCGGTCGACGCGCAGGCGCTCGTTACCGGTCAACCGCAAGACAAGGCGATTGATGAAGTCCTCGCCGCACGCGCCGATGCCGGTTTCGTCCGTACCGGCGTCATCGAAGCCATGCTGCGCGAAGGCAAGCTGAACCCCAATCGGCTGAAAATTGTTGACCCGCAGCGCGTCCCCGGTTTTCCGTTCCAGCTTTCCACACGGCTGTTTCCCGAGTGGCCGGTTGCCGCCATGCCGGATGTGGAAGCCGACGTCGCCCGTCACGTCGCGGCCGCCCTGCTTTCCCTGCCGCACGATGGTGAAATTGCCCGTGCCCTGGCCATTCACGGCTTTGCCGTTCCTGGCGACTATCGCCCCGTTGACGAGTTGTTGCGGGAATTGCGTCTCCCCCCGTTTGACAAATCGCCGCGCATTACCCTGGCGGATGTCTGGACGCGCTATCGCAACGCCATCCTGCTGCTCACCCTCGCCGGCTTCGCCTTGATGCTCGGCGCAGTGATCGTTCTGGTGCGTACCAACCGAAAACTGCGCGCCG
>CAZAWN010000241.1:0-3534 GCA_964488825.1 uncultured Methyloversatilis sp. | reverse complement strand
GATATGCACCACCGTACCACCAGCGAAGTCGAGCGCGCCCTTGGCCCACAGGAAGCCGGCGCCGGCCACGACTTTTTCGAGCGCAGCGGCATCGGTGATTGCATCCGGGCCATCCCAGTACCAGACCATGTGCGCCATTGGCAAGTAGCTGAAGGTGAACCACAACACCGAGAACAGCAGCACGGCGGAAAACTTCATGCGCTCGGCGAAGGCGCCGACGATCAGGGCCGTAGTGATGGCGGCGAAGGTCGCCTGGAAGACGACGAAGCTCAACTCGGGTATATACACGCCCTTGCTGAAAGTCGCTCCCAGTGATTCCACCGTCACGCCCGACAGGAACAGCTTGTCGAAACCGCCGATGAACGCCGAACCGCCGGTAAAGGCCAGGCTGTAGCCATAGATCACCCAGAGCACGCTGATCAGCGAGAAGATGACGAACACCTGCATCAGCACCGAGAGCATGTTCTTGGCGCGTACCAGACCGCCGTAGAACAAGGCCAGGCCGGGGATGGTCATCAGGATGACCAGTATGGTGGCGATCATCATCCAGGCGGTGTCGCCCTTGTTGGCGGTCGGGGCGGGCGCCGCTGCTGGTGCTGCGGTGGCAGCGGAGGCTTCTGCAGCGGCTACTGCTGCGACAGGTGCAGCGTCAGCGGGCTTTTCTTCCGCTGCCGCCAGACCCGTAATGCCGAGGCTGATGGCCGTCAGCACGATTGCAAGCAATTTTTTCATGATGTCACTCTCCTTAGAGCGCGTCTGTACCGGTTTCGCCGGTACGAATGCGCACAACCTGTTCGAGATCGAAGACGAAGATCTTGCCGTCGCCGATCTTGCCGGTGCTGGCGGACTTTTCGATCGCCTCGATCGTCTGGTCGAGCAGCTCGGACTTGATGGCAGCCTCGATCTTCACCTTGGGCAGAAAATCGACGACATACTCCGCGCCGCGGTACAGCTCGGTGTGGCCTTTCTGCCGGCCAAAACCCTTGACTTCGGTGACCGTGATGCCCTGCACGCCAACGGCGGCAAGCGCTTCACGCACTTCGTCAAGCTTGAACGGCTTGATGATGGCGGTAACGAGTTTCATGATTTCTCCTTAAAAAGAGGCAGTCGATTAGAAAGTCTTGCCAAAGGTGACTAGCAAGCGACCTTTGCCAGCATCATAGGTTGCGCCATCAGTCTTGACGAAGCAATAAGCCTCGCCTTTATTGCAGCTTGCCTTGGCGTTCGTGTCGAGGTAAGCGATCCCGATCGTGCCGAACCCAAGATCCTTGTTCACGCCAATCTTCCAGTCGGTGTAGCTGGCAGCGGATAGGCCCTTGACTTTCTGGTGGCCGACATGCGCCACAAGGGTGAGGCCGTCACCCAGGTCGAAGGTGCCGGTCAGATCGAGGTAACCACTGCCCTTGGTCTTGCTGCCATCGGGTTTGGTCCAGCCGAACAGGCTGCCGGTGGTGTGCGAGTACTTGGCGGTCAGCCATTTGTAGGTCAAGGCGCCATAGACTTCGGTGGTGTCCGGCTTGGCGGCGCCACTTGGCTTGCCAGTGCCGGGATAGACGTAGGTCAACACTCCGACGTCGTAGCCCAGATCCCCGGTGATCGCGCCCTTGAAGCCGCCATAGACATCGATTTCTAGGCTAGAACTGGCGCCGACGACGGCGTCGGAAATCCAGCTGATATTGGAGCCCCAGACGCCGCCATAAAAGCCGCTGGCGTGCGCGTAATCAAAGCCGCCTTGCAGAGCCGGTTTGCCGCGTGTTTGTGCGATGCCGCGATAGAGGTATTCGGAAGCAATCGTAAAGTTGCCTGAGAAACTGTGCGTGGGCGTAGGTTCAGCCGCCTGTGCGACGAACGGGGAGGAAAGTGCACCAGCTACAGCAAGAGCGACGAGTTTTGTTTTCATGGCAAGGAAGGCTCCAAAGTGGTTACAGGAAAAGAAATTTGCGCACAACTGCTCTGCACTTTGTGTGCCAGATACATATATTCATGAATAAACATAGAGTTAGCGCTATTTCGACGATTTTCCGTCGGCTTGCGCCTGTTTGCTTACGCACTACTTTGTCCCACCCCGCCCCCGGCTACGCACCAGGCCGGTGCGTTTCATTCCGCTTTGCAGCAATTCCGAATGGCATGGATTGCGGTGCTAAACTTGCTCCCGCCTGTTTATCCGAGGCCACTTATCCGAGACCATCATGCTCGACCCGAAAATTCTCGAAGACATCAGCGCCGGCATTTCGCGCATGCTCGCTGGCACGCCCGCCGCCGACATCGAAAAGAACCTGCGCGCCTTGCTGACAGCGCAATTCGCCAAGCTTGACCTGGTCACACGCCACGACTTCGACATCCAGTGCGCCCTGCTTGCCCGCGCGCAAGCACGTCTGGCGCAACTGGAAGCCCGTCTCGCCGAACTCGAAGCACAGCGCAAAGCGTAAATGGCGCTGGCGCTGCTCAGAAGTCGCGCTCTCGCGGGACTCAACGCGCCCGAGGTGGCGGTCGAAGTCCATCTGGCCAACGGTCTGCCTTCCTTTACGCTCGTCGGCCTGCCGGAAACCGAAGTCAAGGAAGCGCGTGACCGCGTGCGCGCCGCCATCCAGAACAGCGGCTTCGAATTCCCCGCCAAGCGCATAACCGCCAACCTCGCCCCGGCCGATCTGCCCAAGGAATCCGGGCGCTTCGACTTGCCGATCGCACTTGGCATCCTGATCGCCTCGGGCCAACTTGAAGCACGCGCCCTCGACGAGCACGAATTCGCCGGCGAACTTTCCCTTTCCGGCGAACTGCGCCCGGTGCGCGGCACGCTGGCGATGTGCCTGTCGGCCGCCGGAGCGGGACGAGCTTTCGTCCTGCCGCAGGCCTCCGCCGACGAAGCGGCGCTGGTGCGCGCCGCCACCATCCTGCCCGCACGCGGTCTGCTCGACGTTTGCGCGCATCTTTCGGGTGCTGCGCCGCTGGCCGCGCATGTCCGTGCCGTCGCGCCAGCGCCGACTTTCGCGCCCGACCTCGCCGAAGTCAAAGGCCAGTTGCCTGCCAAGCGCGCCCTGGAAGTCGCCGCCGCCGGCCAGCATTCGCTGCTCATGTCCGGTCCGCCCGGCTCGGGCAAGTCCATGCTGGCCAGCCGCCTGCCCGGCATCCTGCCGCCGATGACCGACCAGGAGGCGCTCGAAAGCGCCGCCGTCCACTCCCTGGCTGGCGGGTTCGACGTCGCGCGCTGGGGGCTGCGCCCGTTTGCCGCGCCCCATCACTCCGCCTCCGCGCCGGCCCTGGTCGGCGGCGGCGGCGTACCGCGACCGGGCGAAATCTCGCTTGCCCACAACGGCGTGCTGTTTCTCGACGAACTGCCCGAGTTCGAACGCCGCGTTCTCGAAGCCCTGCGCGAACCGCTCGAAACCGGCCACATCCGCGTCGCCCGTGCGGCGCGGCGTGCCGAATTTCCGGCGCGCTTCCAACTCGTCGCGGCGATGAATCCCTGCCCCTGCGGCTTTCTCGGTGATGCCCGTTGCCGCTGCACGCCCGACCAGATCGCGCGCTACCGCAGCA
>CAZAWN010000240.1:0-3541 GCA_964488825.1 uncultured Methyloversatilis sp. | reverse complement strand
ACCGGTGCCGGCATGTCGGCAGAAAGCGGCATCCCGACATTCCGTGATGCCCAGACTGGTTTGTGGGCCAAATTCAATCCGGCCGAGGTCGCCAGTACGGAAGCCTTTCGCAACAACCCACAACTCGTTTGGGACTGGTACGTCCATCGCGCCGAGTTTGTCAGGCGGGCCGAACCCAATGCCGGCCATCGTGCCGTCGCGAAACTGCAGGATCTGATTCCCAACGTTACCGTTATCACTCAGAACATCGATGGCCTTCATCAGGCGGCCGGCAGTCAAACCGTGCTCGAACTGCACGGTAGCCTGCATCGCCTCAAAGCTTTTGTCGATCCGGACGAACTCTTCGAAGGTGATGTCAGTCCCATCATCTGCCCCGTTTGCAATGGATACGCTCTCTATGAGCACTGTGATCCCTATGCCACGAAGGAAGACTTGGCCGCCCTCGAACTCAAGGCAGGACCGGTGCCCGGTTGCCCCGGTTGCGGGGCCTTGTTGCGTCCCGATATCGTCTGGTTCGGTGAACCGCTCGACATCGATACCCTTGATAGTGCGATGTGGGCAACCGACCAGTGCGATGCCATGATCTGCATTGGCAGTGCGCTCGAAGTGCAACCGGCGGCGAGCCTGCCCTTTCGGGCAAGGCAACGCAGGACGCTCGTGATCGAGATCAATCCGGAACCGACCGCACTCTCGGCGGAAGCAGATGCCTTTCTTCAGGGCAAGGCCGCCGAAATCCTGCCGGCGCTGGTCGAACGGGTCTGGGGTACTTAACCCTCGAGTAGTTCGGTATCTTCGTGGGAATAAGCTGGGCTACAGCAACAGAGGATGCGGAGAGATTCTCCCCCAAGCGCTTCAATGCAATGTGGCGTTCCCGGCGGAATCAGGATTGAATCGCCCGGCTCCACAGGGATGCGTTCATCTCCCATGCGCATTTCCCCCCGTCCGGCAATCACGTGATAAATCTCCTCCGTGCGCCGATGTCGGTGTAGCAGCGTGTGCGTTCCTGCGGGAATAATGGCTTCCGCCAGACTCTGGTTGCGGCTGCCATGCGTGTCCGGATGCAGAAGTTCACGAATCTCCGAACCATCCTTGGTGATGTACGCTGGGATGTCCGAGTAACGGGTCTTCATCTTGGGTATCCTTCCCGGCGAGTATAGCTGCCACCCTGTCAGGATCGCTTATGTCGAACTCTCGCATCGTTGTTATCACCGGCGTCAGTCGTGGACTGGGGCTCGCGATGGCCCGCAAGTTTGCCGCCCTTGGTCATGTGGTCATCGGTTGCGGTCGCTCAAAACAGGCGATTTCCAGCCTGCGCAAAGAACTGAAGTCACCTCACCACATTTCGGTCGTCGATGTCACGCGTGATGCCCAAGTCGCGAAATGGGCGGAACAGGGGTTGGCCACTCTGGGACCACCGGATCTGCTGATCAACAACGCAGCAGTAATGAGCCCGGTATCACCTTTGTGGGAAGCTTCCTGGAAGGACTTCGACGATGTGATCGACGTCAATATCAAGGGCGGGGCCAACGTTATCCGGCACTTCGTCCCGGCAATGGTGAAGCGCAAGTCCGGAATCATCGTCAATTTCAGCTCCGGCTGGGGGCGGGAAACGGATGCTGGGGTGGCGCCTTACTGTGCGAGCAAGTGGGCAATCGAGGGACTCACTCGATCCTTGGCGCAGGAATTGCCAGAGGGCATGGCGGCGATCCCGCTCAACCCTGGCATCATTGATACCGACATGCTGCGAAGCTGCTTCGGCAACGAGGCCGGAAATTATCCGACTGCCGATGAGTGGGCCGAGACTGCCGTTCCCTTCTTGTTGTCGCTTAAGGCCAGCGACAACGGCACGCCGCTGACATTGCCAGCAGGATGATTTATGAGGCTCACTTCTTGAGCCTGTAAGCCCCGATACTGTCCATGTCTTGTTACTGGAGAGTAATCATGGAAGAAACAGGGGTCATCATAGATCGTCTGCGCCAGTTAGCCATTGATGGCGTGACGGTGCTGGCGCTGGTCGTCGTGTTGGCGGTGGAGTTGCCGATGTGAGCGAAGCTATGGGAACACTATCCGGAAGGGTGAGCACCTGACGAAAATGCAATGCCCTGTTCTCCGGGTTCTGTTACGGTCCAATGGTTTCATTTAGCCGACGGGGCATTGACACTTTTTTAACACCATTTATATTGTGAGCTATGCATAACTGATCACTCTCAACTGTACGTAACTGGCAATCCCGCGACGGGATTCGTGCGTCCATTTCAAGGAGAGTGATATGCAATTCAAGAGCAAGCGCCCCGAGCCACCCAAGGCCGGCGATAGGATATCCATCGTGTCTACCCGGATCGTAGAGATACACGACGATAAACCTGCAGCGAACCAGCCCAAGCACGGCAAACTAGACTACCTTGCCGGACCGGCGAAGAAACTGAAGAAATCAATATCGCCGAGCAAGCGGATCGTAGAGAATCGGCAACTCAGTATTGGTAAGTATCTCGGAAATGGCAAACTGCTAACCGCGTTCGTCATGCTTGATCCTGATGATGTTCCGGAGGAGAAGGCGGCGAACGAGTAAGTGGGAGGGGCCGGGCAACCGGCTCCCTAACAGATTCAGAATGTTGCCGCATTGAACGACGTATTGGGAGTTGCCGGGGGAAGGCTAAACAAAGCGATAACTTAACAAGCCCTATTCAGGTATGCTACACACTTTAATTCATGTTTATGTCCTATGATTCAATAGCGTAAACACGTCGGAGTACTAGGGGCGAGTAGCATTGAAAAAGGCCGACCGGATCTACAAACTGCACAATTTGCTGCAGAACCGACGATTTATTACCCGCAAGGAGCTTCAGAGCACACTTGAGGTCGCCCGGGCGACCCTAACTCGTGACATTGAGTTTCTGCGGAGCCAGATGAACGCTCCAGTCGTGTTTGACCCCGACCTTGGAGGGTATCGACTGGACAAACATGCCACCCTGAAAGGTGTGCATGAACTGCCCGGCCTATGGTTCAACGAGTCCGAGATTAATGCTCTCCTAGCGATTGAAGGGCTACTGGAGTCCATCCAACCTGGGCTCCTGGGACCTCATATCGCCCCGCTAAAAAAGCGCATGGAACAATTACTCGGCAAATCGAGCCACGCGCCGGATGAGATTCGGAAGCGGATCCTGTTGCTGCCTGCCACTCCACGAAGGCTTCAACTTGAGCATTTCGAAACATGTGCAAATGCGACCTTGACGCGGAAACGGTTGAGGATTGATCACTACGATCGAGAGTTGGACACGATCCGCAGTCGTGACGTTTCGCCACAACGAATGGTCAGGTACAAGGAGAACTGGTACCTCGACACCTGGTGTCATTTGAGAAACGCGATCCGGACGTTCTCGGTTGATGCAATTCGGGGGGCAACGATTCTTGAAAAGCCTGCACAGGAAGTTTCTGACGATGAACTCCATGCGGTGCTAGCGGCAGGTTATGGGATTTACGCTGGACGAGACGTTCAGTGGGCGATTCTCAAATTCAGTCCATGGCAGGCACGGTGGACTGC
>CAZAWN010000239.1:0-3559 GCA_964488825.1 uncultured Methyloversatilis sp. | reverse complement strand
GAGGAAATCGGGGGCGCAGACGTTCGCCGCCAGCATGCATTCCTCGGTGGTGCGGTGGGCGTCGTTGCGCTCGTAGGGTTCGATGCGCTCGATCTTGCCGTGGTCGTCGAAAATCATGCGTGTCTCGACCGTCTCGAAATCGATCGCGCCGCGCTTTGCGCGCGCCCTGACCAGCACCCGATAGAGCGCGTCGAGGTTTTCCAGCCAAGGCAACAGGGGGCCGATTTTTTCCAGAGCGGCAGCTTCCTTGTTGTAGAGGGCGGCGGCCACCTCGGTGTAGGTGAGGCGTGCGTGCGACCACATCACCGCGGGATAAAAGCGAAAGTGGCGGATCGCCCCCGTGCTGGAGATATTCATGTCGCAGACCATGCACAGGCGTTCGACCTGCGGGTTGAGCGAGCAGAGGCCGTTCGAGAGTTTTTCCGGCAGCATCGGGATGACGCGACGCGGAAAGTACACCGAGTTGCCGCGTTCCAGCGCGGTGGCGTCGAGCGCCGAGCCGTGGTCGACGTAGTGCGATACATCGGCGATGGCGACGATCAGGCGGAAGCCCTTGCCCTGTTTTTCGCAATACACGGCATCGTCGAAGTCCTTCGCCGTTTCGCCGTCGATGGTGACAAGGGGAAGTTGCGTGATGTCCTCGCGGCCCTTCCAGTCCATCTTGCGCACGGCGCTGGGCAGTTTCTTCGTCTGAGCCAGCGCCTCCGGTGAGAACTCATAGGGCAGGTCGTGTTTGCGCAGGGCGATTTCGATTTCCATGCCGGGATCGGCGTAGTTACCGAGAATTTCGACGACGCGGCCGATCGGTTGCGAATGCTTCGAGGGTTGTTCGACTATTTCCACCATCACCACCTGGCCGGCCTTTGGGCGGAGCGCTTTCCGGTCGCCCTTCTCCGGCGGCGCGATGAGAATGTCCTGGCTGATGCGGCGGTTTTCCGCAACCACAAAGCTGACCCCGTGTTCGACATGAACACGGCCGACAATCCGCGCGTTGGCCCGGCCGGTGACCTCGACGAGCTTGCCTTCGGGGCGGCCCTTGCGGTCGACACCGACCACCCGTGCGATGGCCTGGTCGCCATGCAGCACCTTGGCCATCTCCTTCTCGGCGAGGAACAGATCGGGGCCGCCGTCTTCCCGGATCAGGAAACCGAAGCCATCGGGATGCCCCTGCACCTTGCCCTTGAGCAGATCGGCCTTGTCCGGAATCAGCCAATCGTTGCGACGGTTCTGGAGCAACTGCGCATCGCGCGCCATGGCACCCAGACGGCGGAGAAAGGATTCGCGCTCCCCGTCAGCCACGTCGAGCAAATGACAAAGACGGTCGAAGGAGACCGGCACACCCTGTTCGGTCAGAATGTGCAGGATGTATTCGCGACTCGGCAGCGGGTGCTCGTATTTGGCGACCTCGCGCGCGAATTCGGGATCGGCGCGGCGGATGGCGGACAGTTTGGTTTTTTTGGCGATGAGTTTGTTTGACATTGATGTGTTTTTCTTTAGAATTCGCGCCTCTTACGCGTTTGCCCAGGTGGCGGAATTGGTAGACGCACTAGTTTCAGGTACTAGCGGGTAACACCGTGGAGGTTCGAGTCCTCTCCTGGGCACCAGCAATCTGCGCGTGAGAATACATGAAGCCGCCCGACCTCAGATGGTTCGGCGGCTTTTTTGTTTGGTTCATTGGTTTTCTGATGGAGTGCCATCGCTGCTGTAGCGACTGCGCTCTTCGCGTCGCTGGTACATCTGACAGTCGATACCGCTGGCTTGCCTTACTTCCAGGCAAGGCGAACTGCGGCTCTTGAAATTCATGGCCCTGCAGCCGTAGGGAAAGCCCGGATCGTAGGTGATGAAGTAATGCACGCACCTCAAGCAACGGGGAGATTCCGTACCCACGCGTTACGTATTCTCCCTGCCAATGTTGCTCGCCCAGGTGAGCGCTTGGGTAAGGCAGGCGTTAATGGTCAGATGATCGGCGCCGGGGAGTTGTTCGGTGAGGCTATGGCAGGCATCGCCATCGCTGGCTTCGAGGGCTTCGGCGAGTTGCAGCATGACGCCGAGGGTACCGCCGCGGTTTTCAAGTGCCCCCTGTACTTCGGCATTCAACTGGATGCCCTTGAGGATTTCCTCGAAGGGAACACCCATCAGTGTCGGCATCAGCGACATGATGCCGGTCATGAAGGCGTGGTCTTCAAATTCGCGCACCCCCGGTTTGACCTTGCCGGCCAGTAGTTCGAGAAAACGTCCGCGCGTGGCGGCCAGCTGCAGCAGGGGGCTGACGGCGTTCTCGCCCGACGGGTTGGTGTACAACAGGAGTTGCAGCCAACGCTGCAGCTGCCGGCGGCCGAGCACGGTGATGGCGTGGCGCATGCTGGTGACTTTGGTGCGCACGCCAGAAGATACCGAGTTGGTCAGCCGCATCAGATTCATGGCTAGACCGGGCTCGTGCTTGAACACGCCTTCGAGTTGGCCGGTTTCCGCGTCGCCCATCACCAGGCCGAGCAACTGAACCAAAGCCAGCTGGGAATGCCCGAGCTTCTTGCCGGAGATGATGACCGGCTTGGCGAAATAGTAGCCTTGGAACAGGTGGTAGCCGAGTTGGTGACAATGATCGGCCTGCTCGCGACTATCCACCTTTTCGGCCAGCAGCTTGAGTTTCGGCCAGCGTTTGAGTGCGCTGGTGACCTGGCCCAACTGCTCTTGGGTGAGCGGCATGATGTCAACCTTGACGATCTCGATCAGGTCGAGCAGGGGTTTGAACTTGTCCTCGTAGTTGACGAAATCATCCAGGGCGATGGTGAAGCCGCGCGCCTTGAGTTCCTTCACGCGTTCAACGATTTCCGGCGTGACTTCCACCGTTTCGAGAATTTCCAGCACGATCTTGTCGGTCGGCAGGATTTCCAGCATGTCGGAAAGGAGCAAGCTGGCGTCGCAGTTGATGAAGCCCTTGTAGGGGCCGAGCGCCTGCTCGACGCCCAACTCGGCGAAGGCGTGATTGATCACGCTCGCCGTGGCGCCGAGGTCGTCTTGGACGTTTGCCTCGTTCTTCTGGCGACCGCTGCGGAACAGCAGCTCGTAGGCGAAAAGCTGTTGGTTGCGGTCCAGAATCGGCTGACGGCCGATGAAGATTTCTTCAGTGTGCATGATCGTAGATGACATTCAGTCCCGGCCAGACGGATTCCAGCGCGGCCTTGAAATCGGCCTGGATGCGCGCCAGCGCTGCTGCGGTATCGGCTTCGAAGCGTAGCACGATTACCGGCGTGGTGTTCGATGGGCGAGCCAGGCCGAAGCCGTCGGCATACTCCGCACGCACCCCGTCGATCAGGATCAGTTCGTGTGCGCCTGGGAAGCGGCCTTCCTGTTTCAGCTTTTCGATCAGCCGGTGGGGCTCGCCTTCCTGCATTTTCAGGTTCAGTTCGGGGGTGGAAATGGCGTTCGGCAGTTGTTTGAGGGGCGCGTTGGCGTCCGGACTGCGCGAGAGGATTTCCAGCAGGCGCGCGCCGGCATACAGCCCGTCGTCGAAGCCGTACCAGCGTTCCTTGAAGAACATGTGGCCGCTCATCTCGCC
>CAZAWN010000238.1:0-3581 GCA_964488825.1 uncultured Methyloversatilis sp. | reverse complement strand
AAGCTCTACTGATCAAGGAATTGCTGGCGCTGCTCGACGCCGGCGACAGCCGCGCGCGTCATCTGCTGGCGGCGCAGCGCGCCGAGCTCGAAGCGGCTTTGGGCAGCGAGAAATTTACCGCCGTGGAGCGCGCCGCCCAGCGTTTTGATTACACTGAGGCGATGCGTTTGCTTCAAGAGCAATCTTGAAGCCCTGATTGCTTGCTGATTACCCGGGAGCCTCGCCGACATCATGAAAAAACTCTTGCTGACCTGCCTGACCAGTCTGTGCTGCCTGCTGCCCTTCGGGGCGGCGGCTAATCCGCCCGCCGAACCGACCTACAGCTTTTCCGTGGCGCCGCAATTCGAGCGGCGCAAACTGTTCAGCATCTGGCAACCGATTGTCGATGACCTGCAGCGGCGCACCGGGCAGCGTTTCGAGCTGGTCACCTCCTTGTCGGTGGGCGAATACGACAGTGATGCAAAGAACGGGCGCTATGACTTCATCTATGTCAATCCCTACATGATGCCGCTGATTGACAAGCAGCCCGGCTATCAGCCCCTGATCCGAGACGGTGCGCCCTTGCGTGGCATTCTGGTGGTGCGCAAGGACAGCCCGCTGCAACGAGTGGAAGACCTGCGCGACAAAACGCTCGCGGTGCCTTCGATGTCCGCACTGGGCGCCAGCCTGCTGCTGCGCGCCGAACTCGACCGGGACTTCGGGGTAAAGACCCGTCCGATCATTGCCAAGACCCACAGCTCGGTATTCCTGCATGTCGTCAATGGCATGGCCGATGCCGGCGGTTCGGTGCAGAAGGCCCTGGCCGAACAGGATGAGCGCATCCGCAATAGCCTCAAGGTGCTGCACCAGACGCGTGACGTACCCTCGCACCCCATCGCCGGCCATCCGCGCGTGCCGCTCAAGGTGCGCGAGCAGGTGCGCCAGGCCTTCCTGGAGATGTCCGCCGATCCGCAGGGGCGCGCACTGCTTGCCGAAGTGCCGATGCGCGAAGCGGTTGTGACGCGCGCCGAAGACTATCAGGTGCTGAAAACGCTCAAGCTGGATAGCTATCTGGAACAATAAACCCGCATGTCGCTGCGCTGGAAGCTGATCCTGCCGCTGCTGTTCGCCCTTGGCCTGGCCGGGGTGAGCATCGAGGCTTATTGGCTGCCGCGTTCGCTGGAGCGCATCGAGCGGGATCACCTGCGGTCGATGCAGCGCCATCTGGAGACCACGGCGGAAACGCTGGTGCCGATGGTGATGGGGCAGCAGCTCGATATCATCAACGAGAATCTCGACGCCCTGCTGGACAAGAACCCCGACTGGCTCTCCATTCGCCTGGTCGATGAGCGTGGCCGTCAGCTCTATCCGTTGTGGAGTGCCGAAGCAGCTGCGGAGTCTGCCAGCCAAAAGGATATCCGCTCATTGAAGACGGACTTGCAGTCGGGCAGCCGCACATTGGCCAATCTGGAGGCGCGCGTTGATCTGACCGCCTATCTGTCCGAACAGCGTGCGGAAGTGATCAACTCCGGTCTTGCCATGATGGCGCTGTTGCTTCTGGTCATCGCCAGCCTGGCCTTTCTGGTCGAACTGGTGATCCATCGCCCCTTGCGTCGCATTGCCCTGGCGACCTCCGAACTTGCACTAGGAAAGTACGACACACCTCTGCCGGACGCCGGGCAGGATGTACTGGGCGAACTGGTGCGCGATTTTGGCGTGATGCGCGCCACGCTGGGCGAGCAACATACTGCCCTGAAACGGGAAATCGAGGAGCACCGGCAAGCGGAAGCCGAACTGGATCGTTATCGCAAACACCTGGAAGAACAGGTGGCCACCCGTACCGCAGAGCTCGCTGCCGCGAAAGAGGCTGCCGAAGCCGCCAACCAGGCGAAGAGCAGTTTCCTCGCCAACATGTCGCACGAGATCCGCACGCCGCTGAATGCCATCCTCGGCCTGACCCACCTGCTGCGCGGCGAAGCCACCCCCACGCAAGTCGAGCGATTGGGCAAGGTCGACGCGGCCGGCAAGCATCTGCTCTCGATCATCAACGACATTCTGGACATCTCCAAGATCGAGGCCGGCAAGCTGCAACTCGAACACAGCGACTTTCATATCTCGGCAGCGCTCGATCATGTCTACTCGCTCCTGGCCGAGACCGCGCGCATCAAGGGGCTGGAGCTCCGCATTGAACATGATCACGTGCCGGACTGGCTGCGCGGCGACGTCATGCGCCTGCGCCAGGGGCTGCTCAACTATGCCAGCAATGCCCTCAAATTCACCGAGCAGGGCCACGTGACCCTGGCCGCCAGGCTGCTGGAAGAACAGGGTGACGAACTGCTCATCCGCTTTGAAGTCAGGGACACCGGCAGCGGCATCCCCCCGGAAAAACTCGCCGCGCTGTTCCAACCCTTCATCCAGGCCGACGCCTCGACTACCCGCAAACATGGCGGCACCGGGCTGGGGCTGGTGATCACCCGCCGCCTGGCCGAAATCATGGGTGGCGAGGCCGGCGCCGAGAGTACGCCGGGGCAGGGCAGCACCTTCTGGTTTACCGCCCGCCTGCAGCGCGGACAGGGGATACAGCCACGCCCCGAAAGCGCCATTACCAACGCCGAACAGCAGTTGCGTAATCGCCCGCAACGCGCCCGTCTGTTGCTGGCGGAGGATAACGCCGTCAATCGAGAGGTGGCGCTGGAGTTGCTGCGAGGCGTCAAGCTGGCCGTCGATGTCGCCGAGGATGGCACCGAAGCGCTCGAACTAGCCCGTCTGCATCGCTACGATCTGGTCTTGATGGATATCCAGATGCCCAATATGGATGGTCTCGACGCTACCCGCGCAATACGCAGGCTGTCAGGCTGGCAAGATATCCCCATTCTTGCCATGACCGCCAA
Organism: uncultured Methyloversatilis sp.; assembly: GCA_964488825.1. GTDB lineage: Bacteria > Pseudomonadota > Gammaproteobacteria > Burkholderiales > Rhodocyclaceae > Sulfuricystis. Next base: position 711 of record CAZAWN010000238.1, on the reverse strand, counting down.
TGCCTTTGACGAAGACCGGCTGGCAGCCAGATTGGCGGGCATGAACGATCATGTCGCCAAGCCGGTCGATCCGGATGAGCTGTTCGCTACTCTGCTGCGGTGGCTGCCGCAGGCCGAGCATGCCGTCCCGCCAACCCCGGAAAAGGGATTCCCTTCGGTCACGCCGAGTTTGCCCGCTGCGGCGCTACTGGCGGAACGCGAACCTTCGGAGTGCGAGGATGGCGACCTGCGCGCCCGTCTGGCAGCCATTGCCGATCTCGACATGGTGGCGGGGCTAGGGCGGATGAGCGGCAATCTGGCCAGCTACCGGCGCATTCTTGCGTTGTTTGCCGAAGGCCATGACGCAGATGCACAACAACTCACCGTATTGATCGGGCAAGACGAACTGGATGCCGCCGAGAAGCTCTCTCATGGACTCAAGGGGGCGGCGGGCAATGTCGGCGCGCTGCCCATCCATGTGCTCGCCGCCACACTGAATACCGCCCTCAAGCGCGCCGACCGGCCCGCGGCAGTAGCCGCCCTGACGCCGCTGGCCGAGCGCCTGCCGGCGCTGATCACCGCCTTGCAGGCCGCTCTCAAGGAAGCGCCGCAGCAGATCGTGGTTGCCACCGAACAAAGCGCCGAGCAAGCCCAAATGATCAAGGAAATGCTGGCGTTGCTCGACGCCGGCGACAGCCGCGCGCGTCATCTGCTGGCGGCGCAGCGCGCCGA
>CAZAWN010000237.1:0-3597 GCA_964488825.1 uncultured Methyloversatilis sp. | reverse complement strand
TCACTTACTCCCTCACTTACTCCCTCACTTACTCCCTCACTTACTCCCTCACTTAGCTCTACGGCTTGCTGAACAGGGCGCTGGACAATCACTTTGAACTGGTTCCCTCGACGGTCGTCGATGAGTTCAATCTGCGCCCAAGCCGCCGTGGCGCGGGGGATTCCGCTTCCCAAGCCGCGATAGGGCAGAAGGTGAAATGCATGCGATGCCAGGGCGGGGTTGCGCAGGTTGGAAAGACCAAAGCGAATCTGCTCGGCATCGAGATGGTTTGGGAGATGGCCAGGACTAATGATTTCGACGCGGTCGGAAAAGACCAACAGGCGGATGGGGGCGTTGATGAAGTAGTCGCGATGTACCAGGGCGTTAACGAGCAGTTCTTCAAAGACTTCCTGCGGCACTTCAAGCTGGCCGGGGCTGTTGAAGCCTTGTGCACCCTGTACATGCCGGAGATTGCGCTTGATGAAAGCGGTGCAGCGCTGGTATTGCTCGGGCAAGGCGCCGTCGATGTCCTCGCTGTCGTTGTAATGGTTGCCGTGCAATGCGGTACCGGGAAAGGCAACGGCCTTGACGATGAATGCGGGGAGATGGATTGCAGGTGCTTTGCCGAAGAGCAGCATGCCGGCCAAATTAGGGGCGCCTTCGTGCGCCAGATTGAGGTTGTGCAGGAGCTTTTCGAAAGGCATCCCGGTGGCGGATGCCGGGCGGCCGTAGCGGCGCTCGAAATAGCGTGAGAAACTACCCCCATCCAGATCGGCGACGGTGGTCTGCCCGACTGGAATTTCCTCGGCATGGATGAGGCCCGACTGCTGGAACATGCGTTGCATTTCTTCACGGGCGGTGACTTGGCGTTTATCGGCCCCACTTTTGACCCAGATGCGGCCCTGGCCATCCATGTACGGTTTATTTAGGCCGGACTCGACTTCGATGAGCATGACCAGGCCTTGTTCGGTACGGATATTGGTACTTACCGGGTTGACGGGCGGCTTCACGTGCTGAGATGCGGCATTCGAGAGCATCTGGTTTAAACGGTGGATATCGTTCGTCGTCAGCCCCTCGACGATGCCATTGTCGCCTACGCCAACCAGTAGCATACCGCCCGCCGCATTGGCAAACGCGACGAGTTCGGCAGCCAGGCCGTCGACGTGGCTAAAGTCGCGCTTGAACTGATGGCGCGAGTCTTCCCCGTTGCTGATGAGGGTTTTCAGGTCGTGCGAGGTCATGGCTCCCTGAAACTGTTTCAAAAGTCGGCGCTGGCAGGACGGCAGTTTGTCACGAAATCAGGCAAGCGCTGGTCAGAGGCCCAGCTTTCTGGCGAGTTGCTGAAGCGTCGGGTGACCTGGATAGCGACTCAGGGCAAGCTGCATCTCGCTGCGCGCCTGCTCCATCTGTTTGTTGCCCAACATGACGATGATTCTGGCCGAGCGGATATCGGGATTGTCGGCTTCTTTCAATAGCTGGTCGAGCAAAGCCATCGCCGCTTGCGCTTGATTGTTGGCGTTCATCGCCAACGCGAGCCCAATACGATGCTTGCGTGCCTCCGGAGCCAATTCAGTCATACGCGTGTAATCGGCGATTGCGGCTTGGGGAATCCCCTGCTTGAGGTTGGATTTGGCGCGCATCTCCAGGGCGATGAGCTTGTTCTCGTTATCGGCAAGCAGTGGGATTGCCTGATCTAGCCATTGGTTAGCCACTGCATATCGCTCCAGGAGGAAGAGGGCCTGACCGGTGTAAAGGGAGGTCAAACCGGGGTTGCGCGCCGAGTGGATTTTCTTGCTTTCCGCACGAGCGAAGGCTTCAACAGCTTGCGGATACTTTCCCAGCTTCAGCAGGGCCAGGCCGAGGTGGTATTCGGCAATGCCTGTCACATCGCCTGCACGCACGGCATTTTCATAAAGCTGAGCGGCTTGCTGGAAACGCTCCTGCTGAATCAACTGATTGCCGTAATTCACCAAAGGCCGCCAACGACCAAGGGCATTAGCCGGGGCGCTCAGGTCGACTTTTTTCGCTGCATCACCCCAGGCCGATATTTCAGAGCGCAAGCTTTGCACGCGATCAAAAGACGACCCAACAAGCAGGGCGGCAGCGACAAGTATTCCCCCCTTGACCGCTTTGGAACTGGTTCCGATCCAGACAAATCCGACCAGCATCGGGATACCGATCGCCCAGAGGTAGCTGCGATAAAGCACGAAGGGATCTTGAATCCAGACCGTGGCGAATTCGGTCAAGAAGAGAATGGCGGGAATGAACCATGCCAAGCCCAGAAAACGCTTCCAGTCGGAGTACTTAGCCATCAGCCAGAGGCTGGCCAGCAGTGCCGCCACGTAGGCAAAGGCCCCGATCACGTGGGGAAAAGATAGCGTGGTCAGAGGAAACGTGGGGCGGATGTCCATCGACATCCAGCCCGGGTAAGGGATCAACCAGAGCAGGCCGTATCTGAAGAAAAGCCAAGCTTGATTGACAATGCTGAGCCACCAGGCTTGCCCTTCTATGCCTGGTTGCAAGGCGTTGAGCTGGGTCAGGTATTCGCGCGATGCGTCGTCGAACGCCTGGCCGAAAATCCCGCTGTAACGACTCACCAGGAACCACGCCCCAACTGCCAAAAGCAATAGTGCAACCGCAAGCGACTTGAAAAGCTGCTTTCTCTCCGGACGGCGGACGATCAAGAACACCGCCATGGCCACGACTGGAAGCATTACCGCATGCTCTTTGCTGAATAAGGCCAACCCATAGGCCGCAACTGCAGCGAGCAGCCAGTAGGCAACGACAAGTTTGGCGCGGCTGCCACCGGCCCGGGCCGATGCGTAAAGCGCAAGGACCGAAAACAAGGCCGCCAACAGGATGGAGCGTTGAATCAGATAGGCCACCGCATAGACCGCGACCGGATTGAGTGCAAACACGGCAACACCGAAGAGCGCGGCCGCATCCTTGGATCTGGGCAACCAGTTCGCGTCCCGACCGACTTCGTCCGATTCCGGCCAGGAAACCTGATCCATCATGAAGCGAACGAAACGGTACAGAACCAACGCAGTCAGCACATGAATCAACAGGTTGACGAGCCGCTGCACGGGCCAGTTTTCGCCAAACAGGTTCTGTACCCAGACGAACGAGCCGTAAGAGAGCATGCGCACCTTGAATTCCAGCGCGGCATAGCCCGAGAAGATAGTCCCATCCTTGAAGCGCTCATCGTCGAAGATCAGCGCATTGTTCAGGCCAGGAAGGTAGATCACCAGCAAGGCGGCCAGGACAAACAAACTCCAGAGGAGGGTTTGCTTCTTAAGGAAGGCGTTGAGAAAACCCGATGATGGGGTTGTTGGGTTGGGTTGAACTTGCATATAAACCTATCTCAGTGAATGGCCAAGACGTCATCCAAAGTCTTGGCATCCAGAATGGCGTCGGCCCAGCGCTCGATCTGCTCCGGTGTGGCGCTGTGTAAACGGCTCTTGGTGTGCTCGCTTAACGGGCCAAAACGACGAACCAACAGGCGTTCAAGAATGGCTCGCACCCCTTGTTGCAAGCCTTCCTGCAAGCCTTCCTGCAAGCCTTCCTGCAAACCTTCCTGCTTCCACTTCTCTGTCCATTGCACTACGCGTTCGGCAA
>CAZAWN010000236.1:0-3612 GCA_964488825.1 uncultured Methyloversatilis sp. | reverse complement strand
TCCCACAAAGACAACCTTCCAGCCCGGCCGCGCAGTTGCGCCAGGAAGGCGCGCAGGGCACGGATTTCCGAGGCGACCAGTTCGCTCCAGGTGATGACCGCGACCCAGCGCGCGCCAGGCATTTCCAGCGTTTGCGTGGCGCGGGTCAACGGACTCTGAAAGGCTTGCGTGTTGGGCTTGAGCGAGAAGGTGAGGCCGGACGGGCGCGGCAGGCCGGCGGGCCAGGCAAGGACGGGCATCAGGCGACTCCGGCAAGTTTGGCGGTGCGGCCGCCACGCATCAGGCTGGTATTGATTTCGGCGACAGCGGCGGCGGTGGCCTGTTTCATGGCGCTAAATATTTTCTGTTCGACGCCGGAATCACTGCCGCGCGCGTCGATGGTGATGTGCTGGGTGACCGATACCCCGCCGCCGCCCTGCATGGTGACCGGGATGGAGCGGCCATCCGGGAGCGGGACGAAGGCCTCGTTCATGCGGCCCTCTCCAAACAGGGCGAGTTGCGGCGTGTTGGCAATGCCGCCGGCGGCGTAGCGGTTGAGCGGCAGCGGGCCGCGATCGCTCATGACGCCGCCATCGGCGAAGCCCGTGGAGAAGGCGCTGATGTCGGCAAAGTTGGCGCTGCTGAACGCGGCAATATTGGCGGGCTGGCCGACACTGCCGATGAAGCTGCCGAGCATGGACGACAGCGGCGCGGTAATACCGGCGCGGATGGACATGCGCAACATGTCGTCGATGATGCTGTTGGCCATGTCGCGGAAGCTGAGCTTGCCGGTTTTGGTGAAGTTGAGAATGCCGTCTTCCATGCCTTGCATGGCCTTGAGCGTGGCGTCCTTGACCGTGGCGAAAGTGTCAACGGCAGCGAGGGAATACTCATGCAGGCCGGCGGCCATGCCGGACTGCCAGCCTTTCTGTTGGCCGATGGCCTGCCATTCACGGATCTTGTCGATCATGGCTTGGATCTCGGCGCGCTGTTCCGGGCCATACAGCATCATCATGGCCTTCAGGTCAGGCAGCATATCGGCGAGGGTATCGCCCTGTTGGCCGATGGCGGCGCGCAGGTCCATCTGGGCTTGCGCCTGGCTTTTGATGCCGGCCACCACCTGCGATTGGTTGCTGGCTTCGGCGCTGGAGATGATGCCGCCGACGCTGTCGATGCCGGCGCGGGCGCGGGATAGCCGGTTTTCCAGATTGTTCCAGGCGGCGCGGGGGTCGCCGATTTCAGCCAACGTGGCGAGCTGATGGGCGCGCTCTTCCTGCATCCACTGCAAGTGGTCGGACAGGCTTTGTTCGGCCGCCTGGTCTTGCGCCAGTTCGGCTTCGAAGGCGGGCAGATCATAGAGCTGGTAGGCGCTCAACGCGTCCGCCATGGATGCGACAGTCAGCGGGTTTTTCGTTTCTTTGCCTGCGTTGCCACCATTTACGTTGAAAGCCTTTGCCGCATTTTTGCGGGCATCGGCGGCCGCTTTTGCTTTTTCCTTCGCCGCATCGGCCTCGGCTTTGGTCAATTGACCATAGGCCAGTGTCTCTTCCCGCAGCCTCGCCTTAATACTGGCGACGTATCGTTCATTACGCGCGATATCGTCATCCCTGATTAGCAGACCGCCCAACCCGCCAGTGTCTTTTTTGTTCTTGAGGCCTTCAAGTTTGGCTTGTGCATCGGCCAGTTCCTGGAAGAGTTTTTCAGAGTGGTATTTGGCTTTTTCAATCGAGGTAATTGGAATGCCTGCGCCAAACGCATTGGCAATCGCCACCCCGGGCGATCCGACTGTTAGCAGGAATTTTGCCCAGGTGGATTTTTCTTCCTTGATGGCGTTCATCATCTTGTTCAGTTCAGTGATGAATGGGCCGGACATCCCCACGAGACCCACCTTGAAGGTACGGTTCAGCGCCGCCAGGTCGTCGTTGAATTGCTTGACCTGTTGCAGGGTTTCGCCGGACAGCACGCGGCCGGACTGGCGCGCTTCATCGCTCATCGCCCGCAGCGCCGCGCCGCCTTGAGACAGGAGGGGAATCAGTTCAGGGCCGGCACTTTTGCCCAGCGCACGGGTGGCGATGGTGAGCGCTTCGGCCGGTGAGCGGGCGGCGGCGATGCGGTCGGCCAGGGCGAAGATCGCTTGTTCCGCGCCATCGCTGGAAGCGGCGAACTTGACGGCGTCAATACCCAACGATTTGAATTCGCCGGCCAGGGCTTTGTCGCCGTGCGCGGCCTCATACATGCGCGTGGTGAGTTTGTTGAGGCCTCCGGCCAGGGTGGCCAGGTCGGTATCGGATTGTTCCGCCGCATCGCCCAGCGCTTGCAGGCTTTCGGCGGAGGTGCCGAAGCGTTGCGCCAGGGCGCCGATCTGGTCGAATTCATCAAATACGCCGCCGATGTAGCGCAGCCCTTGCCAGGCAGCGGTCAATGCGACGCCGGCGTGAGCCATGAATTCAATCTTGCTGGCGAATTTATCGGCGCGGCTGTAGAGATCGTCGAATGTCTTGCCGGCGGTGCGGTTGCCTCCGGCAATGGCGGCGGTACTTTTCTGCGCCGCGTATTCGGATTTTTTTAGCCCGGTTTCGAACTTTGCGTGGTCCAGCGCCAGGCTGACGACAAGATTCCCCAATGCGCTCATCGTGCTATCCTCATGTCCATGTATGCCCTGTTCTTGCTCATCGTCATTCCTCTGGTTTATCTGCTGCCCAGTCTGTTATGGGCTTGGCGTGACATTCCCGGCGCGGGCTTCATGTTTTTTCTGAACCTGCTGCTCGGCTGGACGCTCCTGCCTTGGCTTTACATGATGGCCGTGGCGGTGTGGCCACGCGATCGAACGGCCTGAGCGTTACCGGCCCACGCTCAGCGCGGCCGATTCCATGATGCGCAATGCGTCGAAGATTTCCGCCCAACGCTGGCGCGGAATCGCCATGAAACGCAGAACTGGCTGGATGGCGGTGTAGTCCAGCGCCAGCCGCGCAACTCCTCTAAAACCGCTCACTGTTCTCCACTGAGTGGAAAGCGCCCAGAACACGCGCACCGCTTCCAGGTTGCAGGGCAGGATTAGCTGTTCCTGGAAGCGGCTGGCGTTGGCGCGGGCTTGTGCCAGCACTTCTGGAGGCGCGCCCATTTCCTTCAGCGCCCGGATAGCGGCGTCGTCTACCCGATAAGCCTCGGCGCCACTGTCGCCGCCGGCCCAGTGGCGGGCGGCGGCAACAAGTTTTTTCGCACGTCCTCCATTACGCTTTCAAACCAGGTGTGCATGACGGCCTCGGCCGCCCCGGTGACGTTTTGCAGCAGCGCATCGCGAGTAAGATCGGTAAACGGGACGGCGGCGCCGTTGTTGTCTACCAGTTCACTCCAGCCTTTTAGGATGTGTGTCGAGATAGCGATGTTGTCGAGCTGGCGGGCGGCAATATCTTCGCGGAAGGCGTTGAACTCAGCCGGCCCCATGCGCAGAAATTCCGCGCGAAAGGTTTCCGGTTTGATTTCGCCGCTGGCGTCGCGCACCTGGACGGTGACCGGCAGGCTGTAGGTGGGGGAGAGGTCGAGTTTGAACATGGCGTTTTTACTTGGCGATGATGCTGATTTCGTCGTTGCCGGTGTTGGGCGTGAAGGTCAGGTCGCATTGCAGCATGGCGA
>CAZAWN010000235.1:0-3624 GCA_964488825.1 uncultured Methyloversatilis sp. | reverse complement strand
TCCGCAGAACTGGATGCCGATCACGGCATCTGGCATCGCTATCTCGGCGTCTGAATCTTCACCCTGCCGTCACGCCCGCGCCGAGTTTCATTCCTCGATGACGATCCAGCCGCGCCGCCGCACGAGCCGATGGGTGCCGAGCTTGACTGCCGGATGCCGGTCGATGCCCGCCTCCAGCATCTGCCGCAAGGCCTCGCGCAGGCGCGCCTCGTTGGGAATCCTGACGCCTCGCTGCGCCAGCAAAAAGCGCAGGGCATTGCGCGCACGCGGTTCCGGCAGCGCCTGAAACGCTGCGACCGTCACGGGGAAATCCTCGCTCCCGCCGAGATCAAGGCGCGCCAGGTCATTGAGCAGTTCCTGCGCTTCGGCGAAGCGCGCCGCGGCGGCGGCCAAATTCTGCGCTGCCGCTCCGAAGCGCTGCGCCAGGGGCGCAAGAATGCGATGGCGCAGGAAGTTGCGCGTATGGCGGGTATCGCGGTTACTTTCGTCCTCGACCCAATCCAGACCGTGAGCGACGGCATAGGCTTCGATCTCCGCCCGGCCGATATCGAGCAAGGGCCGCAGCAACTTGCCACGGCGCGGGCGCATCGCGGCAGCGCCCGCCAATCCCGTACCGCGCAACAGATTGAACAACAGCGTCTCGGCCTGATCATCGCGGTGGTGCGCCAGCACGATCCAGTCCGTGTCGAGCTGGGCGAACACGCCATGGCGTGCCCGACGCGCCGCGGCTTCCAATCCGTCCGCGGAACCGCGCTCGACCTGGACGCACGTGCAGATGCAGGCAACGCCGAGCCGCTGCGCGAAATCGCAGCAAAACTCGGCCCACTGATCCGCATGCGGACTAAGGCCATGATGGACATGCACCGCCGAAAGTGTGGCGGCAGGTCGCAGCGCCGCAAGCGCATGCAACAAAACCACGGAATCGATGCCGCCCGACAGGCCCACCGTCAGCCGGTCGGTGGGCTGAACATACCGTTCCAGGCAGGCGAGCAGCGCTGCGACCGGCCCGGCAGGCGTGGGTTCAGTGCTCGGTGACTTCCTTGTACTTGCCATAACTCATCAAGCGCTCGTAGCGGCGCTCGACAAGTTCCTCGGCCGACAAACCCTGCACCGAGCGCAACGCATCCTGCAAGGCTTTTTTCAGCGACTGCGCCGTGGCGCGAGCATCGCGGTGGGCGCCACCCAGAGGCTCGCTGACGACGCGGTCAACCAAGCCCAGCGTTTTCAGCCGGTGGGCGGTAATTCCCAGCGTCTCGGCGGCATCGGCGGCCCGTTCGGCGCTTTTCCAGAGAATCGAAGCGCAACCCTCGGGCGAGATCACCGAATAGGTCGAATACTGCATCATCAGCACGGCATCGCCGGCGGCGATGGCGAGCGCCCCGCCGGAACCGCCTTCGCCGATGATGGTGCAGATCAACGGCACCTTGAGCTCGGCCATTTCGTAGAGATTGCGGCCAATGGCTTCGGACTGCCCGCGCTCTTCGGCGCCGATGCCCGGATAGGCGCCGGGGGTATCCACAAAGGTAAACACCGGCAGGCCGAATTTTTCCGCCAGACGCATCAGCCGCAGGGCCTTGCGATAGCCCTCGGGACGCGGCATGCCGAAGTTGCGGAGGATCTTTTCCTTGGTGTCGCGCCCTTTTTGATGGCCGATCACGATGCAGGACTGGCCATTGAAGCGCGCCATGCCGCCGACGATGGCATGGTCGTCGGCATAGGCGCGGTCGCCGTGAAGTTCGACGAAATCGGTGAACATCGACTCGATGTAATCGAGGGTATAGGGCCGCTGCGGATGGCGTGCCACCTGGGCGATCTGCCAGGGTGTCAGCTTGGCGTAGATGTCCTTGACCAGCGCGGCGCTCTTGCCTTCGAGCCGGCCGATCTCGTCGGAAATATCGACCGCGGAGTCGTCCTGGACGAAACGCAGTTGCTCGATCTTGGCTTCGAGTTCGGCGATTGGCTGTTCGAAATCGAGGAAGTTGGTTTTCATGGCGGCGGATTCTACCGATCTTGCCATGCCACCGTGCGGCGAATCGCATAAGATACCTACGCTGGCAGAGCAAGCCAGCCACAACAACACGGAGGGGAGGCGCTGCCTATGAAAAATCCGCTGCTCGCCGAGCATGGCATTACCGACGCCAACAAGGTCGTCGGCGCCCGTCAGGCGATCGATCTGATCCGCGACAGCGACACCATCGCCACGGGCGGCTTTGTCGGCATCGGTTTTGCCGAAAACCTCGCCGTGACTCTGGAAGAACGCTTTCTCGAAACCGCCACACCACGCAATGTCAGCCTCGTCTATGCCGCCGGCCAGGGCGACGGCAAGGAGCGCGGCCTCAACCATCTCGGCCACGAGGGTCTGGTGGGTCGCGTCATCGGCGGGCACTGGGGGCTTGCGCCGCGGCTGCAGGAGCTCGCCGTCGGTAACCGCATCGAGGCCTGGAACCTGCCGCAGGGCGTGATCGCCCACCTGTTCCGCGACATTGCCGCGGGCAAGCCCGGCACGCTGACGCGCATTGGTCTCGGCACCTTTGTCGATCCGCGCCACGGCGGCGGCAAGTTGAATCAACGCACACGTGATATGGGTATGGACATCGTTCGGCTGATGGAGATCGACGGCGAGGAATACCTGTTCTACAAGGCCTTCCCGATCAACATCGGCCTGATCCGCGGCACCACGGCCGATCAGGACGGCAATATCACGATGGAAAAGGAAGCGCTGACTCTGGAAGCCCAGGCCATCGCCATGGCTGCGCACAACTCGGGCGGTATCGTCATTGCCCAGGTCGAACGCCTCGCCGCACGCGGCTCGCTCAATCCGCGCCACGTCAAGATTCCCGGCATTCTCGTCGATTGCATCGTCGTCGCCGAGAAACCCGAGTATCACATGCAAACCTTCATCGAGCAGTACAACCCGGCCTTCTCGGGTGAGATCCGGGTACCCCTTTCCGCCATCCCGCCGATGGAAATGAGCGAACGCAAGATCATCGCACGTCGCGCCGCCCTCGAACTCTCCCCCGGCGCGGTCGTGAATCTTGGCATCGGCATGCCCGAAGGCGTGGCTGCCGTCGCCACTGAAGAAAACATCCTCGACACCATGACCATGACCGCCGAGCCCGGAGTGGTCGGCGGCATCCCTGCCGGGGGCCTGAACTTTGGCGCGGCCACCAACACCCAGGCGATCATCGACCAGCCCAGCCAGTTCGATTTCTACGACGGCGGCGGCCTCGACATTACCTTCCTCGGACTCGCCCAGGCCGACCGGGAAGGCAATCTCAATGTCAGCAAGTTCGGCCCACGGCTGGCAGGCGCCGGGGGCTTCATCAACATTTCGCAGACCGCACGCAAGGTGGTGTTCGTCGGCACCTTCACCGCCGGCAACCTGGAGATTGCCGTTGAAAATGGCCAACTGCGCATCCTCAAGGAAGGCAAGGCACGCAAGTTCATCACAGAAGTCGAGCACCGCACCTTCAGCGGCACGCAAGCCTGGAAACGCGGCCAGACCGTGTTTTACATCACCGAACGCTGCGTCTTCAAGCTCTGCGCAGAGGGGCTGGAACTGACCGAAATCGCCCCCGGGATCGATATCGACCGAGACATTCTCGCCCACATGGATTTTCGCCC
>CAZAWN010000234.1:0-3672 GCA_964488825.1 uncultured Methyloversatilis sp. | reverse complement strand
TGATGCCGCCGTCGATCATGGCCTTGATCTCGTTGTAATGCGAGGAACCCAGCCTGATCCACTGGAAATCGGCCGTGCCGCCGTCCGACCCGTCCGGCGAGGTTTGCAGCCACTTTGCCGCGTAGAGCGTGCCGCCGGCCTTGGGCAGGTTTTGCTTGTGGGCAACGAACATGAACAACCCGGAATAATTGCCGTCGTCGCCGAAGAAGGCAGTGCGGCCGTCGTTGGCGAAGAGCGCCATTTCCCAGGTGCCCCGCCCCATCTGGTAATGCTTGGTTGCCTCGGTGCTGCCGTCTTCATTCACTTTGACTTCGAGCGGGTAACCGTAGTGGTAGGGATTGGCTTGGCGTTTACCGCGAAAGTAGATCTCGCTCATCGCCTTCACCCCGGCCTGCGTGGTCTTGAAGGCCTTCTCGCCCGGCACGAAGTAGAGATCGTAATCCTCCTCGCCGCCAAGGTGGGTGTTCCACGGCGTCTGCGAGCCAAAGCAGAGAATCCACGCACCATGCACCGAGGAAAAATCGATGGGCCGCTGCGCCTTCACTTTGAGGCGGCCGTCCATGTCCTGCGCGAGTTCTGAGAGACTCATGTGCATCGGCATGCGGCTGTACCAGTTCTTCGTCTTGTACGCGGTCTGGCCATCGGCCAGTACGTCGTCGTATTCCCAGTGATTGACGAGGAACAGCTTGTCGCCCACTTTAAGCAGGCTGTTGGCGTCGGCGGTTTCGACGATGACCGGATCGCCTTGCGGTTCCATCACCGGGTTCATCTCGGCATCGAACACCTGTCCGGCGGCATACTTCCTGCCCTTCACTTGGCTGATCCGGTCGGTGTTCTTGAACAGCGAAACATAGGAAAGCGGGTAGTCGCGCATCGTGCCGTCGGCGAATGTGACTTTGGCAACGGATGTTGTATACGTCTTGATCAGTTCATCACCGGAAGTCGGCGTCGGCGTGGCGGTGAATTCGACTTTGACGGCAAGCGGAGAAGCGGCGACCGACGGCGCGAAGCCGATGCAGGCCAGGGAAGCGGTGAGAGCAAGCAGGGGGCGGGTTGATTTCATCTCTTGGTTCCAGGTTCGGGTCGCCCACTGTAGGGCCCGGAAATGTCTGCACGATGACAGGCTGAGTTTCGGCGAAAGAGCCTTTCCGACTTCACTTCCAGACCTCGCGCCAAGCCCGATACTCACTGGGACGGATGCGATAGCGAGCAATGTTTCCCTCATGGAGACTGAGCAACTGGGTCTCGACAATTTCGATCAATCGTGCGCGATCCTCCGCGATGACTCGTTCTTGCACAAGACGCCGAATATGGTTTACCGCTTGCAGTTTGTTCATTTTTCCATGCACTACATCGGCAACCCCCTGAGTGACGAGTTGGCGATGCTTCAGGCGAAATGGATCGGGCTCGCCCAACGACTGGCGTACTGCCGAGTAGCGTGAGCACGAACGTTTGTAGGCCCAGACGAACACATCGCGGAGCAACTCTGTCCGATTGAGTTCGTAGATACCCATCATGGCCCCGATATAGATCGACTGCGAAACATCGACAAAGGACAGCGGACACAGGTTGTGCCGAATCAGCGGGATGTTGGCTGCCAGCCGGGACACGCGTTTGTTGACGTCTTCGAACGGCTGCAGGTAAGGTAAATGCACCATGGCAAAAAAAGCCTGTTCGAATGGGTCGCGAATGGCTGCAGCAGTGTCGAGTACCTGATCGAAACACTCCTCGACTCGTTGAGGCACTTCCAGCGGCAGGAATGTGGTTTGTCCAATGCCCACCGGGATACTACGCAGACGACCGCTGGCAGTCGGATCGGCGAGCAAGTTGTCGGCCAATAGGGCATGCAGGTTGAGCAGTGTGTAGCGATTGAAGCCGATGTCGTCGGCAGAGTCGATGAGAAACTCGATCGCAGCTTTGTGATTCAGGATCATCTGCGCTTCGAGTGCGTCTTTCCCGGTCGCGGCCTCGCCAGCGGAAAGCAGCCTTTCCGTTTCGAGCAGGGAATAGGTGTTCCCTTCAAGTCGACTGGAGTTCCAGGACAGGTCGATCAGGAGGCGACTGGCCACTTGCCGCGCGTAGGTTCCTGCCGGCGTATCGCTGCCGACAACCTGCCCATGCGCATGCAATTCTTCGCGAATGGGTTTCGACAGGTATGCACTTTCGTTGGGGCGATAGTCGTCCAAAAATGCGCGGTTGTAGCCGACGGGCTTACGCTGCAACAGGGGTTGTCGAACGAGATCGGCAATTTCCCTGGCCTCTGGCGACAAAGGAAAGTGAATTTCAAAGTCAGCCGTTGTAACCAGCCTGAGGGCGGTTTGCCCTGAAAAATAGACCCGCTTCCCGCGTCGATACTTGCTAGCGCGACCTTGGCCGACGCGGTAGGCGCGCTCCTGCGCAATCAAGGTGTTAAGCCAGCGCTGCAAAGTCCGCCGATGGGGAGGGTTGAAGAGGGCCGACTCAATCTCCTCGATGCTTGCGCCGTCGGGCAAGCGACCCAGCGCATCAAGCACCATCTCCAGGTCTCGTGTCGATAGGGGGCTAGGCATGATTTATTGTCGCGTAATGGCCAAATCGCGACACTACCACTGGATTGGTGTCGCGTAACAGTTTTCGCGACACTCCATCCACTTTCATTCAGTCGAGCCCGTCCACCGCAAAGGCGAGAAATAGTGTGCGCTGGCGCGCGCTGAAGTTGTCGTCCGCCACCAGAATCAGCGTGTGCCGGCCGTCCGGCAGGCGCGGGCCCCAGCTCATGCCTTCGAGGTTGTCGAGCGGGATGCCCAGCGTGGCGAGATCGAGCAGCAGGTGTTTGGCGACGGGTTGATAGGCGGCGTCCCTGAGCGTCGCCAGGCCGGCGACATCGCTGGCCTTGGAAAGTTCAAGTCGATAGATGCGCGCGCCGTTACCGACGCCCATCACATAGCTGCGTTCGAGGGCCAGCAGCAAGCCTTCGCCGCCCAGCAGTTCGACCAGTCCGTTGGTGCGGAACAAGCCCGGAATCGCAGGCGCCACGGGGACAGCGTCCACCCGATAAACATGCTCGGCGAGTCGCGCACCGCTGGCGGCATCGAACACCAGAATGCGCGCCGGACTCGGCTGGTCCAGATCAGCGGCGGGGCCGTCCTGGAACAGTGCATTTTCAGAGCCGACGTAGAGTTTGCCCGCCAGCAGCGCGAGGCTTTCGAAGGCCAGGTTGTGGCGCACGCCCCGACCCGGCCCCGGCAGGACATGCTCGGGCAAGGCCAGCTGACGCAGTGCCGTCCCGCCAGCGCCGACTTCTTCGATGGCCGGCGGGACACCATTGCGCGCGTGCCCCTCGCTGGTCCACCACAGGCTATCCTTGCCGGCGAAGCGGATGGCTTCGGGATCGACTGTGCCCGATGCATGCGCTTTTCCGGTGGCGTCTGTCAAGGACGTCACCGTGACAAAGCGCACGCCCGAGAAGCCCGGTTCGGACTGAGTGTTGAAAGCAGCCAGGTCAAGTTCCAGCGTATAGAAGCGCGCCGCCTGCCGCTCCGAGCGATCATCCGAAATGGCCACGAAGCGCTGCGTTGCCGCGTCGTAATCCAGCCCGGACAATCCTCCCACGGTGGTTCCGGCGAATTCGAAGCCATGCGGCACGACCTGCTGACCGAGGTAGTGCAACGTCTGCGCCTGTGCAGGAAAGCC
>CAZAWN010000233.1:0-3693 GCA_964488825.1 uncultured Methyloversatilis sp. | reverse complement strand
GGCGGCTGAGTCGCTCCCTGTAGAATCCCGAAAAACATCGGGAGATTTCCATGCAGATCAAGGATAGTGTTTTCATCGTCGCCGGCGGGGCTTCGGGCTTGGGCGTGGCGCGCCTGCCGGCGAAGTAAGCGCGCGTGGCCAACGGGGACGATTGTTATCACTGCGGCTTGACGATACCGCAGGGCGCTCATTTCGGCGTCGACATTGATGGCCAGCATCGCGCCTTGTGCTGCGCCGGTTGCCAGGCGGTGGCCGAGGCCATTGTCGCCAATGGCCTGACCGACTATTACAAACACCGCGACGCGCTGCCCGAATCGCCGCGCGAGGCGTTGCCGGCCGCCCTGCAGGAACTCGGGCTGTTCGATCATCCCGATGTGCAAAAGAATTTTGTCCGCCCGGTGGGCGAGCACGAGCGCGAGGCCTCGCTGATTCTCGAAGGCATCACCTGCGCAGCCTGCGTCTGGCTCAACGAATCACATATCGCCAAGCAGCCGGGCGTGACGGCAGTCGACATCAACTACGCCACGCGCCGGGCACGGGTGCGCTGGGACGAGAATCTCACCCGGCTGTCGGCGATTCTCGAAGCGATTCAGGCCATCGGCTACCGCGCCCACCCCTATGATGCGACGCGCTCCGAGCAACTCGCCCAGAAAGAACGCCGCACTGCGCAGTGGCGTCTGTTTGTCGCCGGCTTCGGGATGATGCAGGTGATGATGTACGCCGTGCCGGTGTATCTGGCCAAGGGCGACATGACGGCCGATATCGAGCAACTGATGCGCTGGGCGAGTTTCCTGCTCACCCTGCCGGTGATGTTCTATTCCTCGGCGCCGTTTTTCACCAATGCCTGGCGCGACTTGAAGTTTCGCCGCGTCGGCATGGATGTGCCGGTGGCGCTGGGCATTGGTGTCGCGTTTGCGGCGAGCGTCTGGGCGACGCTGGTGGAGGCCGGCGAGGTGTATTTCGATTCGGTGACGATGTTCGTGTTTTTCCTGCTGTCGGGCCGTTATCTGGAAATGATGGCGCGGCAGAAGGCGGCGCGCGGCATCGAGGCGATGGCCAAGGCGATCCCGGCGTTTTGCGAGCGCTTGCTGCCGGGGCCGGCGGGCGAGGCGGAGCGCGTGGCGGTGGCGAATCTGGCGGCCGGCGATTGCGTGCGCGTCAGACCGGGCGAGACGATTCCCGGCGACGGCACGGTGATCGAGGGCGAAAGTTCCAGCGACGAATCCTTGCTGACCGGCGAAAGCCTGCCGGTGGCGAAGCGGGTCGGCGATGTGGTGACGGGCGGTAGCGTGAATGTTGGCAGCCCGCTGGTGGTGCGTCTCGAACGGGTGGGCGAAGCCACGCGGCTGGCCTCGATCCGGCGGCTGATGGAGCAGGCGGCCACCGAGAAGCCGGCGTTGGTGCAACTGGCCGACCGTATCGCCATGCGCTTTGTCTCTGTCTTATTGGTGCTGGCGATTGCCACCTGGATCTATTGGTGGAATACCGACCCCTCGCAAGCCCTGTGGATTTGCGTGGCGGTGCTGGTGGTGAGTTGTCCCTGCGCCCTGTCGCTGGCGACGCCGGCGGCGCTGACGGTGGCCACCGGGACACTGGCGCGCGGCGGTGTGCTGGTAACGCGTGGCCATGCCATCGAGACGCTGGCGCGGGCGGGCCACTGGGTCTTCGACAAGACCGGTACGCTTACCGTGGGGCGACCTTCGGTAGTGGCTGTGGCGTTGGCTGACGGCGTGGGTCAGGATGCCGTCTTTGCCAGTGTGCGGGCGCTCGAACAGGCTTCCGAGCATCCTCTCGGCCGGGCTTTGCTGGCCAAAGTCGGCGCTGGCGCGACGGCATCTGTCGCTCACTTGCGCGCCGTGACGGGCAAGGGGGTGGAAGCGGAAGCGGAGGGGGCGACTGTGCGCATTGGTGTGCCTGCCTTTGTTGCCGAATTGCACGGCCAGGCCATGCCGGAACAGATGGTCGAGTGGCTGGCGGCGGGCGACAGCGTGGTAGCGCTGGGTGATACGCACGGCTGGCGCGCCTGGTTCCGCATCGCCGATGCCTTGCGACCGGGGGCGAAACAGGCGATCGAGCGTATGCGTGCGCTGGGGGTGAGTGTGTCCATTCTCTCTGGCGATGCGCCGCAAACCGTGGCGGCCGTGGCGCAACAGCTCGGTGTGACAGAATTTCGCGGCGGCATGACGCCGGAAGGGAAGCACGCCTATCTGCGCGAAGTGCAGGCTGGCGGCGCCACCGTGGCGATGGTCGGCGATGGAGTGAACGATGCGCCGGTGCTGGCACAGGCGCATGTTTCGGTGGCGATGGGCGGCGGCACTGATCTGGCGCGCGGGCAGGCCGACGTGGTGCTGCTTTCGGACGATCCCGTGCATCTCGCCGAGGGCGTTGCGCTGGCGCGCCGCACGCTGCGCGTCATTCACCAGAATCTGCTGTGGTCGTTTACCTACAATATGGTGGCGATACCACTGGCGATGGCCGGTTGGGTAACGCCCTGGATGGCGGGGATCGGCATGTCGGCGAGTTCCCTGCTGGTGGTCTTGAACGCATTGCGCCTGCAAAAGCAGGCCTGATCCCCAATGGAAATCCTCTACCTACTCATTCCCGTGTCGGTCGTGCTGGTATTTGCCATCGGTGCGGTGTTCTGGTGGTCATTGAGAAGCGGTCAGATGGAAGATCTCGAAGGTCCGGCCTACCGCGTCCTGATGGACGACGACCGCCCCCCGGCATCCGACACGCAAGAAAGCAGTAAGCGCGCATCTGTTGACGCAGATCAAAGCGTTTGAGTCTGTGCTGCCCCATACTTCGCGCCGTTGTGGCGGAGCGTTTGAGTTGGGTTCCGACACGGTTTCATCGGTTAGTCTCTCTGTTGGGGTTGGGGGTGCGCGAAATGCGCACCCTTTTTTTACGCCAAAATAATAGCTAATGGCCGTATAAGTAGCGTTGTCTTTCAAAAAAGTTGACCTAGGTCAAATTGTCGCACCCAATGTGCAGTATCCTGCGCGGCGAACCTCCGGGGAAGGAAAAATGGGGGCGCGGTTTTTGTTTTTTTTTAATGAGAGGGGTGAAAACCATCATGCAATCGCAAGCGACTTACAACTACAAAGTCGTGCGCCAGTTCGCTGTGATGACCGTAATCTGGGGCATCGTCGGCATGCTGGTCGGCGTCATCATTGCCGCCCAGTTGGTCTGGCCGGAGTTGAACGTGCACGAGTTTCTCAGCTACGGACGTTTGCGCCCGCTGCACACCAACGCGGTGATTTTCGCGTTCGGCGGCTGTTCGCTGTTCGCCACCTCGTACTACTGCGTGCAGCGCACCAGCCATACTCCCTTGTTCGCACCGGGGCTGGCGGCTTTCACTTTCTGGGGTTGGCAACTGATCATTGTGCTGGCGGCCCTCTCGCTGCCGCTGTGCTTCACTTCCGGCAAGGAATACGCCGAGCTCGAGTGGCCGATTGACATCCTGATCACTCTGGTCTGGGTGTCCTACGCGATCGTCTTCTTCGGCACACTGGTGAAGCGCAAGGTAAGCCATATCTACGTCGCCAACTGGTTCTTTGGCGGCTTCATCCTGACCGTGGCCATCCTGCACCTCGTCAATAGTGCCGCGATGCCGGTGTTTGCCAATGGCTGGCTGACGCCCAAGTCCTACTCGGCCTACGCCGGCGTGCAGGACGCGATGATCCAGTGGTGGTA
>CAZAWN010000232.1:0-3705 GCA_964488825.1 uncultured Methyloversatilis sp. | reverse complement strand
CGATCTACTGGGCGGAAGCGGCTCATCGGTGACTGGGGATCTCTGGGGTGCCGAATTATCCAGGATTTGAAGGGAAGTCCGACAGGCTGCTAGACGCGAAAGTGAGCTTTCACGCAGCGTTTAAAACCGCCTGCGTGGCAATTCTGGTTCGACGATAGGCAGAAGCACGAAGGCGCCCATACACTAGAGTCTGGAGTTACTACCTTACGTACAGGCTGCTTCGAGCGTAACCACATGACAGCACTGACCAAGCTAAACCAGACCCGGATATCCGGCATTGCCCGAGCCGATATAGCGCTGAAGCCGCTGAACCTCGCAGAACCAATTTTCGAGCATGCCCATCGCCAGCCAGGAAAACCGGCGCTGATCATCAAGCGCGATCAAAAAATGCAAACGGTCACGTACGCCGAGTTCGCCGGTCGCGTTGCTGCGGCGGTGCAGGCACTGACGGCGTCTGGCATCGTGACCCACGAGCATGTCGCCCTGCGTGTTGCAGATCCGCTCATCGATCTCGTGCAGTTCACGGCGCTCACCGTGCTCGGCATCGGAATCTACCCGACGTCCGCTTCCAGCGAGGTCGAGCGCGAGGTGCTGCGCCGGGTCGGCATCAGCGCTTGCGTTACCGATGATCCAGCTTGTGCGATCACTGCGCAGACGATCTCCTGCAAAGCCGATCTGCCAGCACTTGTGGACCCGGCCCACTGGCCGGCACTAGCCAATTATGCTGAGCGACCATGGCTGGTGCGAGCATCCTCCGGGACCACTGGGCGATCGAAGGTGTTCATTCCGCGTCAGCAGGAAATCGCGTTTCGTCGCCAGCGCTATCTCGAGACCGTGGGCGAGAGCACTGGAGGCTTTCTATCGTTCACACTGTCACACTTTGGCGCGGCCCGGCATCGGCTGTTCTTCCAACTATGCGCGGGGGAAACCGTATACCCGCTGCGGCCCGGCGTTTCGCTGGCCGACACCGTAGCGCTAATCAACCAGTATCGAATCGGCATGCTCTTTGGCGTGCCGCTCCATCTGGCACAGCTAGTCGAAATGGCCCCGAACGTCGGTCTGCTGTTTCCACATACGCCGGGACTGGAGTCGACATCCTCGACGATCAACCCAGAACTGGCGGCTCAGGTCCGCCGGCGAGTGACACCTGCGCTGGTCAACACGTATGCCGTCAGCGAACTCGGCCCCATCAGCGGGCCCCCCCTGGCCGCAACCACCCCACATGTGACTGCTTCCTTACTGCCGGCGGATGCCAGTGATATCGGCCAGCCGCTGGCTGGCGTCGTCGTGCAGATCCTAGATGCCGCAGGCCAGCCGTTACCAGCTGGGCAGACTGGCCAGATCGCCGTTCGCTTCGCGGATGACAGCCTCGACGTGCGCTACCTCGACCCTTCGGGCGATTGGGTTTCTGGTCTACACGGAGGCTGGTTCCTGCCAGGCGACCTCGGCCGGATGTCAGCCGACGGGCGCTTGGCCTTCTTCGGCCGCGCAGATGACTTAATCATATTCAACGGCATCAACATCTACCCAAGTGAGATCGAACAGGCCGCGCGCTTATGCGCAGGCGTGCGTGATGCCTGCGCGTTCGGTGTGCCGAGCCAGATGCACCAGCAAATTCCCTTTGTAGCGATCATTCCAGAGCCCGGTTTCGTATCCGACGCCTTCCTGCGCGAGATTGGGGAGCGGCTCGGCAATCGGATGCCGCGCCGTTGCCTGACGGTTCCTGAGTTCCCGCGCAATGCAATGGGCAAATTGTTGCGGCGCGCACTGATCGAACAGGTTACGGCCGAAATACTGCGCTCCCCACGTGCCTCCTCCTTATCCATCGGCCCTTTGAATCACGGCAGCCCATCGCAGCCGCCAGCGCTACCACGCCGCTTTGCAGGCGACCAGAAATTCGAGGTCAAATTACCACTAACTCGGCCAATGCCGGCCACGGTCGCCGATTGGGCCGCACCACTCCTCGGAAAACCGGACTGGGGACCGCCGCCGCAGTTGCCACCTGCGCTGGTGGCGTTGCAGGATTCGGCCAGCCAACGGTTGGCCGTATTCGAACAACTGTCGCGCCTCCTTCTGACACTAGCGCGTGTACCGCTGTTTACACCGCTCACAATCAACAGTTGCCGATTGAAGTGGGCCGGCACCGCTACCCCCGCCGACACTAGCGACGGAAAAGAAGGCGGTACACCCCAGTGGCAGATCACTTGGCGCGTGCCGATCGAACCGTTCTTGCCGCGTGCTGTCTATATCGGGGCTCTCAAAGGAGCGCTGAAGATGATTGCCTGGATTGAGCGCACGGCGCCGACTCCGGACGTAATCGCCACCGTGTATGCCCAGATTGAGCGCAAACTGGTGATGCCGCTGAAAGCCCTTGTGCCAGCCGGCGCATCGACGATACCGGTGCTGGCGGTGGCGCACGAACTCGGCATTCCGTATTTCCACCTTGGCATGGGTGTATACCAGCTCGGCTGGGGTGCGCGAGCGCGGCGGTTGGACCGCAGTATGGTGGAGGCAGATTCTGCACTCGGCTCGAAACTTGCCCAGAGCAAGCATGTCACCGCCAACCTGCTTCATATGGCTGGGCTGCCGGCGCCGGTACATAAGGTCGTACTGAACTCAGACCAAGCGAAGGACGCGGCGCGAGAGCTCGGTTATCCGCTGGTTGTCAAACCAGCCGATCTCGATCGTGGCGAGGGCGTCACTGTGGACATCGACGGAGAAGTGGCGCTGTTGAGCGCATTTGAAGCTGCGCGCGCGTTGTCTCGATCCAAGCAGGTTATCGTCGAACGGCAGGTCCCGGGGCTGTGCCACCGCCTGTTCGTGCAGGACGGCAGGCTGTTGTACGCGGTGCAGCGCGGGCCGATGTCTGTTTGCGGCGATGGCCGTTCGAGCGTACGCGCACTGATCGAGCAGGGACTGGCTGAGGATGCTTGGCGGCCGCCTTGGCAGCGTTCTGACCTCAAGCCGCTCGATGCACTAGCCGAAGCGGAACTGGCTCGCAACGGATTGAGCGCAGACAGCGTACCGGCTGTGGGGCAGGCAGTGGCCTTGCGGCGTATCGAATCCACCGGATGGGGCGGGGTTGATGTCGAGGTTACGACGATCGTTCACCCGGACAACCTTGCCGTTGCGCTCGCCGCCGCGAAGCTGTTTTCGCTGAACGTCGCCGGCATAGACATCATCACGCCGGACATCACTGTGCCTTGGCATGCGAACGGGGCGATTGTCAACGAAGTGAACTCCGCGCCGCTGCTCGGTGGTGCTGAGATTTCCCGCAGCCACTTGCCGGCCTTCCTCGACCGGTTGATGGGCGGTGGCGATGGCCGCATTCCGCTGCTTGCCGTGGCCGACCTCGTATCAGCGCAGCGCGAGAAGACTGCGCTTGCGCAGTCGGGACTGCGGGCCTGGATCACCAGCGCGGCACAGACGCATGACCCGGACGGCCAGCCGCTGCCGATGGTAGTGCGCGGCCTACACGCCCGCGTGCAGGCGCTGCTATGCCGGGCCGATGTTGAGGCGCTGATCATCAATGCTGACTCTCGTTAAGAGTTGCCCCAGATGCAAGGGTAATTTGCATTGAAATCTGACCCCAATGGCACTACCTTAAGAAAAACCGATAAAAAACAATGTGATGATGTTGGGCTGACGGTTCCGAAACGTTACGATTTGGGTGTCGAATCCGTGATGCATAACGCAGGAGGGTCA
>CAZAWN010000231.1:0-3719 GCA_964488825.1 uncultured Methyloversatilis sp. | reverse complement strand
CCGGTGCGCTGCGTCTCGGCGCGTTGCGTAAGCGTTACCACTTGCCACGCTATCCGGCGCACCATGCCTTGAGCGATGCCCTGTCGGCGGCGGAGCTGTTTCTTGCCCAGGCCCACGAGCGGTCGCAGGGTCGGCCGCTTGTCCTCGGCAACCTGCTGTTGTGAGCGCTTGCTTCCCCGCTTTTCCCGTTACCTTGATGCCGCCAAAGTCGGGCCGGAAATCTTCGTCCGAGTCGTATAGCGACAATGCTATGTTCGCGCCATGACGAACCCTCTGGAGCCTCTTGCCCCCGAAGACGCCCTGCGTCTCAATGTGCTGCTGGCCGGCGCGTTGCTGGCGGTGCGCATCGACGAAGGCGCACGCATGCTGTATGCGCTGACGCCGAAGGGCGAGGCGCGCATCCCGCTGCATCCGGTCGGTCGCGCCGATCGCTATTTCCAGCATGTCCGCGAGTTTCTCGGCGGCCACGCCCTCGATTCGCCGGGCGGCTACCCGGTGCATCTGCGCCGCTGGACGCGCATGGGGCAGGCGAGCGAAAAGAACCTCGAAGCGCTGCTCAAACTGGGCGCGCCCGAAGCCGTGATGGCGGTCGCTTACGCCGCCGGCTTGACCGACGAACTGGCGCGGCGCGTCTGGTGGGCGGGCGAAAATCTGGCGACGCGGGAAATTGCCCGCACCATGCTGCTGCATCCTGCAGTACGCGCCGGCGAGATGGGGCGCGTGCTGGCGGACTACCTGATCGAGCATCTGCCCTTTGAAGAAGACCCCGTCGCTGCGATGCATAGCGTGCGTGTCGTGTTGGCCGCCGGCTTGCTTGACGCTGAACAGCGCGAGCAACTTTGGGCCAAGGGCAAGCGCCGTCCGCACTATCTGATCGGCTTTCTCGAAAGCCTGCCCGACGATCTGCCGCCAGAGACAGCGCGTGTCCTGCCGGAAGGATTGCCCGATACGCCGGCAGTGCGACTGCTCACGCGCTGCTACTCGGGGGGAGGTCAGAGTTATCTGAAGGTTGCCGAACTGGCGCTGGAAAAGCCGCCGGCGCACGAAGCGGTGTATCTGCTCTTCGACCTGCTCGGGCAGTATTTCGGCGCCGGCCGGGCGACGAATTTGCCGCTCCCGCCGGCCGAACTGGCGGCGCTGGATGCCTTGTCGCAGCTTTCGCAGGCTAGCGCCGAGCCGATCCTGAGCAAGACGACCGCGATCGGCCCGCTGATGCGACGTCATCTCGAACCGCTGTTCGCGCCTATCATTGCGCATTTGCGGGTGTTGAGAGGAGTGGTATGAAAGGTGGCGTTTATCTCGATGCGGAAGCCCCGCATCTGGTGCAGCAGCATTTCGCCCTGGTGCAGGCTGCACCGGCGGTCAGGAAGAAGCGCAACCGCTTTCCCGAAAACGTCGTCGAAGTGGTCGCCTCGGCCGAACTGGCCTTGCAGCGTCAGGCGCCCGCCGAAAACCTGCATGCGGCCGAAGTGATGGGGCCGTCGCGCTCATCGGAGGGCTTCCGTCTTTATTATCTGGTACGCTGGTTGAGCGAATGACATGAACGAATTTCTCCAGGCGAAAAAACCTTTTCCCATTCCGGTCGTCCCGGCGGCCGAGCCCGAGACGGATGCCGCGCTCGATCACTGCAGCGGCGGCGAATCCTTCGCGTTGATGGTGCTGGGCGATAGCATGGAACCCGAGTTCGTCGAAGGTGACATCATCATCATCGAACCCGACGGCCTGGCGCGCGACGGTTCCTATGTGATGGCCTGGCTGGCCGATGAGTGGATCTTCCGGCAACTGGCGGGATGTGCGGGGGACTGGAAATTACGCCCGCTCAACCCCAAGTACCCGACAGCGAGCATTCCCGATTTATCGGTCATCAAGGGAGTGATCATCCAGAAATCCAAGCCCGGCCGTCGCAAGGCCGCAAAGCGCTACATTGATTAGCGCTACCTCGATTAGGACAGTCATGCCTTACTACATTTTTCGCGTCACCCAGATCGGTCCGGTCAAGCAGCTTGAAAAGCTGACCGAGTTCGACAAGTTCAAGGAAGCCTCGGCGGCAGCCAAGGAAATGCGCCAGGCCGAGGGTCTGGATCGCAACGCCATCAAGGTCATCTACGGCGAAAACGTACTGCAGGCCGAGGAGGCATTCAACACGGTGCGCCAGGCCGAACCGCTCACCGGCGACGACTGGTAAACAATGTCCCCCCACCCCCCAGCCCCCGCCCCAGGGCGGGGGAAACTTGCGGCTCGCTGCGCTCGATAGAGAGAGTCGGTGATGGACGAGCACAGTTACCACCAGACCCGCCAACAGATCAATCCTCTCCCCTGCGTTTTCGAAAAGGCGCTGCTGTGCCAGGCGGCAGCCTGCGAGGCGGCGCAGCGGCTGTCCCTGGCCGAACGTGATCTGGTGGCCTGCCGAGAACCGCTGACGCGCGCCGCCTGCGGGCAATTGCTGACGCTGCTGCGGCAGAATTCCACCTTCGCGCTCAAGATCAAGGACGCGCAACGCATTCTGCCGCACGCGATGACCATGAAGGTGCAGTGCGGCGGGTTGGTCGGTCTGAAGGATTTGCTCGACCCCGAAGCGCATGCCCCCGACGTGCTCAAACTGGTGCGGCTGGCCCAGGCCGAATACGGCGCGTTCGAAAACCTGCCCTTCTCGCGCATCGTGCAGGGCGTGGCGCACTGGCAGATTCGCAAGCGCAGTGCGCCAAAGACATGATTCCCGCATTCGACTCGTTGGTAGCCGCCGTACAGCGCAACTGCCACATCGCCGATGCGCGCCACGCGCGCGACATGACCTTGTGTACCTACCTGCTCGAAATGCGTGAGTTCTACCGCTGGGAAGCGGGCATCCCGCTCGGCGATCCGCTCGCGCGTCCGGAAGTGGGTACCTGGCTGAACGCGCGCGAAGCGCTGTGGGAAACCTTGGTCGATGAGGACTTTGGCCCGCTGCCCGTGGCGGATGCATATTACGAACCATTCGATGCGGCGTCAGTCAATCGCGCGATTCAGCCGCACGGATTGGTGTACGGTGCCGGCATCGGTCGCTTCGGCAAGCCCCATTTCTTTCTCGGGCGGCTCGACCGCAAGCACGAAGAAGAGGGTTTGACCGTGCTGGTCTGCGAGCGCGAATATGCCCGCGACCTGACGGCGCTTCCCGCCGCCTTGCAGGGCGGCACGGTGATCGTGCGGCGCGAGGCCTTGTGCCAATGGCTCTGGGAGAAGGCCGAAGCCTGGGCGATGAAAAAGACGCCCGGCGCCATGGCGCTGGCTTTGGGGGCTTACGACTACGCAGCCGATCCGCACGCCGCCCTGGAACGCATGACCGACGCCGAGACCGAAACGCTGATCCTCCATGAACGCGGCGAGCACGCCGCCGGGAAACTGCTCGGGACCGGCTGGGAGGACAGCCTCGCCTGCGCGAAAAAGCGTCGTGCCGAGATTCTCATGCGTGCCGTGCGCGACAACCTTGCTGACAGTCTCGTCACCCTGCCCGCCCTCATCAAGCGGCAAGCCTGGTCCTCGCTATGGTTCTGGTTCGCCAACTTCGACGGCATGCGGCGCGAACTGTGGCCGGCCCTGGCGGGGTATGACTTTGCGAAACTCGGCGCTGGCGAGACGGCACCCTTGCAGATCCTTATTGAGTGTGGCGCTCCACACTGGGAAACGGTGGCCCGCCAACTCCTCGCCAGCGACGAAGCGGCGGTCGAGGCGCTGTCGCACGA
>CAZAWN010000230.1:0-3734 GCA_964488825.1 uncultured Methyloversatilis sp. | reverse complement strand
GTGGCGGCTGCGATCCGCAACCATCAATCGCCTTCATGGGCGGACTACACTGGACTGTTGCCGGCTGTGAATTACCGTAGAAATATGGTGTCGTAATCTGGCGGTGCAAATTGGCGGCGAGAAGATGTGGTTGAGTGAACGACACAGGGGGCCGTGAGGCCCCCTGTGGTTTTGGTAGTGACGACGAATCAGAACGGTGGATCTGAGATGTTGACGTCGTGGCGGGTAACGTGATCGGTTGCGAATTTGTCGAGCAGGACAGATTCGTAGTGAGCCCAGATGCACTCGCGCAAATCGTCGAGCAGTTCGATTACCGCCATGACCTGCTCGGGCGACCAGTTTTGATCGATCAGCAGAGGCAGGCCGTGGCGGAGGCCGGAAGGCTGATGATGCCTCATGCATCGTCTCCCTTGGTTTTTCGTTTTCTCGATTTCGCGGCCGAGCGCTCCTGTGCCTCCTTGCGGCGATAGGACTCTCCCTTGATGGCGACGATCTCGGCGTGATGCACCAGGCGATCGATCATCGCCACCACGCAACTGGCATTGGGAAACACCTCCGACCATTCGGAGAACGCCTTGTTGGTCGTGATCAAAGTACTCTTCTTTTCGTGACGGCGATTGATCAGCTCGAACAGCAAATCGGCATGGCGATTCGAATAGGAAAGGTAGCCGACCTCATCGATCAATAACAAATCTGGGGCGGCATACCGCTTCAGCCGGTAACGCAGCGCCGAATCGCTATCGAGACCTGCCAAATCGCCGAGCAACTGGCCGGCGGTCGCGAACAGCACGGTGTGGCCGTTGATCACCGCCTGATGGGCGATGTTCTGGGCAATCATCGTCTTGCCCAGGCCGCTGGCGCCGACCAGAATGGCGTTGGTTGCCGACGACAGGAAATCCAACTGCATCAATTCGGCAATCGCCCGCTGGTCACACTGCTGCGGCCAGGCCCAGTCGAAATCCGCCAGCGGTTTGAAACGGCCAATATGCGCACAACGCAAGCGCCGCTCAAGGGAACGCCGGGCGCGTTCCGTCTCCTCCCACGTCAGTAAGGGGTCGAGCCACGGGGCCTCGGCACACTCCGGCCAGTGGGCCAGCAGGCCATGCAGTTGCAAGGCCGTGGCGCGGGACCTGGCATCAGCGCGGTTCGTCATCATCGCTCTCCATCAGTCGGTCATAGTCATTCAGGGCATGGGGACGCACCGGTACATCACGGCGTTTCACATGGGCGGGTAGAGAGATCGTGACGTGCGGCGACTCCTCCCGGGCCTGCCGCCGGCGCTCCAGCGCCAGACGCACCGCATTCGGATGCGGCACGCCACGCGCCATGGCCTCGGCGATCGCGGCGGTCAGTTCGACCGTACCATAGGCCTCCAGCAGTTCGTTCAACGCCCGCGCGGTCCGTCCCAACGGTTCCCCGCGCTCAGTGGCCTGCGTCAGCAACTCCCGGCTGGCCGGGATCAAGCTAATCAGTTGATCGGCGCCACGATGTGCGCCCGCCGCGCGCTTGTGTTCGACCAGGGTTTCGATGTGCTTCGGACATTCGATCTGGCGGCCACGATCATAGGAACGCGGATGGGTGGCGAT
The DNA here is from genome assembly GCA_964488825.1 of uncultured Methyloversatilis sp. Taxonomy (GTDB): domain Bacteria; phylum Pseudomonadota; class Gammaproteobacteria; order Burkholderiales; family Rhodocyclaceae; genus Sulfuricystis. The sequence continues at coordinate 2,148 of CAZAWN010000230.1, read as the reverse complement.
CACCGCCTGGCCATCGAGAATGCGCACTGTCGCCCAATCGGCAACGACCGTCAGCGTTCGACTCACGCAGTCGTGCGGGATCGAGTAGTCGTTCCAGTCGAAGCGCACATAGGGCGTCTTGCCGGCAGACACCGGCTTGACCTCGTCGGTGGGGAAGGGATCGCCGGGCAAGGCCAGCAAGCGCTCCCGCTCCTGGAGAAACGCCTCCCCGACGGACAGCGCGTCGTCCTCCGGGCAACGCCGCTCACGAGCAGGACCTGAGGTCCAGGCCGCGGCCTGGGCGTTGAGGTCATCGATATCCGTGAAACGACGACCTGCGAAGAAGGCATCGCGGATGTAACGAATGGCCCGCTCGACGCGTCCCTTCTCATTGCCGCGGGCCACGGCCACCGGGCGGGGTTCAAAGCGATAATGACCGGCCAGTGCCAGAAGGGTCGGGTTGAAGCGGATCACCGACCCTTGGCGTTCCAGGACCGCGCTCTTCAGATTGTCGTACAGCGCGACTCGGGCGCAGCCGCCCCAGGCGGTAAACGCATCGACGTGGCCACGCAGGAAGTTCTCCATGTGGGCGCCGAGGTAAAAGCGCAGGAAGATCTCGCGCGACCAGGACAGGACAGCAACAAAGCCCATCAGGGGACGTTTGGCCTGGCCGATGTCCAGGTGGCCGAAGTGTCCCCAGTCAAGTTGACACTGTTCCCCCGTCAGGGTCCGCAGGCGCAGGTAGGCCTCGCTCTTCGGTCGTGGCCGGTGACGGGCGATGAGATGCCGGAAGTGATCGGGCCGACCGGGGTAGCCGCGATCCTTGACCATGGCGTAGAGCCGACTGGCCCGCAGGCGGGGGAACTGGGTCAGGGTCTCGAGGATGAATGGCAGGTAGGGATCGATGGCCGCAGGCCGCACGATCCGGTTGAGGGTGGGCAGGCCGGCCTGGGTCAGCACCCGGACAATACTGTCGCGGTGCAGGTTCAGTTGGGTAGCAATGGTGCCGGCCGGCCAGTGATCGGCATGGTGGCGACGCAGTATTTCAGCTTCAGTTTCGGGGGTAAGGGCCATAGGTGCTCCTGTTCGGTCGGAAAGAATGAATCCGACAACGCAGGAAGTCCTGTCGCACCCACGCCGATAGCGGGCGATGGCAGCAGCAACAGTGACAAGGTAAGGGGGTCTCCGGCGCCGTCGGTTCGGCCGCGAGTAGATCAGCCCGCCCTATCGGTGGGGAACCCTGATGCGTCACTTTCTGCATTCTTGCCCGGTAGCGGCGTTGGCGTTCGGCATGGCGATGACGGCCAGGCAAACTGCTTTGGTAGCGTTTCCCGGCTTCCCGCACGCCACGTTTGCGCGCGGCTTGCGAACAAGCGCGATTGCAGTAGCGATTGCCTCGATCGCAGTGACTGCAGATCTCCACGGCCCTGCGGCATCCCGCGCACAGGTAGCGTCTCCCAAGAAGTTCCATCGGCAACTCGGGCCAATGGGTCTCGTCGACAACGCCCGCTTCGTGACATACTCCGCCTGCAACGTTGCCTGCTGGCTACGGGCGCGGCGCTGGCTCTGACTTGGCGGTTGGTTCCAGTGTCGCGCCAGCATCTTTCACCGGCCGGACAGCTTTCTACCCCATCCGCTCCGCCTCTGCCGCGCTTCGCTTGCCAGACAGTCCGATCGCTACGCGATCACACCGCCGAAAGCCCTGCGGGCGGCAAACCCACAATACCCATTTATCCATTCCTGAAACCCAAACCCCAAACCACCCGTCAAATCGTCGCCGCCAGAATTACGCGGGTCGGGACCGCCGCCTACACCACTTTCCATAATCGTCGACTATGCATAATGCAGAGGATTTTTAGCCTACCGGTCGCGGAAGTAGAACCGCGATCTCAACCACCAGAGCAGGCCGCGCCCGCTAAGCTAAAAACCCTCTGCATTATGGAAAGCTTTGCATAAGGCCGACGAGCTGCCCGTGGCTGGCGTTGCTGAACGACTGCTCCGTATCGGCTACCTGTCCTTGGTGCATCTCGCATGCATAGGACAAGTGACTACGCTGCCCGAATCTCGTTCAACAAATCAGGGTGCCGGTCGAGAACCTTGAGCAGTTTCACCAGGGCCAGCGGCGGCTTGGTCTTGCCGTTCTCGTAGCGCGAAAAGGCATTCACGCCG
>CAZAWN010000229.1:0-3782 GCA_964488825.1 uncultured Methyloversatilis sp. | reverse complement strand
GCATGATGTGTCCGCCGGTTCCTCCCGCCATGATCACGATGGTTTTGTAACTCATGCGGTCAACCCCTTCATGAGTCTGCGGTTCTCGTAATCAATGCGCAGCAGTACGGCAATGGCAAGGCAGTTCGCCACCAGACTGGAACCGCCGAAGCTCATCAGCGGTAGTGTCAGGCCCTTGGTGGGCAATAACCCCATATTGACGCCCATGTTGATGAAACTCTGCAAGCCGATCCAGATGCCGATGCCTTGCGCTACCAGTCCGGAATAGAGGCGGTCGAGCAGCAGGGCTTGACGGCCGACCATGAAGCAGCGCCAGGTCAATACGCCGAACAAGCCGATGACCGTCATCACGCCGACGAAGCCGAGTTCCTCTCCGATCACGGCGAGCAGGAAATCGGTATGTGCTTCCGGCAGATAGAACAGCTTCTCGACGCTCGCGCCGAGGCCGACGCCAAACCATTCGCCGCGACCGAAAGCGATCAGGGCGTGAGAAAGTTGATAGCCTTTGCCGAAGGCGTCGCGCCACGGGTCCATGTAGCTGATGATGCGCTCCCAGCGGTAGGGCGAGGAGACGATCAAGATGACAAAAGCGACTGCCAGGGCAACGATGAGGAAGGCGAATAGCCGGCCATTCATGCCGCCAAGAAAGAGGATGCCCATCGAAATACCGACAATCACGACAAAAGCGCCGAAGTCGGGTTCGCGCAGCAGCAAGGCGGCGACGATGATCATGACCATCGCCAGCGGGACGAAACCGTGGCGGAAACTGTCCATGTCAGCAAGTTTGCGCGTGGTGTAGTCGGCGGCATACAGCACGGCGAAAAGTTTCATGAGTTCGGAGGGTTGCAAATTGATCGGGCCGATGCCGATCCAGCGTTGCGAGCCATTCACCACTTTCCCTATGCCGGGAATCAGGACGAGAATCAACAGGATGACTCCACCGAGGAACAACCAGGGCGCCAGTTGTTGCCAGAAGCGCAGCGGCATCTGAAAAGCGATCAACGCGGCGATCAGCCCCACCAGCATGAAAATCGTGTGGCGCACGAGGAAGAAGGCGGGTTGGTGACCGGTAAAGGCGGAACCTTCGGCGATCGCTATCGATGCCGAGTAGACCATCACCAGGCCGATCAGGAGCAGCGCCACCGCCGGCCAGAGGAGCAAGGGGTCGATCTCTGTGCTCGTCGCGCTGCTGTCCGCATGCACTCTGGAGAGGATCGTCGTGCTCATTGCGTGTCTTCCAGTGCCGCTACGGCGGCGCGAAATACTTCGGCGCGGTGGCCGTAATTGCGGTACATGTCGAAACTCGCACAGGCCGGGGAGAGCAGTACCGCATCGCCGGGGCGAGCTTCAGCCGCGGCGATGCGCACTGCGGCATCCATGTCCGTCGCGCTGAGCACCGGGACGCCGCAACCATCGATGGCGGCGCTGATCTGCGGCCCGTCGCGGCCGATCAGCACAGCGGCGCGCGCATGCCTGGCGATTGCGTCCTTGAGCGGCGAAAAATCCTGCCCCTTGCCGTCCCCGCCGAGGATGACGACCGATCTTGCGCCGACGCCGCCGAGTCCTTCCAGCGCGGCGACGGTGGCACCGACGTTAGTTCCCTTGGAGTCGTCGTAGTAGGTGACGCCCGCCCGCGTCCTCACCTTCTCGACGCGGTGTTCAAGTCCCTTGAAGCTGCGCAGCGCGGGCAACAGGCCGACTGCATCGATGCCGATGGCAGCGCAGAGGGCGAGGGCGGCGAGAGCATTGGCGGCATTGTGCAGGCCGGCGAGCGGGAGGGACGAAACCGGCATGAGGAAACGTTCGCCCTGCACCAGCCAGGCTTCGCCACGGTTTTGTCGCAGACCGAAATCCCGTTCGTCGGCCGGGGCGTCAAGGCCGAATGTGATCAGTGAGCGGCCGGGGAGCGCCATGCGCTTGACACGCAGGTCGTCGCGGTTGAGCACTTGCACGCCCTCGCCCTGGAAAATCCGCGTCTTGGTCAGCGCATAGTCGTCAAGGTCGATATAGCGGTCGAGGTGATCGTCGCTGATGTTCAGCACCGTCGCCGCGGTGGCGTTCAGCGTCTCGGTTGTTTCCAGCTGGAAACTCGATAGTTCAAGCACCCAGGCGTGTGGCAGCGTGCCCTTGTCCTGGAAGTCCATCAGCGCGGTCAGCGCCGCGGGCGAGATGTTGCCGGCGACCCCCGCCGTTTTACCGCTCGCTGCGATAAGGTGACCGGTCAGGGCGGTGGTGGTGGTTTTGCCGTTGGTGCCGGTGATCGCCACGATTGGAGCGTTTTGCTGAAGATCGCGCAAGGCCCAGGCAAACAACTCGATCTCGCCGACCACGGGAATGCCTTGCGCGCGGGCATGAAGCACCGGCAGGATGCCCGGCGACAGACCCGGCGAGAGCACCAGCAGATCGATGCCATTGAGCAGGGCCTTGGAAAACTCTCCGGTATGAAACTCGGCGTTGGCAAGACGGCACTGCAGCTCTTTCAGGCCGGGCGGTTGGGCACGGGTATCCGCAACGCGCAGGCGTGCGCCCTGCCGCTCACACCAGAGTGCGGCGGCGAGGCCGGATTCGCCCAGGCCGAGGATCAGAACATGCTTGCCGTTGAGCCTCATGGTCTGCTAGCGAATCTTCAAGGTGGATAAGCCGATCAGCACCAGCAGGATGGTGATGATCCAGAAACGCACCACGACTTGCGTTTCCTTCCAGCCGACTTGCTCGTAGTGATGGTGCAGCGGAGCCATCAACAGCATGCGTTGTCCCGCTCCGGTTCGCCATTTGGTGTATTTGAACCAGCCGACTTGCAGCATGACGGAAACCGTTTCGGCGACGAACACGCCGCCCATCACGAACAGCACGATTTCCTGGCGCGTGATGACGGCGACCGTGCCCAGCGCCGCGCCCAGCGCCAGCGCGCCGACATCGCCCATGAAGACCTCGGCCAGATAGGCGTTGAACCACAGGAAGCCGAGGCCGGCACCGGCCAGCGCGCCGCAGAACACCGTGAGTTCTCCGGCCCCCGGTATGTAGGGCAAGAGCAGGTACTTCGAGAATCCTGCGTGACCGGCGACATAGGCGAAGATGCCCAGCGCCGCGCCGACCATCACCGTCGGCAGGATGGCGAGGCCGTCGAGGCCGTCGGTGAGGTTGACTGCATTGCTCGAACCGACGATCACCAGATAGGTCAGCACCATGAACCCGAAAATCCCCAGAGGGTAAGAGACACTTTTGAAAAACGGCACGATCAGGTCGGTCTTCATGGGTACGGGGGCGAAGCCGCTAGCTACCCATTGCAGGATCAGTTCGATGGTTTTTTCGGTGCTCGGGGCCGACACCGAGAAGGCAATCCACACCGCCGCAACGATGCCGATAGCGGATTGCCAGAAGAACTTCGCCTTCGCCGACAGGCCTTTTGGATTCTTGTAGACCACCTTGCGCCAGTCATCCACCCACCCCACCGCACCAAAGCCGAAGGTCACGATCAACACGATCCAGACGAACCGGTTGGTCAGGTCAGCCCACAACAGGGTGGAAATCCCCAGTGCCAGCAGGATTAGCGCTCCTCCCATGGTTGGCGTGCCCGACTTGATCAGGTGCGTTTGCGGGCCGTCGGTACGCACCGCCTGACCGATCTTCTTGGCCGCCAGCCAGCGAATCACGGCCGGGCCGAGCAGGAAGGCGATGGTCAGCGCGGTCATGGTGGCCAGTACGGCCCGCAAGGTGATGTAGTTGAAGACATTGAAGGCGCGCGTGTCTTGCGCCAGCCACTGGAAGAGTTCAAGCAGCAT
>CAZAWN010000228.1:0-3800 GCA_964488825.1 uncultured Methyloversatilis sp. | reverse complement strand
GCCGAGCACGACAACTACGCGGTCGACTTCATCGAGGCCTGCCGCTGGATACGCGCCCATCTGCCGCACGCCAACATCTCCGGCGGCATCTCCAACGTCTCGTTCTCCTTCCGCGGCAACGAGCCGGTGCGCGAGGCGATCCACACTGTGTTCCTCTACCACGCGATCCAGGCCGGGCTGACCATGGGTATCGTCAATGCCGGCCAGTTGGGCGTTTACGATCAGCTCGATCCGGTACTGCGCGAGAAGGTCGAGGATGTCGTGCTCAACCGCAAACCTGGCGCCGGCGATGCGCTGGTTGAATTCGCCACCTCGGTGAAAGGCAGTGCAAAAGAGCAACTTGTCGATCTGGCCTGGCGCGAATGGACGGTCGAAAAGCGGCTTGAACACGCCATGGTGCGCGGCATCACCGAGTATGTCGTCGCCGACACCGAGGAGTGCCGCGCCGCGCTGGCCGCTGCCGGCAAGCCGCCGCTGCACGTCATCGAAGGCCCGCTGATGGCCGGCATGAATGCGGTGGGCGACCTGTTCGGCGCGGGCAAGATGTTCCTGCCGCAGGTGGTGAAGTCGGCGCGCGTCATGAAGCAGGCGGTTGCCCACCTCGTCCCCTACATCGAAGAAGAGAAGAAGCGCACCGGCGCGGCAGCCAAGGGCAAGATCGTGCTCGCCACCGTCAAAGGCGACGTACACGACATCGGCAAGAACATCGTCGGCGTGGTGTTGGCTTGCAACGGTTACGAGATCGTCGACCTCGGCGTGATGGTCGCCGCCGACAAGATTCTCCACGCGGCGAAGGAACACGCCGCTGATGCGGTGGGGCTCTCCGGACTGATCACACCCTCGCTCGAAGAGATGGCGCATGTCGCCAGCGAAATGCAGCGCCAGGGTTTTTCCGCGCCGCTATTGATTGGCGGGGCGACCACCAGCCGTGCGCATACCGCCATCAAGATCGCGCCGAACTACCAGGGCACCGTCGTCTATGTGCCGGACGCCTCTCGCGCCGTCGGCGTGGTCACCAAGCTGCTTTCCATCGACCAGGCCGCCGGCTTCAAGGACGAAATTGCTGCCGACTACGAGAAAGTGCGCGTACAACATGCCAGCAAGCAGGGCGTGAAGCTGCTCACGCTGGCGGCTGCACAGGCCAACCGGACGCAGCTCGCTTACGCGCCCTTCAAACCCCGCCGACCGGGTGTGCGACCGCTGTGCAAGATCGACCTCGCCACGCTGGCCCGCTATATCGACTGGGGCCCGTTCTTCCAGACCTGGGACCTGGCTGGCCGTTATCCGCAGATACTCGACGATGCCAAGGTGGGCGAACAGGCGCGCAGCGTGTTGGCCGACGCGCAGGCGATGCTCAAGGAGCTCATCGACGGCCAGTGGCTGACCGCCAATGCGGTGTTTGGCCTGTTCCCGGCGAACTCCGTCGGCGACGATATCGAAATCTACGCCGACGAAAGCCGCGACAAGGTGCTGATGACCTGGCATGGCTTGCGTCAGCAGCATGAGCGGCCGGCCGATCAGGCCAACCTCTGTCTCGCGGACTTCATCGCGCCGAAAGTCGGCGCTGGCGGGACGGCACCCATCGACTACATCGGCGCGTTCGCCGTCACCGCCGGCCTCGGCATCGAGACCAAGCTCGCCGAGTTCGAAGCGCAGCACGACGACTACCGCGCCATCATGCTCAAATCGCTCGCCGACCGCCTCGCCGAGGCCTGCGCCGAATGGCTGCACGAGCGCGTGCGCATCGACGACTGGGGCTATGCGCGCGACGGTGAGCACGGCAAGCTGACTATTGACAATCTGATCGCCGAAAAATATCAGGGCATCCGCCCGGCGCCCGGCTATCCGGCCTGTCCCGACCACACCGTCAAGCAGCAATTATTCGAACTGCTTGATGTTGAAGCCAACACCGGCATGGGTCTCACCGAAAACTTCGCCATGACGCCCGCCGCAGCGGTGGCGGGCTTTTACTTCGCGCACCCGCAGGCCAAGTACTTTGCAGTGTCGAAGATCGGCCGCGATCAGCTCGAAGACTGGGCGCAGCGCAGCGGTCTGGAACATTCCGCAGCAGAACGCTGGTTGGCACCGCTCGTGTGATTTCGCGCCGGGATTTTCTGCGCGGGCGGGTTTCCGCCCCGCCCGAAAGCGCACCGGCCACCTCGCCCGATGCAGAGCGGCGTGCGTCCATCGGACCACGCTGCATTGCCTATACCGAGAATGTCTTTTGCCGTAGTTGCGGCGACGCCTGCGAGCCGGGCGCCATCCTGTTCTCGCCGCAGTTGGGCGGCACGTCCCTACCGACCGTCCTGCAGGAACGCTGCACGGGTTGCGGGGACTGTGTCCCCGTCTGCCCGGCCAGCGCGATCATTCTTTGCGCACCTGAAGGTAACTAATGGGGGCAAAGCACCAGGACAAAAATTGTCCCTTGGAAGGGACGTAACATGCATGTAGCCACAAACGCTACATATGTAGCATAATAAGCTACATTATGCTTGCAACACTCCTGTTTGGCACCTACCGCCGCCGCGTCCTCGGCCTGCTGCTGCTACATCCCGAAGAGACCTACCACGTGCGCGAGATCGCCCGCCTGACCAACACCACGGCCGGAACGCTGCACAAGGAACTGGCACGCCTGGCCCAGGCTGGCTTGCTGACCCGAGAACAGGTCGGCAACCAGTTGCGTTACGCCGCCAACCGGCAATGCCCGATTTTCGATGAGTTGGCCAGCATCCTGCGCAAGACATCCGGTCTGGCCGACATCGTGCTTGATGCGTTGACCGGCCTGGAACGGAAGATCAGCGTGGCCTTGATCTTCGGCTCGGTCGCGCGCGGCGAGGAACGCAGCGGCAGCGATGTCGACGTCCTGATCGTCGGCACCCTCGGCTTTGCGGAAGCGGTCAAGGCCCTGCACCCGGCCCAGGACAAGATCGGCCGCGAGATCAACCCGGTGGTAATGACGCCGGAAGAATTCGGTCGCAAGAACAACGAAGGAGATGGCTTTGTGCGGGACATCCTCAATAGGGACAAACTCTTTCTGAAGGGAGACGACATTGAGCTTGGAAAACTTGGTCGCCATCCGACGCCTGGTCAAGCTTGACGCCACGCGGGACAGCATCCAGAAACTGCTGGCAGCGGCGGAACGCAACCTGGCGGACGCGCAGGTGACCAACATTTCGGCCGAAAACCGCTTCGATGCAGCCTATAAGGCCATCATGCAATGCGCGATGGCGGCGTTGTGGGGGAAAGGCTATCGTACATCCACCAGCGAGCCGGGGCATCACCAAAGCGCCATCCAAACCTTGCCCCTCACCCTCGGCGTGGATGCTGACACCGTGATCGTCCTCAATGCCCTGCGCAAGCAGCGCAACCTCAACGATTACTCGGGCGACGCAATCAGCGATGCCACCCTTGAAGAATGCCTCACGCAGGCGAGCCAACTGCTGCGCCTCACCCAACAACGTTTGACGCCGTCTGCGAGAACTCCAGCAGGAGATGTCCTTTGACGAGTCTGTCGCCCAACGCCGCCAATCGGTAGCGCGTGTCGAGCCGACCAGACACCGGTTACGAAAATACGGTCACGGAAGCTGACTGTCCGGCCAGCGCCATTCTGCTCGCGGCTCTGGCTGGACAAACCCTGAAGTAGCGACTTACTCTTCTTCCTCTTCCGTACCCGGTTTCTTGAACCCCTTGGGTAAACGGTGGGCAATGCCCTGGTGACACTCGATACAGGTCTGGCCGGCGGCTTTCGCCTCCATGTGCTTCTTGTAAGGCGTCTTCTTCTGCAATTCCGGGCTCATCGC
>CAZAWN010000227.1:0-3812 GCA_964488825.1 uncultured Methyloversatilis sp. | reverse complement strand
CCGGTGCCGTCGCGCCAGCGCCGAGTTTCAGCGTTACCGCACCGTGGCGGTCGGTGCGATGGATATTTGCACCGACATAGCGCGCCAGAATATCGGGATGCGGATGGCCGAAACGATTGCGATAGCCGACCTGGAACACTACGTCGCGCGCGCCGACGGCGGCAACGAATTCCGGCGAGGAAGTTTTCTTGCCGCCATGATGGGGAGCGATCAGGATATCGGCCGGCAAGGCGTCGCGATGTCGCGCCAGCAGTTCGCGCTCGGCCGCACCTTCCACGTCGCCGGGAATCAGGACGCTGCCATGAGGACTGTCGATCTTCAACACGCAACTGAGTGCATTGCTCGACTGCTTGCCCGCGTAGTCGGCTTCGTGCGGATGCAGCACGCGGAAGCGCACGCCATCCCATTCCCATGCCGCGCCATCAGTGCAACGACGTTCCACAGTACGGGTCGGGACGGCGGCCAGCAAGGAATCCGCTCCGCCCGCGTGATCGCTATCGGCGTGGCTGACAATCAGCTTGTCCAGTCGTCCAACGCCCGCCGAGCGCAGATAGGGAACGAGGATGCGACCGCCGGCATCCGCCTGGGTACCGTAGCTGGGCCCGGCATCGAACATCAGGTCGTGGGTAGCGGTTTGCACATGCACCGCCTGTCCCTGCCCGACGTCGAGCACGCGCACCCATACGGCGCCCGGCGCCGGTCGCTCGGGCGCAATCAGAAACAGCGGCAGGAACAGCAAGGCCCCTGCCCAGCGCGCCGGAAAGCCGCGGGGTAACAGCAGCCACGCCGCGCCCAGAAGGGCGAGCGGCACGGTCCAGGGCGGCGGTGCATGCTGCTGCCAGAGCGCACCCGGCCACTGCGTCGTCCAGCGCAGGAAATCCATCAGCGGGACAAGCAGCGCATGTGCCAATTCCAGCGCCCAGGCAAAGCCGGGCAAGCTGCCCAGCAGCGTCAGCGGGGTAATCGCCAGACTGACGAGCGGAATCGCCAGCGCATTGGCGAAGGGCGAAACCAGCGAAAACTGCTGGAACAGCGCCAGCAGCAGGGGCATCAGCCCCAGCGTGATGGCCCACTGGGCGCGCAGCCAGTCGCCCAGCCAATGTCGCTGCCCCAAGCGGCCTTGGGCGACATAGAACAGCAGTGCCACCGCGCCAAAGGACAGCCAGAACCCGGCGGACAAGACCGCCCACGGGTCAAGCAGCAAAACCAGCAACAGCGCCGCGGCAAGAACCGTCGAGATGGCCAGATGGCGCGCGGACAACAGCGCCACCACGACGACGCCGAGCATGTACAGGGTGCGTTGCGCCGGCACACCGAAGCCGGCGATCAGCGCATAGGCGAACGCGCCGCCGAACGCGGCCACGGCGGCGGCCTTCTGCGCCGGCCAAAGCAGTGGCAGACGCGCATGACGCCGCCACAGCGCAAACGTCAGCCAGCCGACCAGCGCGCCGATCATCGTCACATGCAGGCCGGAGATGGACATCAAGTGGGTGATGCCGGTGGCCGCGAACAGCCGCCACAGCTCGGGCGTGATCGCCTGCTGATCGCCCACCGCCAGCGCCGTCAGCACGCCGGCATAGGGCTGATCGGGCAAGCTGCGCTGGATGCGTGCTCGCGTCGCCTCGCGCAGGCTGGCGACGGAAAACTTCCCGGTATCGAGCCGTCCCGTCAGCGCCGACTTGCGCACATAACCCGTCGCGCGGATGTTGCGCTCGAACAGCCAGCCCTCCCAATCGAAACCATGCGGATTGAGGCTGCCATGCGGGCGCTTGAGCCGCACCACGAAACGCCAGCGTTCGCCGGCGCGCGGCAGGGGCAAGGCGCCGGGAGCAGCGGCTTCCTCGTCACCTTCCTCGTCGTCTGGCGCAGCGATGTGCCGATACCAGCTCAGGTGAATGCGCGACGGCACGGATGCGTCCGCACGCTCCGTCACCAAGGTGAAACGCACGCCGCGCTCGAATTGCTGCGGCAAACCGTCGACCACGCCAAGCACCTCGATGTCGCGCCCTTCCCATTCCGCCGGCAGCGCATCCGCGAGTCGCCAGTGGGCGCAGCAGCCGGCCCAGACGAAACCCAGCAGTGCCGCGCCGAGCAGCGCCGCGGAGCGTCGGCGCGGCAGGAACAGCAGCAGGGCCGCCACGCCCAGGCCAGCAAGCCAACCCGGCGCCGGCAGGACGGCACTGTGTTGCAGCAGCCAGACGCCCAGCGCAAAAGCCAATGCAGCCCAAGGCAATTACAATCCCCCCATGCGCCACTGGCTGAGAAAACTTGCCCCCGACCATGCCGCCATCGACGACAACCGCTGGCTGCGCCCTTTTCGCAACACGCTGTTGCATCCGCGGCTGTGGCACATGAACCGCCGCTCGGTGGCCGGCGGCGTCGCCGCCGGGCTGTTCTTCGGCCTGATGCCGGCGCCCTTCCAGATGCTCGGCGCCGCGCTCTGCGCGCTGGTCTTTCGCGTCAATCTGCCCATTGCCGTTCTCACCACGCTCTACACCAATCCGCTGACCTTCTTCCCGCTCTACCTGTTCGCCTGGTGGATCGGCCAGCGCATCCTCGGCGGCGACGCCGGCTTCGTGCCGCCGCCGGAATTCGATTACGCGGCAATCGGCCCCTGGCTCTCCGCCTCCCTCATCTGGCTTGGCGATCTGGGTACGACACTGGCGCTCGGCGTGCTGCTACTGGCGAGCGCGTTCGCCTGTATCGGTTACTTCGGCGTCCGTGCGGCCTGGCGCATCTGGCTGGTGCGCCACTGGCGTCGCCGCCGGCTGCGCCACATCAAGGCGCCCGTCGCGCAATAACAATTGCCGCCCGCACAAGGCAGCGAGTGTCGCATCGTGGGTAACGATGATCAGGCTGGTGCCGTGGGTGGCGTTGAGCTTCAGCAGCAGTGCGAACACTTCATCGGCGGTGCGCCGATCAAGATTGCCGGTCGGCTCGTCGGCCAGCACGCAGGCCGGTCGCGTCACCAGCGCGCGCGCCAGCGCCGCGCGCTGGCGTTCGCCGCCGGACAGTTCGCCGGGACGATGCTTGAGCCGTGCGCCCAAGCCAACTTCGCCCAGTATCGCCGCCGCCTGCGCATGCGCCGCTGCTTTCGGCATGCGCCGGATCAACAGCGGCATGGCGACATTTTCCAGCGCGGTAAATTCCGGCAACAGATGATGGAACTGATAGACGAAGCCAAGACATTCGTTGCGCAGCCGGCCGCGCTCGGTCTCGGACACCCGCGCCAGATCCTTGCCCAGCAAATGCACCGTGCCGGCGCTCGGCTTGTCGAGTCCGCCCAGCAGATGCAGCAAGGTGCTCTTGCCCGAACCGCTGGTCCCGACAATCGCTGCCGTCTCGCCAGCGCCGACTTCCAGATCGACGCCTGACAGGACCGGCACTTCCGTCTCGCCCTGGTGAAATACCTTGGCAAGACCGGCGCACTGCAGTACGACATCACTCATATCTGAGCGCCTCCGCCGGATTGGTGCGCGCCGCGCGCCAGCTCGGGTACAAGGTCGCCAGCACCGTCAGCACGAAGCTGGTTGACGCGATGATCCAGACATCCGACCAGTGCAGATCGGAGGGCAGATCGGAGATGTAATACACGTCCTTGGCGAGGAACTGGATGCCGAACAGGCGTTCGAGGAAGGGCACCACGGTTTCGACGTTAAGCGCCAGCGCCACGCCGCCGGCGATGCCCAGGGCGAGACCGATGACGCCGATCAGCGTGCCCTGCACGATGAAAATGCGCATCATGCTCCCCGGACTGGCGCCCAGGGTGCGCAGGATGGCGATGTCGGCGCGCTTGTCCTGCACCGCCATCA
>CAZAWN010000226.1:0-3847 GCA_964488825.1 uncultured Methyloversatilis sp. | reverse complement strand
CCATGCGCCCCTTGTGCTGCTCGCGCGGGCCATAGACGTTGAAGTAGCGGAAGCCAACGACTTGTGAAACGGCATCGCCTTCGGCCAGGACACGCCGGCGCACTACCTGGTCGAAAAGGAACTTCGAGTAGCCGTAGACGTTGAGCGGCCCTTCGTGCTCGCGCGATTCCTTGAAAATCCGCCCGCCGCCATACACCGAGGCGCTGGAGGCGTACAGATAGGGAACTTCATGGTCGAGGCAGAAATCCAGCAGCGTGGTGGAGTAACGGAAGTTGTTCTCCATCATGTAATGGCCGTCGGTTTCCATCGTGTCCGAGCAGGCGCCCTCATGGAAGATCGCCTCGACCGCGCCGTCGAAATGACCGTGCTGGATCATTTCCAGGAACTCGTGCTTGTCAAGGTAATCGGCGATCTCGCAGTCGATCAGGTTCTTGAACTTGTCGGCCTTCTTGAGGTTATCGACGGCAATCACGCTCGTTATGCCGCGCTGGTTGAGCGCCTTGACCAGATTGGCGCCAATAAATCCGCAGGCGCCGGTGACGATGTAATACATGCTTATCCTCTCAACTCTTCAAGCGTACAGGTGGCCGTTCCCAGTTTTCCGACCACCACCCCGGCGGCGCGGTTGGCCCAGCGCATCGCATCGGCCATCGACAAACCGCTCGCCAGCATCACCGCTAACGTGGCGATCACCGTATCGCCGGCGCCGCTCACATCATAAACCTCGCGCGCCATGGCCGATTCGTGGGTTTCCTTCTCCGCCGTAAAGAGGGTCATGCCCTCTTCCGAACGCGTCAGCAGCAAGGCTTCGATGCCTAGTTTCGCCCGCAATCCGGCAACGCGCCCGCGCAGATCATCCTCACTGCCCCAGCGCCCCACCACCTCGCGCAACTCTGCCCGATTGGGGGTGATTACCGCCACACCGGCGTAACGGGCGTAGTCGTCACCTTTCGGATCAACCAGCACCGGTTTGCCGTGCTCGCGCGCCAGGCGAATCATTTCGGCAATATGCGTCAGCCCACCTTTGCCATAGTCGGACAGGATCACCACATCGCAGTCGGCAATGCGCTGGCGGAACTCAACCAGCTTGGCATCGAGCACTTCATGCGTCGGCGCATTCTCGAAATCGATGCGCAACAGTTGTTGCTGCCGACCGAGAACGCGCAGCTTGACCGTGTTGTTCAGTTGCGCATCCTCATGCATGCTGGCGTCGATGCCGGAACTCGCCATTAGCCGCAGCAAGGACTGGCCGGCCTCGTCGGCGCCCACCACGGATAACAGTGCGACGCGAGCCCCCAGGGCGGCAATATTGCGCGCCACGTTGGCCGCGCCGCCGGGGCGCTCCTCGCTTTTCTCGATCTTGACGACGGGAACGGGCGCTTCGGGCGAGATGCGAGACACGTCGCCAAACCAGTAGCGGTCCAGCATTACATCGCCGACGACGAGCACGCGTGCCCTGGAGGTATCTGGGAGCTTCATAGTGTCGTGGTCAGATCAAATTCTTCGGTACGGCGCGGCGGGAAAGTTTCCCAGCCCCCGCAGGCGGGACAGCGCCAATGGAACTGCCGGGCCTTGAAGCCGCAATCGTCGCAGCGATAGCGCGCCACGCGACGTGTGTGGTTATGGATCAGATTCTTGATCAGATCGAGATCGCCCCGCCGTTCCGGGGGAGCGAGGAGGATTTGCGCTTCGAGCAGCTTGTCCAGGCCCAGCAAGGTCGGATTGCGACGCAACTCGTCGCGCACCAATTGGTAGGCGGCTTCGGCGCCTTGCATCGCCAGCACCGACTGAAAAACCACATCCAGCAGATCGAGCGAAGGATGACGTTCGAGATAGGCACGCAGCAGCTCGACGCCCGCCGCTTCACGTCCCTGTGCCCGATAGGCGGCCATCATTTTATCGGCGGCCAGCGCGAGATACACCGGATTTTGCTGTTCGATGGTCTGCCAGAGTTCGATAGCCGTCACACCAGCGCCGAGTTTGGCTTCCAGTTCGCCGCGCATCAAGGTGGCTCGCACGCAACGCCGATTGGCGGCGAGTGCGGCATCGAGGCGTTCGCGCGCCTCATCGTAACGGCCGTTGACCAAGGCCGACTGAGCGAGTTCGCAATGAAACTCGGCGATCTGCTTCTGCCAGAGATGCTCGGCATGGCCGGGCATCTGCTCGGCGATGGCGATGGCCTTGATCCAGTCTTTTTCCTGCTGGTAGATCTCCAGCAGATTGCGCAAGGCTTCCTCGTCGCGCCGGGTGTGGCGCAGCTTGAGGAATATCTCTTCGGCACGGTCGAGCAGGCCGGCCTTCAGATAATCCTGACCGAGTTCGGCCAGCGCATGCAGGCGCTGATCCTCGGATAACAGCGAAACGCCGGCATCGCGGTCGATCAGGTGCTTATGCAGGCGAATTGCCCGGTCAATTTCGCCTCGGCGGCGGAACAAGCTGCCTAGAGCGAAATGCAATTCGACGGTTTCCGGATCGATTTTGGCGGCTTCGAGAAAGGCCTCGATCGCTTTGTCGGGTTGCTCGTTGAGCAGGAAGTTCAATCCGGTGAAATACGAGCGCGGCAGGGCGCGCGAGGCCCTGACGACATGGCGGATATCAATACGCGCCGCCAGCCAGCCGGAGCCGAAAAACAGCGGCAGAGCCAACAGCCACCAGAGTTCGATTTCCACGGAATTCAGATTAAGGGAGGTACGGGATGCTGAATTGGCTCAGGCGGGTGTTTGGCTGGCTGAGGAATTTGCTTGCGCAACTGGCCAATACTGCGCCGCAGTCGAATCACCTGCGGCAGCAGCGCCAGCAAACCAAGCACTACGCCCATCGTCAAAGCCGCCAGCAGGGCCATCGATAAGGGCGCCTGCCAGGTCGCGTCGAAGAAGAAGCGCAACTCCACATCGCCGCCATTCTTGATCGCCAGCCCCAACAGGGTGACGAACAGGATGGCGCGCAACACCCAGAGCAGCGCATTCATCGCTGCGACCGCCTACTTGACCATTTGGTCAACACGCTCGCGCAACTCCTTGCCCGCCTTGAAATGCGGTACATACTTGGCAGGCACTTCCACCTTGACGCCGGACTTGGGATTGCGCCCAAGTCGCGGCGGCCGGTAGTTGAGCGAGAAGCTGCCGAAGCCGCGAATCTCGATCCGATCCCCCTTTGCGAGGGTTTCGGACAGCGCATCGAGAATCATCTTGACGGACAAATCGGCATCTTTCGCCACCAGCTGCGGAAAGCGCTGCGCCAGACGAACGATCAACTCGGACTTGGTCATGACGAAATTACTTTCACTTTCCGCGTGGACTTACTGCTGGTTGAGCTTGGCTTTCAACAGCGCGCCGAGGTTGGTGGTGCCTGTAGCGGCCCCGGCAGCGTCAGCCGAAAACTTTTGCATCGCCTCGGCCTGTTCGGCCTGGTCCTTGGCCTTGATCGACAGGTTGATCGAACGCGACTTGCGGTCCACGTTGATGATCAAAGCCTCGACGTTCTGGCCGACCTTGAGGTGCTGACTGAGGTCTTCGATACGCTCGCGCGAGAATTCGGAAACACGCAGGTAGCCTTCGACATCGCCGCCCAGATCGATCACCGCACCGCGCGCATCGACACTCTTCACCGCGCCATTCACCAGACTATTCTTGTCGTGGGTGGCAATAAAGCTGGTGAAGGGGTCGCCATCGAGCTGCTTGACGCCCAGGGAAATACGCTCTTTCTCGACGTCGATCGACAGCACCATGGCCTCGACTTCGTCACCCTTCTTGAAGCTCTGCTTGGCTTCCTCGCCGGTCAGCGACCAGGACAGGTCGGACAGGTGGACCAGGCCGTCGATGCCGCCAGGCAGGCCGATGAAGATGCC
>CAZAWN010000225.1:0-3864 GCA_964488825.1 uncultured Methyloversatilis sp. | reverse complement strand
GTCGGGCGGCGTACTCTCGAATCTTGTCGGCCTGATTCTCGGTCGAGTACTGCTGATGCTCGGTGGACATGCGCACATACTCAGCGGCGCGAAAGAGGGATGCCTGGACTGTGTCCGTGTCGCCCGTTTCTTCTGTTTGCATTGTCGCGATTGCCCTCTGACAAATGGATTCCAGGCTCTCGGGGATCGGGCTTCAAGGCGCGCAAGCAGTTGTGAGCGGCGGGCATGGATGGGGTATCGGGGTTCAGGCGCGGGATTCCGAGAGTGCTTGGCGACGACGTTAACCGGCGAGCGCCGCCGCGCCTATCACGTCTTCACTTTGCAATCAGCCCCGGAATCCTCGCAACTGACTGATATGACGGTGATTTCCACGATCCACACGTCCTCATTTGCAATTCCATCCGCCGCGATGTGAACGAGTCGATAACGTCCTGATTGGAATGGAATAATCACCGTCGACGCGTCCACCTTTGCAATTTCGGCCTGACGCAGCAGCTGGTTCCGGTTTTGCTGTAGGCTGCGATTGCGGTCGGCGTAGTCGGGATGCGTTTCCCGGTAGCGCTTCCAGTAGCCGACGTTCCCGGCGGTCCAGACCTTGCTGTAATCCGAACCGTTTTCTCGATAATGCGGATCCTCCCGCCGCTTCTTCTGTTGCCAGAGCCTGCGACGTTCGCGCTGACACTCAGGGGCAGAACAGTAGGTCTGGCTCGGAACTTGCGGGTGAGGCTGGAATAATTGGCCGCAGGCCTTGCAACGCTTCGACATGACACGCTCCATACGAAAATCGGTATGGAACGTTCTCAAGGTGCAGCCAATCCCGATGGGCTGCACAGGGACGCATGTGCTTTGATAGGGCCGAGCGAACGAGCTTGCCATGTTCCAATATGTCGGTACTAATTGACTTGTATCGATGTTATGAAACAACATGCAAACATGTACACCACCGCCGAGAGACTGATCGATCTGGTGCGATCCAGTGGGCTTGTCCGCCCATGTGATCTGGCCCCATTGGGAATCCCCCGCGTTTCACTGACCCGAGCCGTCCGGCATGGGCAGCTGGAGCGTGTCGGGCGCGGCCTCTATGGACTGCCTGGGCGTGAGGTATCGGCTCACGGTTCGCTAGCAGAAGTAGCGCGCAGGGTGCCCAAAGGGGTGGTTTGCCTGCTCTCTGCGCTTCGATTCCACGACCTGACGACGCAAGCCCCGTTTCAGGTGTGGCTAGCCATTGAGAACAAAGCCATAGCGCCGAAGCTCGACTACCCACCCCTGCGCATCGTCCGCTACTCCGGTGCGGCGTTCACCGAGGGCATCGAGGAACATGTCGTGGATGGCGTGACCGTTCGCGTGACCGGCGTCGCCAAGACTGTCGCCGACTGTTTCAAGTACCGCAACAAGATCGGCCTTGATGTCGCCCTAGAGGCACTGCGCGAGGCTTGGCACGAAAAGCGCATGACCAGCGACGACATCTGGCGTTACGCCAAGGTCTGCCGCGTGGCCAACGTAATGCGTCCCTACTTGGAGAGCATCGCATAACTCCCAGGCTTCAAACTCGTGCTTGATTGGGATGTGCCAAGCATACCGACGCGGACTACTAGCGATCACCCAATGCAATCAGGCGCTGCACCAATTCTCCCACTGCGGTGAATGGGTTTTCATTACCGTGACGTTCGCGCTCAGCAGCGAGCCGTGCGGCGTGATCGAAGGCAGCAGGTAGTTTGTCGCGAGTGCGGGCGAACTGCCCACCCTGGCCTTTGCCATATCCAGGTAGCCGGTTCGCCTGGCACAGCAGACTCATCACCTCATCGCGATGAATTTCGCGGGTGATGCAGTCGAAATGCAGAAGCAGCCAAAGTTCGAAGCTGGGGATGGATGGAATGGCGGTGAAGCGGATTGGCTGCTTGAGATCGTTCTTGTGTTTCTGGTCGAGTGCCGCCACGCTTTGTAGTGCGTTGTGGAAGCCTGGGTGGTCATCGCGATCGAAGACGCAGTAGACCTGTTCCCAACGTTTTGTTTTCAGACACTCGTCCAGGGCGAAATCGACGATCTTCTGTGGTTGAGTGCCATAAGCGCTTTGCATCACCTGGATGTTGGCGGTGTGCAGCTTGTAGAACTGCCGGATTTCGTCGAAGTACAGCGGCTCGGTTTTCGCGCCTTCACAGACGATCAGGATGCGGTCGTAACTGGCGCGCTTGTTCTGTTTTCGTTCAAGCTGAGCACGTTGCCTGTTTCTCGGGGAATTCTCTCTGGCCATCGCCTACCTCAGCTCGCATGCCAGTTGCTGAAAAACGGCAAGGCGCCATAGCGGCCGGTCAGGTAGCCTCGCTCCAAAGCTTCGTTCTTGCGTGGGCTGAAATCAGTCAGCGGGTAGAGCTTTGAGGCTTGTTCGCGGTCTTTTTCCACGAACCAGATTTGGTCGCGACGGAACAACTCGGGGTCCAGGAGTGAAGTGTCATGGGTGCTGAAGAGTAGTTGCGCGCCCTTGGGGTTAAATTCCGGGGAGTGGAACAGTTCCACCAGTCGGCGCACCAGCAGTGGATGCAGACTGCTGTCCAGCTCGTCGACCACTAACGTTAGTCCCTGCTTCAAGATATCGAGCACCGGTCCGGTCAGGAATAGCAGGCGCTGGGTGCCCATTGATTCATCGCCCAGGCCAAATACTGCTTTACCGCTCTCCGTGACGTGATGGAACTGAAGTTCATTCACTTCCTGCTCTTCGTTGCGGACTTCGGTCTTGCCCGTGGTGAGGTCAAATCGAACGGCTTGTCCCATCACCTTGTTGGTCACGACGTTGATGTCGGCAATGCTGATGTCGGCTGCTGTGAGGAAATTGCAAATGGCCTGTTTGCCATCGGGTTGGCGCAGCATGTCCACCGAGAACTGAGGATTCAGCGGTGCGATTTCATTGAAGATTGCCAGCTTGTTGATGAACCAATCGTAGATTGGGCGCAGTTGCTCACTGTTGAGTTGGACGGCCATCGACAGAAATAGCGAATTGGGTCGTGTCGCCTTTTCCCAAACGCTCTTCTGGCCGGCGAGGCCCGGCCCGAAGTCGTAACGGTCGCGCCCGGTTTGTGGATCGTATGTGCGTTCGAACCATTGCTGCGGCTTGAACGCCTTGTAGACCAGGAGGTGCTCGCTGGTCACGCGTTCAGTTGTCAACTCGAAGCCGTACTGGTAGCGCACACCGTCAAGAATGAAGGTGACCTCGAAGGCAGTGGCCTGGCCACCGGATGTTGTATCCAGCCGGAAGGGCTGCACACCGAACGTCTGCCCTGGTTGGATGACAGAGGCGGATTCGGCGACGACGCCCCGCATGTACTGCAGCGCCTTGATGACATTCGACTTGCCGCTGGCATTAGCACCATAGAGGACCGCACTGCGGACCAGCAAAGGTGCGGCCTTGATGCCAGACTGAACCGTGTTGGTCGTGGCGAGCGACTTGTCCTTGGCAGCGACCAGGCTCAGCACTTGCTCATCCCGCAACGAGCGGAAATTGCGAACGCGGAACTCAAGTAACATGATATTTTCCAATGACGTTGTATATATTGGCAAATATCGACCACGAAACGCATAAAGTCAATTTATTCTAGGATCTGTTGCTGAATATTGTGCTGCCGTTGTGAGGCTGTCGATGTTCCTCCGAACCAAACGGGATGGGCTTGAGGGTTGTATGGGGATCGAACTCCAGACTACTTGAAAACGAACGTGCGACTTGCTGGGATGTTCGCGCCGGAGCTGCTTCAGGCTAGAATTCTGGGACGGATGCGCGCTGATTTACTCTCACTACCGCCGTACACGGCCTCGTGGAGTCGCCCCAGCACCACCACTTTTTGAAGGCCAGACGTTGCTCTGGCCTTTTTCACG
>CAZAWN010000224.1:0-3893 GCA_964488825.1 uncultured Methyloversatilis sp. | reverse complement strand
GCGCGTCCAGGACCATCCCTGCTACTCGGAAGAAGCCCACCACCATTTCGCGCGCATGCACGCGGCGGTGGCGCCGGCTTGCAACATCCAGTGCCACTACTGCAATCGAAAATACGACTGCGCCAACGAGTCGCGCCCTGGAGTCGTTTCCGAGCTGCTGACGCCAGATCAAGCGGTGAAGAAGACGCTTGCGGTGGCGGCGGCAATTCCTCAGATGTCGGTGCTTGGCATCGCCGGGCCGGGCGATCCCCTCGCCAATCCGCAGCGCACCTTCGCCACCTTTCGGGCGCTGGCCGAGAAGGCGCCGGACATCAAGTTGTGCGTCTCGACCAATGGCCTGGCCTTGCCCGAGTGTGTGGAGGAACTGGCCAAGCACAACATCGATCATGTGACGATCACCATCAACTGTCTCGATCCGGAGGTCGGCGCCAAAATCTACCCGTGGATTTTCTGGAAGAACCAGCGCATCTTCGGTAGGGAAGCGGCGGCGATCCTCATCGAGCAGCAGCAGAAGGGCCTGGAGATGCTGGTCGCCAAGGGTGTGCTGGTCAAGGTCAATTCGGTGATGATTCCCGGTGTCAATGATGAACACCTCAAGGAAGTGTCGAAGGTGGTCAAGGCCAAGGGCGCCTTCCTGCACAACGTCATGCCGCTGATTGCCGAAGCCGAACACGGTACCTTCTTTGGTGTGATGGGTCAGCGCAGCCCCTCGCCCGAAGAACTGAAGGCGCTGCAGGATGCCTGCGAGGGCGACATGAACATGATGCGCCATTGCCGCCAGTGCCGTGCCGACGCGGTCGGCCTGCTCGGCGAGGATCGTGGCGCGGAGTTCACCATGGAGAAGGTCGAGGCGATGAACTTCGACGAGCGCTTCCTCGCCGAGGCCATGGCTCGCCGCGTCGCGCTGCGCGAGAAGGTGGCGGCAGAACGCACAGCGAAGCATGCCAGAGCGCATGCACACCAGCCTCCTGGGCAGGCGGTCATCCTCCTCCATCGCCCGCAAAAGTCGGCGCTGGCGGGACGGCACGCCAGCCTTGCAGGGCGTGCGGTGTTGATGGCGGTGGCGGCCAAGGGCGGTTTGATTGCCGAACACTTCGGCCATGCGCGCGAGTTTCTGGTCTACGAGGTGACGGGCGCCGGCGCGAAACTGGTCGGCCATCGCAAGACCGAGTTGTATTGCAGCGGCGACGATAGCTGTGGAGAGGCCGTGGATGTGCTGGGCAACACGATCAAGGCGCTGGCAGGGTGCGAGATCGTGCTGTGTTCGAAAATTGGCTACGAACCCTGGGGCCGCCTCGAAGCCGCCGGCATCCAGCCGAACGGCGAGCATCCCATGGAAGAGATTGAGTCGGCCTGTGTCGCCGTTTGGCAAGAGATGCTGAAGGCCGGGAAGCTGGCGTCCTCGCAAACTGAAAAGCAGGTGGCGTGATGGCGCTCGAAATCGTCGAAAGCTGCGTCAACTGCTGGGCTTGCGAGCCACTTTGCCCGAGCCAGGCTATTTTCTTTGCCAAGCCCCACTTTCTTATCGATGCGGACAAATGTACCGAGTGCCTGGGCGATTTCGCCGATCCACAGTGTGCGGCGATCTGTCCGATCGAGGGGGCTATTGTCAATGAACTCAACGAAGCGCTCAATCCGCCCGGTTCGCTGACCGGCATTCCGCCGGCGCACTGGGCGGCGGCGCAGCGCGTAATCGCCGCCCGCTGATTCCTCAGTCCATGGCCAAGATTGTCGGTTTGGATGGCGCCATCGAGATCGCCCCCAGCGTGTATTGGGTGGGGGCGCTCGATCCTTCGCTGCGCAGCTTCGACATCATCCTCAAGACGGCTAACGGGACGACCTATAACAGTTACGTGGTGCGCGGCAGCGCCGGCGTGGCGGTGATCGACACCGTCAAGGAAGCTTTTTCCGACACATTCTTCAAGCGGCTCGAATCGGTGGCGCGTTACGACGAGATTCGCGCCATCGTGCTGAATCACCTCGAACCGGATCACTCCGGCGCGCTACCCGAGTTGTTGAAGCGCGCCCCGCAGGCGCGGCTCTACATTTCCGGGCGCGCAGCGCCGATGCTCAAGGGGTTGCTGCACGGCGACCGTCTCGACTACACGCCGGTGCAGACGGGCGATACGGTTGACCTTGGTGACCGCATGCTGCGCTTCCTGAATACCCCGTATCTCCATTGGCCGGATACGCAATGCACCTTCCTGGAAGAGGAAGGCATCCTGTTTTCCGGTGACGTGTTCGGCTGCCATTTCTGCGACGCCCGTCTGTTCAACGATGCGGTCGGTGACTTTCGCTTTTCCTTCGAGTACTACTACGCCTACATCATGCGGCCTTTCCGCGTCCACGTGCTGGAGGCGCTGGAACTCATCGAACCGCTGCCGCTCAAGCTGATCGCACCGGCCCACGGGCCGATCCTGCGCGACCAGCCAGCGCGCTATGTCGCCCGCTACCGCGAACTCTCCGCTTCCAAGCTCAAGAACGAGGCGGCGGGCGAGAAAACGCTGGTGGTCTTCTATGTCTCGGCCTACGGCAGCACGCGCACGATGGCCGAGGCGCTGGCGGCTGCCGCCGAGGAGGCCGGCGGCGTGCGCGTCTCGCTCTACGACATCGAGGGCGGCGAGGTGGCCCCCTTCGTCGATCTGATAGAGGAGGCCGATGCGCTGGCAATCGGCAGCCCGACCATCAACGGTGATGCCGTCAAGCCGGTGTGGGACCTGCTCTCGTCACTGACTGCTGTCAACGTGCGCGGCAAGATCGGTGCTTCATTCGGTTCCTATGGTTGGACCGGGGAAGCCGTGCCGATGGTCGAAGACCGTCTGCGCGGCCTCAAGCTGCGCGTGCCGGTCAAGGGCGTGCGGGCCCGCCTGATTCCGACTGAAGCCGAATTGAACGACTGTCGCGTGCTTGGCGAAAAGCTGGCCCAGCATCTCACCGGTCGCATCGAAAACAGAATCATCGACATGGCCGAACTGGCCTGAAACCAAAGGAAAACACCATGCCCAAAGCCCAAGTCACTTTCCAGGATGTTGGCGTCACCGTTACCGTGCCGGCCGGCACGCGCCTGATCGAGGTCTCGGAAAAGGTCGGTGCCGGCATTACCTACGGCTGCCGGGAAGGCGAGTGCTGCACCTGCTTGACCAAAGTCGTCTCCGGCCACGAAAACCTCGCCGCCCCGTCGGTTCTGGAAGACCAGGTGCTCAAGGACAACTTCGCGCCCCGCCATCACCGTCTTGCCTGCCAGGCCCAGGTGCTGGGCGGCGAGATCGTCGTCAAACCCGCTTAACGCTTTTTCAATCACACGCTCAGGAGCGCATCATGCCCAACGTCACCTTTTCCAGTCCATTGCACAAGGACAAGACTGTCTATGCCGTCGCCGGTAGCCACCGCCAAACTGTCCTCGAACTCGCCAAAGCCAATCACATTCCGATCGACTTTTCCTGCGGCGATGGCGAGTGCGGCACCTGCCTCGTCAAGGTGATCCATGTCGACAAGAGCAAGAAATTTGGCCACCCGCTTACCGAGCGGGAGGTGACGGTACTGAAAGATCTTGGCAAGATCACCAAGGCGCAGATCGAGGAAATGGCTGTCACCGACGTCTGCCCGACCCAGTGGCGGCTGGCCTGTCAGATGGTTCTGGATAACGAAGACATCGTTGTCGAATATCCTTCGAAGTGATCCGGCAGTAATCGCCCGCGCCGAGGCGGCCTATCTCGGCCTCGCGCTCGGCGACGCACTCGGCGCGACGGTCGAGTTCATGACGCCGCGCGAAATTCGTGCGGCCTTTGCCAACAAGGGCGGCATACACCGCGAAATTATCGGCGGGGGCTGGTTACACCTCAAACCTGGTCAGGTCACCGACGACACGACGATGTCGCTGGCGCTCGGCGCGG
>CAZAWN010000223.1:0-3944 GCA_964488825.1 uncultured Methyloversatilis sp. | reverse complement strand
TTCGCGCAACGCCTTAATAATCGGAATGCCGCCGGCTACCGCCGCCTCGAAACCGATCATCACGCCCTTCCTCTGGGCGGCGGCGAAAATCTCGTTGCCATGTACGGCGAGGAGCGCCTTGTTGGCGGTGACGACATGCTTGCCGTTTTCGATGGCCTTGAGCACCAGTTCCTTGGCGATGCCATAGCCGCCGATCAGTTCGACGACGATGTCGATGTCGGGATTGTTGACGACGGCGAAGGCGTCGTCGGTGATGGACACCTGACCGCCGGTCACTTGCTGAGCCAGCGCCAGATTCTTGTCGGCAACCTGCACGATGCGGATCGGACGACCGGCGCGACGGGTGATTTCCGCTGCGTTGCGGGAAAGGACGGTCCAGGCGCCGCCACCGACGGTGCCAATGCCCAGCAGGCCAACTTGTATGGGTTTCATATGCTTATCAGGTGTTGTGACGTTTGCGGAAATTTTCGAGGAAGCGCGCGACGCGGCCGAAGGCCTCCTTGAGATCGTCTTCGTGGGGGAGGAAGACAATGCGGAAATGATCGGGATGCGGCCAGTTGAAGCCGGTGCCTTGCACCAGCAGCACTTTTTCCTCCTGCAGCAGTTCGAGGACGAATTCCTGATCGTTGGATATCGGATAGATCTTCGGATCGAGACGCGGAAACAGGTAGAGCGCCGCCTGCGGCTTGTGGCAGCTCACGCCGGGGATTGCGGTGATCATTTCCCAAGCCAGATCGCGCTGCCGGCGCAGACGCCCGCCGTCGCAGACCAGATCGTTGATGCTCTGGTAGCCGCCCAAGGCGGTCTGGATGCCGTTTTGCGCCGTAACGTTGGCGCACAGGCGCATCGAGGCCAGCATGGTCAGACCTTCGATGTAATCCCTGGCGTGTCGCTTCTCGCCGGAAACGATCATCCAACCGGCGCGGAAACCACAGGAGCGGTAGTTTTTCGACAGACCGTTGAAGGTGACGAACAGCAAGTCGTCGGCCAGCGAAGCGATCGAGGTGTGCTTCGCGCCCTCGTAGAGCACCTTGTCGTAGATCTCGTCGGCGTAGATGATCAGGTCGTTCTGTCGCGCGATCTCGACGATTTCCTTGAGCAGGTCGTCGGGGTAGAGCGCGCCGGTCGGGTTGTTCGGGTTGATGATGACGATGGCGCGCGTCTGCGGAGTGATCTTGGCGCGGATGTCGGCCAGATCAGGCGTCCAACCCGCGCCCTCGTCGCAAAGGTAATGGCGCGGTGTGCCGCCAGACAGACTGACGGCGGCGGTCCACAGCGGATAGTCGGGGGCGGGGACGAGTACTTCATCACCGGCATTCAGCAAGGCGTTCATCGCCATCACGATCAACTCGGATGCGCCGTTGCCGATGTAAATATCTTCGAGTTGGACATCCTTGATGCCCTTCTGCTGCGTGTAATGCATCACCGCCTTGCGTGCGGAGAAGAGGCCCTTGGAATCGCAATAGCCGGCGGCGGCGGGCAGGTTGACGATCATGTCATGCACGATCTCGTCGGGCGGATCGAAACCGAAGGGGGCCAGGTTGCCGATGTTCAGCTTGATGATGCGGTGGCCGTCTTCTTCCATTTGCTTGGCGCGCTGCATCACCGGCCCGCGAATGTCGTAGCATACGTTGGCAAGCTTGGCGGATTTGAGGATCGGTTGCATGATAAATGGTCGAAAAGCGCGAGAAAGCGAAAGGGTACAATCCTACCGAATGCCCCGGCCCGCCGCAACCGTATCTGCGCAAGCGAGTGCCGCCAAAGCCCCGCTGCAGCAAGCAGCTCACCGATTAATCACTCTCGCAGGCCTGCCTTGAAGCTCCATCCCGATACGCATGGCGCCCTGAATGTCGTGACGGCCTACGAGATTGGCCGGATTGCCGTGAATGGCCGCCCTCTGACGCGCAGTTTTTTGCTGCAACCCGCTTTTATCGATGAGCAGTGGGGGCCGGAGGCCTATGCCAGCCTGCAGTCAGATCATCTGCTTGAACTGCCCCGGCATCCCTATGATGTGCTGTTGATCGGCACCGGCCTGCGCCAGCGTTTTCCTGCGCCGGCCCTGTTGCGTCCGCTGATCGAAGCCGGACGCGGCTTCGAGATCATGGACACCGCCGCTGCTTGCCGCACTTACAACATCCTGGTCGCCGAAGGACGTCTGGTCTTGGCGGCGCTGATTCTTGAAACAGTCGAAGGAGCCTCCTCATGAGCGATGCCACCCCGTCCGTCCTCGGACTTGAAGTTCCTGATTTCAACCTGCCCGCGACCAGCGGAGTTTGTTTTCGCTTATCCGAACTGCACGGTCAGGCGGTCGTGATCTACTTTTACCCCAAGGACAGCACGCCCGGTTGCACCACCGAAGCGGGCCAGTTTCGCGACCTTCATGGCGAATTCCTCGCCGCCGGCGGGAGCGTCTGGGGTGTTTCGCGCGACAGCCTGAAGTCGCACGAGAATTTCAAGGCCAAGCTGGAACTGCCTTTCGAACTGCTCTCTGACAGCGAAGAAGAGGTCTGCCGTCTCTTTAATGTCATCAAAATGAAAAACATGTATGGGAAACAGGTGCGCGGCATCGAACGCAGTACTTTCCTGATCGATCGCGCCGGGCGGGTGGCCCGCGAGTGGCGCGGTGTGAAGGTCGATGGCCATGCAGCCGAAGTTCTCGCTGCGCTGCGCTCCCTTTAATCCAGCCTGTCGGAATCCCATGAAAACCAAACGCCCTGCAAAGTCCGCCCGGACTACCAAACTCTTCATCCTCGACACCAACGTGCTGATGCACGATCCGCTGAGTCTGTTCCGTTTCGAGGAGCACGACATTTACGTGCCGATGATGACACTCGAAGAGCTCGATGCCAACAAGAAAGGCATGTCGGAGGTGGCGCGCAACGCGCGTCAGACCAGCCGCATGCTCGACGAGATCGTTGGGGGCAGTGAGGCCAGGATTCAGGACGGCATTTCACTGATCGAACCATCCCGCGAACTGGCCAGCGGTCGCCTGTTTCTGCAAACCGAGGCGATCCCCAACGCCCTGCCGCCCTCCCTGCCGACTTCCCGCGCCGACAACCAGATCATCGCCGTGGCCCTGCATCTGCGCGAACTGCATCCCAAGCGGCCGGTCATTCTTGTCACCAAGGACATCAACATGCGCATCAAGGCCCGCGCACTGGGCCTCGACGCGCAGGACTATTTCAACGACAAGGTGCTGGAGGACACCGATCTCCTCTACAGCGGCAGTCTCGAACTGCCGGCCGACTTCTGGGACACCCATGCCAAGGGTCTGGAATCGTGGAAGAAGGACGGCCGCACGTATTACCGTGTTAGCGGGCCGCTGTGTCCTGATCTGCTGGTGAATGAGTTCGTCTGGCAGGAGGGGCCGCAGCCGCTCCAGGCCTGGGTGAAAGTCGGCGCTGGCAAGACGGCAGAATTCGAAACGCTGACCGATTATTCCCATGCCAAGAATGCCGTCTGGGGCATCACCGCCCGCAACCGCGAGCAGAATTTCGCCCTCAATTTGCTGATGAATCAGGACATCGACTTCGTTACCCTGCTCGGCCAGGCCGGCACCGGAAAAACACTCCTTACGCTGGCTGCCGCACTCACGCAGACGCTGGAGCAGAAGCGTTTTTCCGAAATCATCATCACGCGCGTTACCGTCCCGGTGGGCGAAGATATCGGCTTCCTGCCCGGTACCGAAGAAGAGAAGATGACGCCCTGGATGGGCGCGCTGGAAGACAACCTCGACGTGCTCAACAAGCCGGCCGACGAAGGAGAAAAGTCGGGGAACTACAGCGGCGACTGGGGGCGCGCCGCCACGATGGACCTGATCCGCAGCCGCATCAAGGTGAAATCGCTGAACTTCCTGCGTGGCCGCACTTTCCTGAACAAGTTCCTCATCATCGACGCGGCGCAGACCCTCACGCCCAAGCAGATGACGACGCTCATCACGCGCG
>CAZAWN010000222.1:0-3974 GCA_964488825.1 uncultured Methyloversatilis sp. | reverse complement strand
CCTGGTTGGCCTGCGAGCCTGAGTTGGGCTGGACGTTGGCGGCGTCGGCGCCGAACAGCGCCTTGGCGCGCTCGATGGCAAGTTGCTCGACCACGTCGACATGCTCGCAACCGCCATAGTAGCGTTTGCCGGGATAACCTTCGGCGTACTTGTTGGTGAGCTGGGAGCCTTGCGCTTCCATCACCGGCCAGGAAACGTAGTTTTCCGAGGCAATCAGTTCGATGTGGTCTTCCTGCCGCTGGTTCTCCTTGGCAATGGCGGCGAAGAGTTCGGGGTCGGTCTGGGCGAGGGTGTCTTGCTTGCTGAACATGGGCGGGTCCCGTCGGGAAGTCGGAAAGCCGGCATTCTAGCCGTGTTGCAGTTCGTCCAGCGGTCTGTCCAGATGGTCGCGTTCCGCCCAGGAAAGCAGGTTCCAGCAACCCGCCTCGACCTCGACCCAGTTGAGGCCGCAATTCGGGATGGCGAAGTCGCGCGAAGTCGTCAGTGGTTTGCCGCTGGCTTGCCGATGCACGATATCGAGCACGCCACCGTGAGTGAAGATCGCCACTGACTCGCCCGCATGGCGGCGCACGATGGCATCGAAGGCTTCGGCCAGCCGCCCGGCGAAATCGAGCAGGCTCTCGCCCCCGGCCGGCACGAAGCGCACATCGCGCGCCTTGTGGCGCGCGTATTCGGCAGGGTAGCGCGCCTCGCATTCACCGTAGCTCAAGCCCTGGAACAGACCGTAATGGCGTTCCCGCATACCCGGATCAATGTGCACGGGCAGCCGCGCCACATGGGCGACCGCCTCGGCGGTCTGCCGCGCGCGCAGCAGATCGCTGCTGTAGAGCGCGGCCAAACCTTCGTCGCGGAGCACCTGCGCGGTCGCTCGTGCCTGGGCGTGGCCGAGCGTCGAGAGCGGAATGTCGATCTGGCCCTGGATGCGCTTGCCGGCGTTCCATTCGGTTTCGCCATGGCGCACCAGGCAGATGCGCGTCCTGCCCGGGCGATCTTGTGCCGTCATGCCGGAGCCGACTTTTGCCGATGCCACCGCATTCTGTTCAATCAATTCTTCATACCCCATAGCAACGATGTCGCTCTCAACGCAATGACGGCATTATTGCGCGCGCACGCTGCGACTGAACATGGAAATATCGGATAGATTGCCGTTTTTTCGCTACGACCCGCGCCATGCTAACTGCCTTCCATCATTGGTTCGACCGCAACATCCTGGAACTGGGCCGGGAGATGCGCCTTTCCTATCTGCCGCCGCTGATGGTCTATCTGGCTTACGGTGTTTCCGGGCTGACCAGCATCGTCGGTGCGTTCTTCGTCAAGGAATACTTGGGCCTGTCCGCCGCCTTCCTCGCCGCGCTGGGTTTCTGGGCGGGCATTCCCTGGGCGCTGAAGATGCCCATCGGCCATCTGGTCGACCTGATCTGGCGCTGGAAGGGCGCGCTGGTCTGGCTCGGCGCCAGCCTGATCGCTGCCAGCCTGTCGATCATGGTCGGCCTGATCGGCCACCGCGAGGCGATGACCGCCTGGCTACCGGCCGAGACCTGGTACGTCATCGCCGCCTTGCTCGCGCCGCTGGGCTATGTGATTCAGGACGTCGTCGCCGACGCCATGACCGTGGAAGCCGTGCCGCGCGTGGATGACCAGGGCCGCCCCATCGATCCCGAACGGCTCAAGCTGATGCACACCACCATGCAGACGCTGGGTCGCGTCGCCATCATCGGCGGCGGCATCTTCGTCGCCCTCATCAACCTGTATGTTTTTTCCGGCATGCAGGGCCGCCCGCAGGCCGAACTGGCCGCCTTGTACCGCGACGTCTATCTGATAGCGCTGGCGATTCCCTTCATTTCCGTCCTGGGCGTGCTGTTCGCCGCCCTGCTCAAACGGCGCGACCGCCAACGACTGATGGCACAGGGCATGGCGCACAGCGAGGCCGAGCGCCTGCTCGCCGAGCATGTCGAGAAAACCGAGCCCAACTGGTGGATTCTCGGCGGTAGCCTGGTCTTCGTCATTTTTACCGTCAGCGTCGGTCTGAGCAAACTCGACTACGCCCAGGAAGTCGTTTTTGCCGGTTCGCTGGCCATCGTCGTCTTCCTCATGGCGCGCCTGACGCGCGTGCTCGACCCGGCGGCGCGCGCCACCCTGCTCGGCACCGCCATCGTCATTTTCGCCTTTCGCGCCGTGCCGAGCCCGGGGCCAGGCATGACCTGGTGGATGATCGACGAACTCAAGTTCGACCAGCATTTCATGTCGGTCCTCTCGCTGATCGGCAGTTCGCTCGCCCTGCTCGGCATGTTCCTGTTCCGCCGCTTCATGTCGGAGCGCTCCATTACCTATGTAGTCGGCTTCCTCACCCTGATCGGCTTCCTGCTCGCCCTGCCCATCCTCGGCATGGTGCATGGCCTGCACGAATGGACCGCCGCCGCAACCGGCGGCATGGTTGATGCACGGTTTATCGTGCTGGTCGATACCGCGCTCGAATCGCCACTCGGCCAGGTCGCCATGATCCCCATGCTGGCCTGGATCGCCAACTCGGCCCCAGCCCATCTCAAAGCGACTTTCTTCGCGGTGATGGCCTCCTTCACCAATCTCGCGCTCTCCGCCGCCTCGCTCGGCACGAAGTATCTGAACCAATACTGGGTGATCGAGCGTCAGGTGCTCGACCCCGCCACCCACGCCGTCGTCAAACCCGCCGACTACGCCGCCATGCCAGAACTGCTCGCTTTCCAGATCGGACTCGCCCTGCTGCTGCCCGTCGCCGCGATTATGTTCGTCAGGCTGGCGCGGATACGGGTGGCTTGAGCGCGGCACACCATAAGTGCTTTCGTATTCGCCACAATGAAGCCATCGATTGCCGTTCAACGTTATCGTGCCGATATCCAGCGTGTCGTTGCCGCCCATGGCGCATGCAATCCTCGCATTTTCGGCTCCTCGGCAAAAGGAACCGATACCGAAGAAAGCGATATCGATCTGCTGGTTGACCCTATCCCCGGCAGGACAACCTTGATGGGGCTCGCACGCATCAAGCGCGACATAGAAACCGTCACCGGCATCGCTACCGACATTCTTACGCCGCTGGCCCTGCCCGAGCGTTTCCGTCAAGCGGTGCTCGATGAAGCAGTGCAGATACGTAATTCAACGGAGCCATACCACGCGCAGCACCTTGACTGAACGCGGACAGACCGTCGTGCCCGCAACGATCCGCAAGCACTTCGGATTGACCCCCGCCGACCGGCTGGAATGGGTCATCGAAGGCGATAGCTTGCGCGTCAACCCGGTCCGCGCCGATCCGGTCGCCGCCTTGCCAGGGCGGCGCAACTGCCCGTCTGCTGGCTGATCGCCACGCAGCAACTTTCGCTGTCGGATGCCTGGATCGCCGCGGCCGCCGAACTGAAAGGCGCGACGCTGGTGCATAAAGACCCGGAATTTTTGCCGCTGCCCTTGGCGCAGCACAGCTTGCCCTTCAAGTAGCGTCAATCGTCGGTGCTGGCGGGCCGTGCGTAAAACTGCGGTCACACAGTGACGACGTGCCGTCGCGCCAGCGCCGAGTTTCTCGCGCGTCAGGCAAAAGTCCGGCGATGCGTCACGCTGCCTTCAGCATGAAATCCACATGCACCGCATCGTAGGGAAAGCAGAACCCCTGTTCGTCTCGTTCGACCAGGCCAACGGCCAGCAGCGCATGCACGTCCGTGTGCACTCCGCGCACATCGCGCCCCACGCGCCGAGCAATTTCCCGCAGCGCGAGAGACCCAACACCCGTCATGACCTTTAGGATGTCCCACCGCAGCGGCGTCAGCGTGCTCCAAAGTGCGCGTTCGTCGGCAAAACCAATGAAGGGCTCCGCGCGTTTGCCGGTGGTCATGGCGCGCATGAAGCGGGCGTTGATTTCTTCGCGCGAGGCAACGCCGATGGTTACTGTCTTCGCCATGTCACTTTCTCCAATCGTCGACGGCGGCCCAGAAGTCCGCCAATAACTGTTC
>CAZAWN010000221.1:0-4002 GCA_964488825.1 uncultured Methyloversatilis sp. | reverse complement strand
GTGGATATTCTGTCCGTCCAGTACAACCACAACTTCTGATAAGTGCATTTCGAAACAACCGATCCCCGGCCCGACCGGGGATTATTTCGATGCCCCCGGTTTGACCTGAGGAGGAGGGACTCATGGACAAGATCTGGCTGAATAGCTATCCGCAGGGCGTACCTGCCGAGATTTCCATCGACAAGCTGCCATCGCTGGTGGCCATGTTCGAAGAGGCATGCGCCAAGTATGCCGACACTGATGCTTTCGTCAGCATGGGGGCGACGCTGACCTACCGGCAACTCGATCAACGCAGCTGCGAGTTTGCCGCCTGGCTGCAATCGCTGGGCTTGCAAAAAGGCGACCGCGTCGCACTGATGATGCCTAACTTGCTGCAGTACCCGGTGGCCTTGCTCGGTACGCTGCGCGCCGGTTGCGTGGTGGTGAATTGCAACCCGCTCTACACACCACGTGAGCTTGAATACCAGTTGCAGGACTCCGGCGCCACGGCCATCGTCATTGTCGAAAACTTTGCGCATACCCTGGAGCAGGTGATATCCCGCACCTCGCTCAAGCATGTTGTGGTAACGCCGATGGGCGAGATGCTCGGCCTGCTGAAAGGAGCGCTGGTTAATTTTGTCGTGCGCAAGATCAAGAAACTGGTGCCAGCCTGGCATATTCCGGGGGCGATCAATCTCTTTCAGGCGCTGGTGATCGGTCAGAGCCATGGATTTACCCCGGCTGCGGTAGTGAAGGACGATATCGCTTTCCTGCAATACACCGGGGGGACGACCGGCGTTTCCAAGGGCGCGGTTTTGACGCACGCCAACATCGGCGCCAACGTGACCCAAGCGCATGCCTGGATTGAATCGGCTTTGCAGGAAGGGCGCGAACTGATCGTTACCCCGCTGCCCCTTTATCACATCTTTGCCCTTACCGTGACGCTGACCTTCCTGCGCATCGGCGCCCGTAATCTGCTGATCGCCAACCCGCGCGATATTCCGAACTTCGTCAAGGAATGGCGCAAGTACCCGATTACGGTGATCACGGGAGTCAATACGCTGTTCAATGCGTTGCTCAACCATCCGGATTTCGCCAAGATCGATTTTTCACCGCTACGAGTGACGCTGGGCGGCGGAATGGCGGTTCAGGCCCCTGTCGCCGAGCGCTGGCTACAGGTCACCGGGGTGCCAATGCTGCAGGCTTATGGCCTGACCGAAACCTCGCCGGCGGTGACGATCAATCCGCTCGACATGAAGGCCTTCAACGGCGCTATCGGCTTGCCGATTTCCTCAACCGAAATCTCGATTCGCGACGACAATGGCAAGGAGGTCAGCCTGATGCAGATTGGCGAAATCTGCGTACGCGGTCCACAGGTCACGCTGGGTTATTGGCAACGTCCGGAGGAAACGGCGAATGTGTTTACGCCCGATGGCTTTCTCCGTACCGGTGATGTCGGCTACATCGATCAGAACGGCTACGTTTTCCTCGTCGATCGAAAGAAGGACATGATTCTGGTGTCCGGCTTCAACGTTTATCCGAACGAGGTCGAGGAGGTTGTGGCGCAGCATCCCTGCGTGCTCGAAGCGGCCGTAATTGGTGTCCCTGATGCCCATTGCGGAGAAGCCGTCAAACTCTTCGTCGTGAGGCGCGACGCCAGCTTGACCGAGCACGCCCTGATAGAGCATTGCCGAGGGCAACTGACGGGCTACAAGATTCCCAAGCATGTCGAGTTTCGCGACAATCTCCCCAAGACTAACGTCGGCAAGATCTTGCGCCGGGCCTTGCGGGACGACTGAACAGCGACCGGACCAAAGCGATGATCCAGCAGTTTGCCAGCGACAACTATGCGGGAACCTGTCCCGCCGCCTTGCAGTATTTTCTGCAGGCGAACGACAGCGGTCATGAGCTGGCGTATGGCGACGACCGCTGGACGCAGCGCGTCTGCGATGCGATCCGCAACCTGTTCGAAACCGATTGCGAGGTTTTTTTCGTCTTCAACGGTACCGCGGCCAATTCGCTGGCGCTGGCGTCTCTGTGCCAAAGCTACCACTCGGTGATCTGTCACGAGTTTGCGCATATCGAAACAGACGAATGCGGCGGCCCCGAATTCTTCTCGAACGGTTCGAAGCTGCTCACTGCGCGCGGACCTAACGGCAAGTTGACTCCGGAAGCCATACACCAATTGGTGACGCGTCGCAGCGACATTCACTATCCGAAGCCCAAGGTGGTGTCGCTGACGCAGGCGACCGAACTCGGTACGGTGTATGACGTCGAGGAAATCCGTGCGATTGCCACGGTCGCCAAACTCCATGGCCTGAAGATGCACATGGACGGCGCTCGCTTTGCCAACGCCGTGGCGACACTAGGCGTGTCGCCCGCCGAGATCACCTGGCGCTCCGGCATCGATGTACTTTGCTTCGGCGGCACGAAGAACGGCCTACCGGTCGGGGAGTGCGTGGTGTTTTTCGACAAGGCGCTGGCGGAGGACTTCGCTTATCGCGTCAAACAGGCTGGCCAACTCGGTTCAAAGATGCGCTTCATCTCCGCGCCCTGGCTGGGGCTATTGGAAAACGATGTCTGGCTGCACAATGCCGCACACGCCAACGCCATGGCGGGACTGCTGCATGAGCGGGTTCGGGTATTGCCCAGTGTCAAGGTACTCTTCCCCGTTCAGGCTAACGCAGTGTTCGTCGAACTGCCTCTGGCGCTTTCCGAGGCGCTGCGCGCCAAAGGGTGGCGCTTCTATCACTTCATTGGTGCGGGCGGTAGTCGTTTCATGTGCGCATGGGACACACAACCAGGTACTGTCGAGGCGTTTGCCGCCGATCTGGCTGCGCTGTCCGTCGGATGACACCATCGGTGCCGTCCAGCCAGCGCCGAGTTTTACATCACCAGAGTAAATAACCAGAACGCTGCAAAGCCGCCGGCGATGGTAAGGAGGGTGTTCTTCCAGCGCGCAGCGACGGCGATGGCGACAACACCGGCCCAAAATCGCGGGTTCTGGAAGCCGATATCGAATTGACCAGCGACCAGCACGAGTTCGGGCGCGGTAATCGCCGTCAGCGCGGCAATCGGGACGAAGGGCAGCCACCGAGTAAACCAGGATGGCGGCCGGTAGTGGCCTTCAAGGGCAATGAAGGAGTAGCGGATCGCGAAGGTAAGCAGTCCGCATGCGATCCAGAGCAGCAACAGGGCAGTCTGGCTCACGGCGATTTCCTCCCATGCAGAAACGCCCCGGCGACCAACCCGGCCAGCGCGGCGGCGAATAGACCGGTTTTGTAGGGCAGGACAACCAGCACGACGGCCACTGCGCCGGCAACGACTGCGGCGGCGAGCTTGGCACGGTTGTCGATCATCGGGACGACAATAGCGATAAAAGTGAGCGGCAGGGCGAAATCGAGACCCAGATCAACGGGCAGTTGGGCACCGAGCAGCACACCGACAAGTGTCGATAATTGCCAGCCGAACCACAACGCGAAACCCGCACCGAAAAGAATCCAGTGCGCCTGCGGCGAGCGAGGTGAGGTCAGCAGATGCGGAATCGCTGCTGCATAGGCTTCGTCGGTGAGCAGGTAGGCCAGCAGAAGTTTCCAGCGGCGCGGCAGGTGGGCTAGAACCGGAGCAACCGAAGCGCTGTAGAGCGCATGACGCAGATTGATCAGTCCAACCGCACCAACCATCAGCAAAGCTGGCGCACCAGCCCCGACCAGTTGTGCCAGGAGAAACTGCGCCGACCCTGCAAACACCAAAGAAGACATAGCAAAGGCCACCAGCGGTGGAATCCCAGCTTGCAGCGCAACCACACCGTAGATCACGCCAAACGGCGCAACGCCAAGCAACATCGGTAACAGTGCGCGGACACCAAGAAGGAAAGCAGCGGAGGGAGTCATGCTATGCGGCTGACAAAGAAGAAAGAAGTGACATCATCAAACACAACTTTCCAAGCGAAACAGCCCGCTAAGAGCAATCTAGGCGGGCTGTTTGTTTGGTGGGGTAGTCTGGTGCTGACCTACTTTCGCG
>CAZAWN010000220.1:0-4033 GCA_964488825.1 uncultured Methyloversatilis sp. | reverse complement strand
GACGGCAGTGTCGTGATCGCGGATTGAGGAGGCGGGGCCATCGAGCACCACGGTCAGTTCGCTGCCGATATGCACCACGCGCTCCAGGCGAGCTGTGCCGTCGCCCTTGCCGAACGTGATGCTTAATCGCAGGGCCGAGGGCTACGAGGGCATGAGTGCGCGAGATGTGCTGCCACATCTGACGTCAGATGTCAGGTCGGCCAGAAATGTTTATGGCCTGATAGCGGAGGTCGTTGCCGCCAATGAGTAGCTGTTAAGTAACTCACTACACTAGAACGAAAAAACGGGACCTTGAGTCCCGTTTTGTATTGCCTGTTCCAGGCAGGGTTAAAGTGCGTCAGCACCTCCCTTTTACAGCAAAACCGATAATCCTACTTCAGTCGACCCAGTAAACCAAAATGTGACCAAACGTGAAATAAAGCATAATGTGGCCACTTGGCCACTTTATGCTTAACGGCACAACAGTAACTTATTGTTTATTAAGTGTTTTTTGGTGGGCGGTACTGGGATCGAACCAGTGACCCCTGCCGTGTGAAGGCAGTGCTCTACCGCTGAGCTAACCGCCCGTTTGCGCGAGGCGCGCATTAGAGCACAAACCTCGCGCGACGGTCAATTTAGCCCTTCAGAACGGCGGCAACTGCTTTGGCGACGTAATCGATATTGCGAGTGTTCAGTGCTGCGACACAGATGCGACCGGTGCCTACGGCATAGATGCCATAGTCGGCGCGCATTTTCTCGACCTGGTCAGCCGTCAGACCCGTGTAGGAGAACATGCCGCGCTGGATGTTGATGAAACCGAAATCCTGTGCAGTTCCCTCGGCCTTGAGCTTTTCAACGAAGCTGGCGCGCATCGTGCGGATGCGATTGCGCATGCCGGCGAGTTCGTCTTCCCACATCTGGCGCAGTTCTGGGCTGGCAAGGCAGGCGGCGACAATGGCGCCGCCGTGAGTGGGCGGGTTGGAGTAGTTGGTGCGGATCAGTCGCTTGATTTGCGAGGTGACGCGGGCAGCTTCGTCCTTGCTGGCGGTCACGACGGTCAGCGCGCCGACGCGTTCGCCATAAAGCGAGAAGGACTTGGAGAATGAACTGGCGACCAGGAATTGCAAACCGGATGCGGCGAACAGATTGACTGTCTCGCCGTCCTGCTCGATGCCGTCGGCAAAGCCCTGATAGGCCATGTCGAGATAGGCGACCAGATCGCGTTCCTTGATCGCGGCGACAACTTCTTTCCATTGGTCAACGGTGAGGTCAGCGCCGGTCGGGTTGTGGCAGCAGGCGTGCAGCAGCACGATGGACTTGGGCGGCATCGTTGCCAGCGAGGCTTTCATGGCGGCGAAATTGACGCCACGCGTGGTCGGGTCATAGTAGCCGTAGGTGTCGACCTTGAAGCCGACGGCTTCGAAAAGGGCGCGGTGGTTCTCCCAACTCGGATCGCTAATGAATACGGTGGAGCCGGGCAGCAGGGCTTTCAGGTAGTCGGCGCCGACGCGCAGAGCGCCCGTGCCGCCAAGGCACTGGAAAGTGGCGGCGCGGCCGGCGCCGGTAATCTCGGATTCCTTGCCGAACAATAGAGCTTGTACCGCGCCGTTGTAGGCGGGGGTGCCTTCGATAGGCTGATAGCCGCGCGGCGGTTGGGTTTCCATGCGGGCTTTTTCCGCGGCTTTGACAGCGGCGAGCAGCGGTATCTTGCCATCGTCGCCGAAATACACGCCTACACCCAAATTGACTTTAGCCGGATTCTTCTCAGCATTGTAGGCTTCGGTGAGACCCAAAATCGGGTCGCGGGGGGCCATTTCGACGTTGGCGAAGAGGGAAGTGCTCATGGTGGCGATGCTCCTGAAGTGGGTGAAAAGAAATTCGCGCCATAATAGCCCAATCGTGCGGAATTGCCGCAGCGCCGCATTCTAAATTTCAGCTCTTACGTCTTATGAATGAGCAGTTTATCGACTTTCCAGGCAGCCCATTCCGGCTTCGCGAACCCTTCTCGCCGGCTGGCGATCAGCCTGAGGCGATCCGCCTGCTGACCGAAGGAGTCGAAGACGGCCTTAGCTTCCAGACCTTGCTGGGAGTGACCGGTTCCGGCAAAACCTACACGATGGCCAACGTCATCGCACGCCTTGGTCGCCCCGCTCTGGTGTTGGCGCACAACAATACTTTGGCGGCGCAGCTTTACTCCGAGTTCCGCGAGTTCTTCCCCGAAAATGCGGTCGAGTATTTCGTTTCCTATTACGATTATTACCAGCCAGAGGCCTATGTTCCGGCACGTGACCTGTTCATCGAGAAGGATTCGGCGATCAACGAGCATATCGAGCAGATGCGTCTGTCGGCCACCAAGTCGCTGTTGGAGCGGCGCGACGTCGTGATTGTCTGCACCGTCTCGGCGATCTACGGCATCGGCGATCCGGTCGATTACCACGCCATGATCCTTCACCTGCGCGAAGGCGAAAAGATCGGCCAGCGCGAGATCATCCGGCGCTTGAGCGAGATGCAGTACGAACGCAACGAGATGGACTTCCAGCGCGGCGTCTTCCGCGTGCGCGGCGACGTGATCGACATCTTCCCTGCGGAAAATGCCGAAAGTGCGCTGCGCGTCGGATTGTTCGACGACGAAATCGAATCGCTGACCTTGTTCGATCCGCTCACTGGGCACACGAAACAGAAACTTGCCCGTTTCACGGTGTTCCCCTCCAGCCATTACGTCACGCCGCGCGGCACGGTGCTTAAAGCCATCGAGAAGATCAAGGCCGAGTTGCGTGAGCGCACCGCCTTTTTCTATGCCGAACAGAAATTGGTTGAGGCGCATCGCATAGAGCGGCGCACCCGCGTCGATCTGGAAATGCTTGATCAGATCGGCTGCTGCAAGGGCATCGAGACCTACTCGCGGCATTTGTCGGGCCGCCAGGCCGGCGAGCCGCCGCCGACGCTCTACGACTATTTGCCGCAGGACGCGATCATGTTCATCGACGAATCGCATGTGACGATTCCGCAGGTCGGTGCGATGTACAAGGGAGACCGCTCGCGCAAGGAGAATCTTGTCAATTACGGTTTTCGCCTGCCGTCGGCGCTCGACAACCGACCGCTCAAATTCGAGGAATTCGAGGGGCTGATGCCGCAGACGGTGTTTGTCTCCGCCACGCCGGCGAACTACGAACAAGCCCATCAGGGGCAAGTGGTCGAGCAGGTGGTGCGTCCGACCGGATTGGTCGATCCGCTGATCGATGTGCGTCCGGCGACGACCCAGGTCGATGACCTGCTTTCCGAGATCAAGAAACGCGTCGCGGAAGGCGAGCGCGTCCTCGTCACCACGCTGACCAAGCGGCTGTCCGAGCAACTTACCGAGTTTCTTGCCGACAACGGTGTCAAGGTGCGCTACCTGCACTCAGATATCGATACCGTCGAGCGTGTCGAGATCATTCGCGATCTGCGGCTGGGCGTGTTCGACGTGCTGATTGGCATCAACCTGTTGCGGGAAGGGCTCGACATTCCCGAAGTTTCACTGGTGGCGATTCTCGATGCCGATAAGGAGGGCTTTCTGCGCTCGGAGCGCTCCCTGATCCAGACCATCGGCCGCGCGGCGCGCCACCTCAACGGCACGGCTATCCTCTACGCCGACCGCATCACCGAATCGATGAAGCGTGCAATGGCCGAGACCGAGCGGCGGCGCAACAAGCAGCTGGCCTACAACGTCGAACACGGCATCACGCCGGTGGGGGTTAAGAAACGCATCAAGGACATCATCGACGGTGTCTACGACACCGACAATCTTCAACGGGAACTGAAAGTCGCCCAGGAAGCGGCAAAATACGAAGCGATGAGCGAGAAGGTGCTGGCGCGGGAAATCAAGCGGCTCGAGAAGGCCATGCAGGAGCATGCGAAGAACCTGGAGTTCGAGCAGGCTGCCGCAGCGCGTGATGAGCTGTTTCGCCTCAAGAGAATGGCCTTCGGAGATTCGGGACACGATGCGCCGACGGCATGATCTGGCGGAGAGGGCGGGATTCGAACCCGCGTTAGGCGTTAACCTAAACACGCTTTC
>CAZAWN010000219.1:0-4056 GCA_964488825.1 uncultured Methyloversatilis sp. | reverse complement strand
CTCGCTGATCGTCGTCCACTTGGACGGCTCGTTGGCGACGGACTCCTGCAGCAGCGTCAGGAAGACCTGGAACTCCTCGGACTCGGCGTCGGCCGGGTTCGGCACGGCGCCGGCGAGCTCGAACTCGCGACCCTTGTGGACGAGCATGGTGGCGTCGCCGCCGTCGTCGAGGATCATGTTCGGACCCGCCTCGGGCCACGTCAGGGCGCGGTCGGTGCACCACCAGTACTCGGTGAGCGTCTCGCCCTTCCAGGCGAAGCACGGAATGCCGCGGGGCTCATCGACGGTGCCATGCGGACCGACGACGACAGCAGCGGCAGCCTGATCCTGCGTCGAGAAGATGTTGCAGCTGGCCCAACGAACCTCTGCGCCAAGCGCGACAAGCGTCTCGATCAGCACGGCGGTCTGGATCGTCATGTGCAGCGAGCCGGTGATGCGCGCGCCCTTCAGCGGCTGGGTCTTGGAGTATTCCTCGCGGATCGCCATCAGACCGGGCATTTCGGTTTCGGCAATGCGGATTTCCTTGCGGCCCCAATCGGCCAGGGCAAGGTCGGCAACAACGTAGTCTTGAGGTGTGGTCATGAGTTCAGGCTCCTTGAACGATGACCGGTCAGGCGAGGCGGCAACGCGGCAAAGCATGCAAGCTCACCTATCCCGGTACAGGTTAGGTGAGCGCCGTTTGGAAAAACGAGCCTGGCGTAACGCTAAGTATCTGCGTCGCGTTGCAGCGCTCCTCGAAGCGGCGAATTATATGTCAGGCGCGGGAGGGAACAAGGGCATGCGCACAGTGAAGCAGCTACCCTCGGCTTCCTGGCTGGCGACCTCAATCGTGCCGCCCACGCGGTCAACCAGTTTCTTGACCAGCGCCAGGCCCAGACCGACGCCGCCATGCTTCCGCAGAATGGCGTTTTCGGCCTGTTTAAAAGGCGTGTAGAGATGTCGGGTGACGAAGTCGGCGGACATGCCGATGCCGCTGTCGGCGATCTTGAGGCAGAGCGATGCCGTCCCGTCAGCGCCGACTTCCTTGCCGGCGACCAAGTGGATACTGCCGGCTTCGGTAAAGCGCACGGCATTGCTCAGCAGATTAGTGACGATGGTGGCGAGCGCTCGTCGATCAATGGCATGCGGCCTATCCAGAGCTGCATCGATCTCCAGAGTAAACGCCAAGTCTTTCTGGAACGCGGCGACCTGGGAAGGTTCGGCGGTCAGCATCAGCATTTCGGTCAAGACGCCGGTCTCGATGCTGTCTTCGGGGCGAACCGTATCGATTTCGGTATAGGTGACGATGGCATTGACGATGCTGAGCAAGTGGTTGCCGGAATCGACGATGACGCGTGCGAACTCCTGCTCTTCCTTGCCATCCAGCATATCGCCCAACAATTGCGCCATGCCGAGCACGCCATTCAGCGGCGTGCGCAGCTCGTGGCTGATGGTGGCCATGAATTCCGATTTTGCTTGTGACAGCTCCTCGGCCATGTCGCGCGATTGGCGCAAATTTTCTTCCGCCCGCATGCGCGCGGTGATATCGAGCGCCAGGGAGAGCACGCCGATCAGACTGCCCTTGGTGTTACGCAAGGGCACACTGTGCCATTCGCACAGCAGTTGATCGCCATAGGCGGTGAGGGTGCGGCAGATAATCCGTCCGGGCTGGTTGTCGCGCAGCGCGTCGCCGATGGCGGCGGAAAAGCGCTCGTAGTCTTCGGCATGGATCAGCAGCGGAACAAGCTTTTGCCCAATGGCGGTCTCGCGTGCATGACCGAAGTGGGCGGTGGCCATCTGATTCCAGTCGGTGATGCGCCCCTCGCGGCTCCACAGCAGGATCGGTACTGGAGTGGCGTCATAGAGGCTGCGTAAGCGCATTTGGCTGTCCAGCAGGGCAGCTTCAAGTTGTTGCGTCTTGGTGAGATCGACGAAGATCAGCAGGTCGGCGCCATCCTGGCACGAAGCGCTGCAGCGTAAGTTCCGCCAGTCGCCACTGGTATGCCGGAAACGGACGTACAGGGGAGCGAATCTCTCGCCGCGGTCAAGGCGGGCCAGCGCATCGAGAAAATCGAAGGTATCTTCGGTATGAAGGCGCTGACGCAACTCTTCACCAGTGAAGGACGACCAGCCGGGAGTCGCCCCAAGCAAGGTGTGAAAGCCGGGAGAAACATGCCAATCCGGACCATCTGCAAAACGCATCAAGCAGGCGACTTCTGCTTCATCGAGTATGCGGGCCAGCACATCAGGCCCGAATGTGCTGGAAACCACGCTCAAAACAATTCGATTTCGTTTGATGCGTGGTGCAGCGAGGCCATGTAGATTTCCAGCGCTTTTTCGATCGGCGTACCGCTCATAACGGACTCGAACAAAGCGCGTTCCTCGGCAGTGGAGAACTTGGCGCGGATGCGATCCTGCAGGCCGGCCCATTCGACCGGGTTGTAAAGCTTGCGCTGGTCGGCAATGATCCCGCTGACCTCGCCAAGACCATTCACCACATGCGAGAGCCGTTGCACCAGCTTGTCGTAAAACTGAAAGGCGATGACGGCTTGATTGACCATCGTTTCGACTTGCTCGGCAACGTTTCCGAGTGCCTGTTTCTGGCCGGCGATTTCAGGGGTGTTGGGCAGTTGGCGTGCTGTTTCGACGATAGTGTGAACGTAGCCGGCCATACCGGTGAATGTTCCGGCAAGGACATCAACGGAACTATCGCTGTCGCGCATCGCCGCCATGATTTGCCCGGTGAGAAGCTCCAGCATGAGAATCGTCTCGCGAACCTGACTCCAGTCGAGATCGGGACGCTTGGCGCCGGTACCGCGGCGCGGATCGGAATCGGGATAATTATTCATGCGGGCTCCATGAGGTTTGCGCAACGGCGCCTATTCTGCCACCGTTGCTGACCAAAAACCTACCTGTCTTGGTGGACAGGTCTGCTACAGACCCGCATCCGCCTTGAGGGACTGAACTTTGTCGAGCGCTTCCCAGGAAAATTCCGGCTCGTCGCGACCGAAATGGCCGTAGGCGGCGGTCTTTTCAAAGATCGGGCGTTGCAGGTCGAGCATCTGGATAATGCCCTTGGGACGCAGGTCGAAGTGCTTCTCGACGAGTGCGGCGATCTTGTCATCGGGAATCACTCCGGTGCCTTCCGTATAGACCGTGATGTTCATCGGCTTGGCAACGCCAATGGCGTAGGCGACCTGAATCTGGCACTGGCGTGCAATGCCGGCAGCGACGATGTTCTTCGCCACATAGCGTGCAGCGTACGCCGCCGAGCGGTCGACTTTGGTCGGGTCCTTGCCGGAAAACGCGCCGCCGCCATGCGGGCAGGCGCCGCCATAGGTATCGACGATGATCTTGCGACCGGTCAGGCCGCAGTCGC
This sequence comes from uncultured Methyloversatilis sp., assembly GCA_964488825.1. Classification (GTDB taxonomy): domain Bacteria; phylum Pseudomonadota; class Gammaproteobacteria; order Burkholderiales; family Rhodocyclaceae; genus Sulfuricystis. Next base: position 698 of record CAZAWN010000219.1, on the reverse strand, counting down.
CCTGGGGGCCGCCGACGACGAAACGGCCGGTCGGGTTGACCAGATAACGGGTGTTCTGCAGCCACTCCTTGGGCAGGACCGGCTTGATGATCTCCTCGATCACTGCTTCGACAAAGCTCGCCTTCATGCGCGGGCCTTCCGATTGCTCGGGGCTGTGCTGGGTCGACAACACGACAGTGTCGATGCTGTGCGGCTTGCCATCGACGTAGCGCATCGTCACCTGGCTCTTGGCATCGGGACGCAGGAAGGGAAGACGACCGTCGCGGCGCAACTGCGCCTGGCGCTCGACCAGGCGATGCGCATAGTAAATCGGCGCGGGCATGAAGGCTGGCGTTTCGTCGCAGGCATAACCAAACATCAGGCCCTGGTCGCCGGCGCCGGTATTCAGGTGATCGTCGCTGGCGTGATCGACGCCCTGAGCAATGTCGTTTGACTGCTTGTCGTAGGCGACCAGCACGGCGCAGCCCTTGTAATCAATGCCGTACTCGGTGTTGTCGTAACCGATGCGCTTGATCGTGTCGCGCGCCACCTGAATGTAGTCGACATGCGCGTTGGTGGTGATTTCGCCCGCCAGCACGACGAGGCCGGTATTGCACAGCGTCTCGGCGGCGACGCGCGAACGCGGGTCCTGCTTGAGGATGGCATCGAGAATCGCGTCGGAAATCTGGTCGGACACCTTGTCCGGATGGCCTTCAGAA
>CAZAWN010000218.1:0-4063 GCA_964488825.1 uncultured Methyloversatilis sp. | reverse complement strand
CTCAAACCTGGTCAGGTCACCGACGACACGACGATGTCGCTGGCGCTCGGCGCGGCCATCATCAATGACCGTGGTGCGGTGAGTTCCATGTCATGCGCCCGGGCCTTCGACGACTGGATGCGCAGCAAGCCGATCGACATCGGTAACACCGTGCGACGCAATCTCGTCAGTTTCCGCAAGACCGGCAATCCATGCGCGCCGCTCTCGGAACATGATGCTGGCAACGGGGCGGCGATGCGCGTGTTGCCGGTAGCGCTGGCCACTTTCGGACTGGACGAGAGCGCAGTAAAAAAGGCAGTGCGCGCGCAGGCGCATGTCACGCACCACAACCCGGCGTCCGACGCCGCCTGCGATTGCCTGGTGTTCATGGTGCAAGATGCGCTACGTGGCGCCTGCCTGCGTGATCTCTACCTGCAGCGCATCGCGCCCTTCGTCTCGGCCTACGGCGAATTCATCTTTCGCCCGCGCCGTCGCGACAATCCGAGCGGCTGGGTAGTCGAGACGATGCAGGCGGTACTGCAGGGTTTGCTGGACAACGGCAGCTTCGAGGAGAGCCTGATCGATGTCGTCAATCGCGGCGGCGATGCCGACACTACCGGTGCCATCACCGGCATGCTGGCCGGCGCCCTGTACGGGCGCAGCGTCCTGCCGAAACACTGGCTGAAGCAACTCGACCCCAAGGTGGCGGAGGCCTGCCGGACGCAGGCGCGGACGCTCCTTGAGCTAGCAGGTCGTGAGCGCTGAACCTTCCAGTAGCCAGGCCAGGTTGCTCTCAACGATCACGATGTTCATCTTCTTGAGAAAGCGTCGCTCCTTGTCGGTCGGCTGTTCGATGAAGGCCCAACCTGCTGGGGTTGCCGCACTGTAGATCAAGTCGGACATCACCATACGCTCGCTGTCGCGGTTGAAGCGCATGCCGATGAACAGGTAGCGCTTGTCCTTCCGCAACTGCTTGACGAAAGGCGGTACGGCGAAACCACCCATCAGTTCGGTGATGTAGTCGACGTAATCGGCGTCCGAAGCGATGTAGCTGGACTGCGGGCGCGGTGCGCCCATCGGCTTGAAGAGGATGGGCAGGTTGGTCAGCGCCTGATCCGGCAGGATGGCCGTGTAATCCTTGCCGTCATGCATGAACAGCTTGAAACGGTAATCAGTGCCACCGATGCGCGCACAACCGAGAATCAGCAGGTGCGGCACGCCGGCATAGGAGTCGAGCAGTTGCGTATCCCGATTGATGTCGATTATGTAGCCTGGCTGCAGTGCCTTGAGCCAGTCATGCAGCGTAGCGCGCGTCCACGTTGTCGCGCCGTAGGTGGCATCAAGGAACTTCGTCACCACTGCGCGGCCGCGCTTGAGTTCGATATTCATCGCCGCGCGCGGGAATTCGTACATCAGCTTGGGCGACATCGGCTTGCCGCCGTTCATGGCGAGGATCAACTCGTCGCTGGTAGCGGGCATCGGCGCGCCGGTTGCAGCGTTGCGCACGTCGGCGAGGACGCCAGGCCCGAGATAGGGAATGATGCTGCCGTCTTTCAGGCCGGCAAGCAGGGATGAATGCAGTTCTTGGCTGAGCATGGGAGTCTCCGGAGGCTTTGAAGACCCAATGCAATTCTTGCGCCCGGGCGGAAAGGCCCGCTGCTGCATGGGGTGGGCCGGGGTTGTCGTTTTTGCGACAGGCCCTGCCGTCCCGCCAGCGCCGACTTTTGTCGGCGCTGTTCTTCGATCCTGAAGAGCCGTTCAGGTTTTTCCCATCACCGTCGGCAGTGCAGTGACTGCGGACGGTGGGTAGGATTTGCTGGCGGTCGGCAGCCAGGAGCCGTCGCAGACTTGCGACTGCTTGGGGTATCAGAGTTCGGAAATCTTATGCTTGACGTTTGGGCCAACAGGCTTAAACTTCTCCCGAAATGGGAGAGTTGGTGATGCGGGTAGTAGCCAAGAGTTCGTTGGTGAAGTTTTGGGAGCAGCCTGGGTATGCAGATTCGCAGGGCGCGTTGCAAAGCTGGTACGACGAGGCGATCAAGGCAAACTGGAGAACTCCGCAGGACATAAAAAATCAATACAGCAGCGCAAGTATCTGTGGGAATAACCGTGTGGTGTTCAACATTTCTGGCAACAAGTACAGATTAGTGGTGGAGATGCAATATCGAGCGGGTATCGCTTGGGTCAAGTTTGTCGGAACCCACGCGCAGTACGACAAAATCAATGTGGAGAGTGTCAATGAATATTAAGCCAATCCGCAGCGACGATGACTTGCGTGCTGCTTTCAAGCACTTGGAAGGGGTGTTCCAGGCGCAGGAAGGCACACCAGAGGCAGATGAGATGGAGATTCTCGTAACACTCATCGAGGCTTATGAGCGCAAGCATTTCCCGACGGGTCCTGCAGATCCGGTGGAGGCCATCAAGTTCAGGATGGAACAGCAAGGACTCACCCCCAAAGACCTTGAACTCTATATTGGTTCAAGTGGTCGGGTCTCTGAAGTGCTGAACCGCAAGCGTCGGCTAAGTTTGCAGATGGTGAAACGCCTGCACAATGGATTGCACATCCCATACGAAAGCCTTCTGGCGGCTGTGTAGGCACAAGGACTGCTATTGAGCCAGCAAAATTGGCTTGTCGATGGCTGCGGAAATCCGACCGTCTGCTGATAGGCTGCTGTGAAGTAACTATCGAAGAGTCCTTTGGCCGCTGATAGCCGATTTCCCACCATCTCGCCCGCACCGACTTTTCACAGCGTGTCCTGCATGACTTCGTAAGCACCGCCGATGGCGAGGTATTCGTCCTCGCCCTTTAATACATAAGGCAGCAGGCCGCAGTAGAAGAAGATTTTGGTAACGGGCAGGGTGACTTCGAGAATGACATCGCCGAACTCGCCGGCGCGTTCGCGGTTGGCGGTGAATGAGGTGAGGTTGTTGAACAGCACCACCTGGCGTTTGCCATTGCCGGACAAAATCTCGTGGTCGGCGAGGCGGTTGATACCACGGTAGAGCGTCAGATGCGAGCCGGCCTGACGGCGCGCGAATTCGTATTGACCGTAGGCATAGAGCAGGTCGAGCTGCGCCTCGATCGCATTGGTGCCCGACAGCCCGGCGGCGCGCATTTCCACATAGTGCTGCCAGGCGGGGCCGGTGAAATCGCGCAAGGGTTCGCCGTGGTGGCGCGGGATCAGGCCAAAGCGTGATTCCACCCAGCCCTTGAGTACGGCGGCTTCGCGGCTGTCGGCGTCGAAGCTCCAGCCGCGCAGCACGCGCAGCCAGTTCGCCTTGGCGCGACGGTGCTTCCCGTTTTCGAGCCCGGCATCCTCCAGACAATCCAGACAGAAATGTGCGTCGAGAGCGGCGCGAAAGACGCGCGTCCGTTCGGCGGGTTCTTCGATGGTGTCGAGCATGGCGAACAGCCCGGCGTGAAGTTCCTCGACGCCATCGAGCTTGAGCGGGGTAGGGTGTTGCTGGAAGGTCAGGCTGCCGAGGATCACCGCAGGCAGGTTGCAGCGATTGATCGGCAGGCGCGCCCAGGGTGGCAGGGTGGGTGTTTTGAACGAATTGTCGGAAGTGCTACAAGAACTCACCGCCGCGTAAAGCTTGGAAGGCACGTGAAATATCAGAAGAAACAGTCAGTTGGGCTTTGAATTTGGTGATGGCATGCTCCTTGCCATTCATTCGTCGGGAAGCGCGATTTGATCTGGTTTGACCTAGCGCCCAAACGAATTTCACTCAAAGGAGATTACACCATGGCAAAACTGCGTCAATGCGCCATTTACGGCAAGGGGGGTATCGGGAAATCCACCACCACCCAGAACCTCGTCTCGGCGCTGGCCGAGTCGGGCAAGAAGGTGATGATCGTCGGCTGCGACCCCAAGGCCGACTCGACCCGCCTGATCCTGCACAGCAAGGCGCAAACCAGCGTCATGCAACTCGCGGCCGAGGCAGGTTCCGTTGAAGATCTCGAACTTGAGGATGTGATGAACGTTGGCTACGGCGGCGTCAAGTGCGTGGAGTCCGGCGGTCCGGAACCCGGCGTCGGTTGTGCCGGCCGTGGAGTGATTACCGCGATCAACTTCCTTGAAGA
>CAZAWN010000217.1:0-4144 GCA_964488825.1 uncultured Methyloversatilis sp. | reverse complement strand
CTGGCGGGCCAAAAGGTATGCCATCGCAAACTGTCTAGCCCTCGGAAACTCGATTGTATCCACACCAGCCATTAGCAGCATCATCTCTGAACTGCCGACGCCAGAACCGGCATAAGGAAGTCGCGTAGATCCGTGACTACCTCGGACAGGGGCTTGGACGCAATCGAGTTCTTACGAAGAAACGCATTCCACTGCTTCTCCTTCAGCAGATCGTTGGCGAACTCATCGCTCAGTCCGATCGGCACCCCATTAGGGATTTTGGTCTGGCGGCGATCGAATGTAGCAGCGACGGCCCGGATCAGGATCTGCCGGTCGAACTCTGAATACCTCGCCAGCACCCACAGATCGAAATAGTCCTTCATCCGGCTGTTGAGCATGCCGAGCGACGTCAGGGCCTCAAGCTTTTCCGCAACAACGGTATATCTGGGATACACCCGCAGATGAGGAACGGGCATCTCATCAAGGATGACCGGGTAATCGACCTCATCCGGGCCCGGAACAACGGCGTCCCCGAAGCCAATATCGGCTTGTACCGGGCAGCGTGCCGTGTCGAGCACTCCCAGCAGGGTGACTCGAATCCCTGCGTAATTGGCCTCCTTCCGGATTTCAGTCGCCTTGACTGAGTCCGGATCAAACACGATGCCATCGTCGACTTCGATGTGACAGATATCTCGGAATACAGCCTCAAGCTGCGGAATCTCCGCTGAACCGAAGCCCAGGAAATCAGCATCGTGCGTCGGCCGGTGAGGTACATCGAACCACAAGTCGAAAAGCAAGGCCCCCTTCAACAGAAACCGATCCCGCTCTGCCGAGATGCTCAGGCGGTAGATCATGCGTTCCAGGGCATACCGAGTCAGCAACAGGTTGTAGTCCAGCTTTTCTGCTCTGGCTTTGTTCAACAACCGGTCACGAATGGACACCGCCAGATTTCGGCCGCTCATGTGAGGCTATCCAGATAGGGGCGCATCACGTTGGCCACACGGCAGACCTTGGCGTAATGCCAGAGGTTATCGCCCGTCATCCGTTTGGCGTGCCACGCTTCGCGTAGAGCCTCCAGGACCACGTCCAGGCCAATCTTGTTTCGGTATTTGAAGCAATCGGCGACCGTCTTGGCGACGCCAGTCACGCGGACTGCAACTCCATCAACGATGTGCTCCTCGATGCCCTCTGTCAGCGCCGCGCCGGAGAACCGGACAATCCGCAGCTTCGGATAGTCCAGTTTGGGGGCCAGCGCCTTGTTTTCGATGGCCAGCCATACCTCGAACGGTGCTTGAGTCGTCAGGCCATGAAACCTCAGTGCCGAGAGCAGGCAGACGACCCCCTTGGGCACGCGACGGGCGACTTCGGCAAGTGATCCGTGTTCAGAAACCTGCCGGCCTGGCAGCCCGTAAAGACCTCGCCCCACCCGTTCCAGTTGTCCGCGACGGACAGCCCTCGTCAGGGAAATCCTTGGGATTCCCTTCGCCGAGAGATCGCATGGACGAAGCAGCCCCTGGGACCTCACAAGTTCGATCAGTCTGTCGCTAGTGGTGTGCATATAGGGCATAGTGTTGCATAATATCGGTAGAAGTCAACATCAACCGATGCAGAGGAACATCTATGGCGGAGTACCTCTGCGTTGTAGCCTTGACTTCGTTCGAGGACTAAGTGAGTTATGCGGGGTCACAAACCCAAAAGGAACCCGACATGCAGGCACCGACCAACCCTGTAACTCCGCTGCGTCAAATCGCAATCATTCTGGCGCACTGCATCTTGCGAATCCAGAACAAACGATTGACCAACTTACCATCTGCTTGATTTGTACCGCTGCTCGACACAAGCTTCAAGCAACGGGTGGCAACGTTACGCTCAGGTCCACAGCGATCCACGAATTTCGATCAAGCGTTTCATCATGACGGTATCTTCATACTCATAGGCTTGCTCGATCGCGTGGGTCTTGTCTAGGGCTTGCTTGCTCATGGCGCGCTCGTCGTCCGTACGCTCTTCGTGAAGGACGGCGTCGCCATATCTGGCGCTCATCTGGTCGCAGTAGGCCGACCAACCTCCGACATCCATGGGATCCGGACGCTTCGGGCGGACATTGACCCACCAGTCGTAAAGCTCGCCAATTTCGGTGGCAGTCTTGGCCTGTGGCGTTATCTGCCCGTAGTCCGGGTAGTTGGCTTTTTCCTCTTCGGAGAACTGGCGACCAGGATTGCCGTACCAACTTTCGTTGAATACCAAACCCTTCTCCCACTCCAGGTATGCCAACCCCAACTCGGGATAGTTGAAATTCGTGAAATGGCGAAACGGCCACGTCGTCTTCCAGAATGGAAGATGGCGGTATTTGTCACGATGGCTGATGTATTCCATCCAGGATTTCTGCTCGCTGACAAACCAGGCCAATTCGTTGAAAAGGCCATACAGCATGCGGTCGCCCGTCTCGTGCCAATCTCCTTTCTTCAATCCGGTGCGACACACATGGGTCTGCTCGACGAACCGGTTGTTGATCCAGTACGTCAGCGCATGCAGTCGGTCCATGGGCCAATTGACAAAGTCCTGAACGTTATCGAGGAACTCTTCTGCAAGCCAGAAGCGCAGCGGGTTCCGGGCCTTCGCATCCTCCTTCCAATCATGCCAGCCCCCAGCGGTTTCGCTTCGTGGCTTCGCTGTGCCACGAAGCCAGTCAGCAAACCGAGAGCAACTCCAGTAGCGAATTCGCTGTTTCATTTGCCCTCCTCAATATTCACGACGTCTAGTCCCAGCGTCTCTGGCGCATGATCCAGCCAGATGTCATCACCCACACGATAGAAGAATGCATCGTTGTCGACGATCCTGATTTCCACGTCGAAGTGGGCCAGTCGGTAGTCCCGGAACTCCGCTCCGTGACGCACGCGCAGGAAGTATCCGTCACCCGCACCGGAAATAAGCAGCATGCCATGGATACCCTTGGCCGGTTCTATTTCAGCTTCGCAGCCGGAACGCAGTTTCACTCGCGTCTTCACGGGGATGGGCTCCTTTCCGATTGGTGTCAGGAAGTTCAGCATGCCGTTCACGAAGTAGGCCGAAAATTCTGTGCGGCCGGCTTCGCTGATGTAGTGGTAAAAGCGAATTTCACCTGTGAACGGCACGGGTTCCCAGCGCTCGTTGACGTGGCTTAGCCTGCCAGCCCAGCGAGCAAGACCCTCGGCATTCGGATCGCTCCTGTCCACAATGTAGTAATCCAGGTGCCACAAGGAGCCGTCTGTGCGGATTTCGTAGTGGTCAAGAAACTGCGCCGGTGTGTCCTTGGTCTGATATTCCAGATCGTTGTCGCCGGCACTGGGCAGCGGATACTTGCACTTCAGGTAATCAAACATTCCCATGATTTCATCCTTTCTATACACGGCCAGTGCCTTGAAAAGCACGAGGCCCGGAGTCCATTCGGAGCATCCGGGCCTCGTGGCCTGAGACCTTTCGGTCTGGCGGGCTGGTGGGTTATCCATTTCCCTCCCGGATGCTTTTGATTGTGTATACGTTCCAACCGGCGCGCGGCATGCAGTCGGGCGACGTATCAGCGCTCATCAACGCCAACAAGGACATTGCCACTACGGGCTGCCGCTTGTGTGATCTGTCGGTGTGGACACGCGTGTGTTGCACGTCATACTCCTGCATGGTTTTCGGGAACTGTTGCCCGTGACATATTGGTGCGGATTGTGCCGGAAAGGATGACATGCAGCAAGTATCAGTAACAGGCTGGTAGGCTTCCAAATTTCAACTCGCGAATCATGAAACCACCCGCCAGCAAGAACAAACGCAAACCGAATGACGGCTACGAACCCCTAACGTTTAAACAGGACGATGTCCGGAAGATGACGACGAAGGAACAAGGCGAGGATCTGCTACGCATCCTGATTGCCGGCCTGCAACGAAAACTTAACCTCCCACAGACGACGACTCACCCGCAAGCTGCGAGGCCAAGGAGGAAAGCTGATGATCAATCAGCCCAACCACCGTCCCCTCCTCCACTTGATCGCCCACAGGAGATTTGCAAATTCCACTCGGTGATGGTGATCATCTCGGAAGAACTGTTGGCCGAGCGCTGGTTCTGCTCGGTCTCACGCATTCAGCGCTGGCGCTCACAGAAGATCGGGCCACCCTACATCAAGATGATGGGCCGCATCCT
>CAZAWN010000216.1:786-4185 GCA_964488825.1 uncultured Methyloversatilis sp. | reverse complement strand
GCGCGGTAATCGATCTTGATCTGCGCGCTGATGCGATCGCAATCCGTCTTCATGGCGGCGAAGCAATCAGTGATCGGGAGCAGTGGTTGCGATGAAATCTGGGGAAGCTGCTGCTGGATGTTAACTGCTCAGCAGTTCGCGGCGTCGCGCAATCATGCCTTCCACCAGCGATTTGATGGTCGGAAAGGGAATCGGCTTTTGCATGGTGCGAACGCCTCGTGGCAGCCCGCCGCGAGCCAGTATTTCAGACTCCTCTAGGCCGGTGACGACAACAATTTCCATGCCCTCGCGAAACGAAGAACTGCTCACGGCACGCACCATCTGGAAGCCATCCATACCGGGCATATTGAGATCGGCAATCATCAGGTCTGGCTGCTCACGGCCGATCAACACCAGTGCATCGTAGCCGTTGGCAGCGGTCGTCACCTGGATGGGAAGATTCCATCCGTTCAACTGGAGACGGTAGAGTTTGAGCAAAGTATTGTCGTCTTCGACAACAAGAATTTTCAGTAGTCCGAGTTCGACGGGGGGGGCTAAAGAGGTTCCGCTAACTGCGGATTTACTCGAACCGTCATCGCGTAACAAGCGTTCTACTGAACTGAGGTTGATGCGTCGGTGCCCCCCCTCGGTCTTCCAAGCCTCGAGAATCCCGCTATCAACCCATAGCTGAGCTGTTCGCAAGGAGACGCCAAGCATTTCGGCGGCTTCACGGGTAGTGCAAAAATCTCGCTTGAACATGTGTGGGTTTGGCAAATTCATCAAATTAAATAAATGCGATCATATTCTATCAAATAACCTTGGCTCACTTTTGATCTTCCTTTCTGGTGCATACGAAGTTAGGCTAGCAGGTCGTGAGATCATAAAGTTGATGACGGGCTACTTTCAGGCGAAGAAGGTGTTGGCGTGGCGGCTGCGCGCATCGATACGACCGAACAATTGGCGCGAATGCTCATCCCAGGCCAGCCCAAGTTGGTTGCAGGCGGTAGCGGAAAGCTGCGTGACCCGGTTTTCCTTGCGTCCGGTCAAGTCGAGGGCGTTTGAGAGAACTTCTGCGACGTGGGTGACCGCCACTAACGGTTCGTCGAGCAGGCTGTCGCCGTGATGGTGGCCTCGGATGGCGGCGACAAGAGAGGGTGGAAGGCCCCAGTGTTCTGCCAGCCAGGCGCCGACGACGGTATGGTCTACACCAAATTGCTCGCGTTCGGTGATGTCGATTCCTTTGCCATGCGTCAGTGCTCCCTGCCATGCGCTGCGAAAACCCAGCCGGTCGAATCGATACAGCCACAGTTGGCCGATGTCATGCAATAAACCGGCAATCAGGGCGGCGCTCGCCGAAATCGGGTGATCCATATGAAGTGCGATTTCTTCGGCGCAAATACCGACCGCCACACTGTGTTGCCAGAACGTGGCGGCTTGGTCGGGCGCTCCGATCTTGTCGAAAAAATCGACGCAGCTGCCGATCAAGGCGACCGAGCGGACGCGGCCGATGCCAATCATTGATGCCGCCGCATAGATGTCACGGATGGCGGAAGGACGGCGTGTACGTTCGGCAGCGGCGTTAGCGACGGCCAAGACCCGGGCGGCAATCACCGGGTCGTGCTCGATCAGATGCGTGAGAATGTTGAAGTTGGCGTCGGGGTCGTCAATCGTGTCCAGAATCGCGCTGACGATGCGGGGGAATCCGGGCAGTTCGACGGCTTTCTGAATGACCAGGTTCTGATCGATGACGGGGCGGCTCATCATGCGCTCCGGTAGGCCAGCACCTGATCAAACAAAGCTGCCATGTTTGGGTCGGTCAGATCTGCGCCGGCGAAAATTTCCATGGTACGACGTGCCGCCAGGGCGGCGTCTTCCGCAACTTGTTCATCGCTGCGCGTATCCGGTTCCGCAATAAAGAGATACTCGGCCTGATGCGCACGAAGTTGGTGCAGGTTATCTTCAGTCAGCACGTGGCCTTCGGGCAGGGAAAATCGTACAACCCCGTGCTGGCTGACGACCATCGGCGTACCCAGCACCATGCCGGCTGCGACTTCGACAGAAGGAATGTAATGTGGGCGAGTTCTCACGCGGGTCTCCTTGCCGAGGGGGTTATCTCTGCCGAGTTCAGGATGGTCGCCCGCTCAGATGGTGCTGCTGGCAGCCATAAGATGACTTCGGTTCCTTTTCCGTATTCGCTCTCTATCTGGATAATACCCCCAAGCAGCTCGATGATTTCCTTGATGATACTCACGCCAAGTCCAGTGCCGGGAATCTTCCCGGAAGCGTCGGCGCGATAGAAGTGATCGCAGACGCGTCCTCGTTGTTCTTGTTCAGGCGTCAAGCCGACACCGTGGCCAGTTTGATCAACTGTCGTCCACTGTCCTCATCTTCCTGTGCCGTCCCGCCAGCGCCGACTTTGCTCTTTTCGGGTAGTTCGGTCATCCCTGGAAAACGTGCCGTTTCGCGCCGGGCACGATCAGGTCGCGGCTATCTGCGTGGTCATCAACTCGAACGATTTTCTTCATGACGGATTCCTGCACGTTGCGGTTGGAGTTCTTACATTTCTACCCATGTGGGGAGGGGGTGCGTGTCGGCTGCAAGCATCCTCCGCTTAGATGATGAATATTGAGTGTTTTATGTGCTGGTCGAGCGGGAAACGCGATCAGGAATAGCGCAGAGCGTGTGCCAGCTTTTCGGTCTCCTCGAACAATCCGGCAAGCATCCCATCCGGAAAGCTCAGGTTTCCGTTCTTCGCTATCACCTCGATTTCCGCAGCATAACGCTGCGCTGGCAATGCGCCGAATGCGGCAAGGTTACCCTTCAGGCCATGGGCACGACGTGTCGCCTCGGCGGTATCGTTGTTGTTAATCGCTTTGCGCAAGGCGGCGAGTTCGCCGGTGTAGTTTTCCAGAAAGGCAGGGGAGATTATTTCGATAATTTCCGCATCCATCGACTTGACTGCACCGCTGTAATCGAAACTCTGCGCTGGCGGGACGGCAGGTTCGGCGTACTGGAGTGCAGCGAGACGTCCGATCTCGGTTTGGGGTGCGGTGCTGCGGGCATTGAGCTTGGCGGCGAGTTCATTTTTGTTGATCGGCTTGGCGATATAGTCATTCATGCCCGCCTGCAAGCAGCTTTCGCGGTCGCCTTGCATCGCGTTGGCGGTCATGGCGACAATGTACCGTGGGGGCTCGCCCAGTTCTGCTTCGCGGGCGCGGATGCTCTGGGTGGCTTCCATGCCGCCCATCACTGGCATTTGCATATCCATCAGAATGATATCGAAGTAAGCACCCGTATGAATGTACTTGATCGCCTCCTGGCCATTTTCGGCAAGTGTTACTTGGTGCCCCCATTTTTCGAGCAGGAGCTGAGCGAGTTTTTGGTTGACGGGATTGTCTTCGACCAACAGGACCTTGAGGA
>CAZAWN010000216.1:0-776 GCA_964488825.1 uncultured Methyloversatilis sp. | reverse complement strand
TCCACTGTCATGCCGAAATGAAAAGTGCTGCCCTGGCCCGGTTTGCTTTCGACGCCGATACAACCGCCCATCAGTTCAACGAGTCGGCTGGTAATGCTCAGACCAAGGCCTGTGCCACCATATTTGCGGGTTGTCGATGCATCGGCCTGAGCGAATGCCTCGAAGATCTGCCCGATCTTTTCTGCCGGAATGCCGATGCCGCTGTCGCGTACGCTGAAGTGCAGAGTTGCATGATTGTTTATACGTTGATTGATGGCAAGACATACGGAAACCTCGCCCTGATCTGTGAATTTGACAGCATTACCCAGCAGGTTGAGCAGGACCTGACGGAGGCGGGTGGGATCGCTGACGACGAAGCGCGGCACGTCAGGCGCCATGTTGCAGCTGAACTTGAGCCCTTTTTGCTGGGCGCGCAGGCTGAGGGTATTGACTGTATCCCTGACTGTTTTTGGCAGGTCAATGGGAAGTTGCTCGACAACCAGTTTGCCAGCCTCGATCTTGGAGAAGTCGAGAATGTCGTTGATGATGCCAAGCAGCGCCTCCCCCGATGTCTTGACGATCTGCAAATACTCCTGCTTTTCCTCAGGCGAATCCGCTTCGAGCGCCAGGTCGGTCATGCCGAGAATGCCATTCATTGGAGTACGGATTTCGTGACTCATGTTGGCGAGAAACTCGCTTTTCGTCCGGTTGGCGGCTTCGGCCTGACGGGCCAACTGTTCCGCCCGGTCGCGCTCGGCAATCAGGCTCTGATTGACCTGTTCGGTCTCAAGTCGGGC
>CAZAWN010000215.1:0-4199 GCA_964488825.1 uncultured Methyloversatilis sp. | reverse complement strand
ATCTGCGCGACCAGCGCCTGCCCTTCTTCGCAGCGGAGACCCTGTGGCGCCTGTCGGTACCGTCGGTCGCACCGCCACTCGACCTGCCCGGCGAACAGCTGATCGAATGGGGTGGCGCGCTGCGCTGGCTGAAGAGCGACGCAACGCCTGAAGCGATCCGCACGGTGGCGGCGAGCGTCGGCGGCAGCGCCATGTTGTATCGCGGGGCGGCCGAACTCAAGCAACGCGTTGGCGCTTTCGCGCCGCTCCCTGCCCCGCTGATGGCGCTCCACCGGAACCTGAAGGCCGCCTTCGATCCCGCAGGCCTCCTTAATCCCGGTCGCATGTATTTGGAGTTCTGATGGAAACGCATCTCGCCGATTTCATTCGCGGTACCACGGCCGGCCGCGAAGCCGAGGAAATTCTCCGCCGCTGCGTGCACTGCGGCTTCTGCACCGCCACCTGCCCGACCTATCAACTGCTTGGCGACGAACTCGACGGGCCGCGCGGACGCATCTACCTGATCAAGCAAGTGCTGGAAGGAACCCCGCCGACCGAGAAGACCCGCCTGCATCTGGACCGCTGCCTGACTTGCCGCTCCTGCGAGACCACCTGCCCCTCGGGCGTGCAGTACGCGCGCCTGCTCGACATTGGCCGCGAAGTCGTCGAAGAGCGTGTGCCGCGCCGGGGCGTGGATGCGCTGCTGCGCGGTGCGCTGCGCGAGGGACTGCCGCGTCCGGCGCTGTTTGGTACGGCGATGCGGCTGGGTCAGATGGTGCGGCCCCTGCTGCCGGCGGCGCTCAAGGCCAAGGTGCCGCCCCTCACTTCGGCCGGCGCGCTGCCGCCCGAAGTTCCCGGCGGACACAGTCGCACCATGCTCGCGCTGGCCGGCTGCGCGCAGCCGAGCATGTATCCGAACATCAACGGTGCGGCCAAGCGCGTCCTGGCGCGGCTTGGCATTGATCTCTTCGAAGCCGCCGGCGCCGGCTGCTGCGGCGCCGTCAAGCTGCATCTGGGCGACGCCGAGGGGGCGCGCGCGAACGCGCGCCGCAACATTGATGCCTGGTGGCCGCACGTCGCGGCCGGTGTTGAGGCTATCGTCGTTACCGCCTCCGGGTGCGGTACGGAAGTCAAGGATTACGGCCACCTGTTGCAGGCCGATCCCGTCTATGCGGAGAAGGCGCAGCGTATCGGGGCACTGGCGCGCGATATCGGCGAAGTGGTTGCGGCAGAAAAGGAAGCGCTGCAAAAGCTGTTGGAAAACTCGGCGCTGGCAGGACGGCACAAACTGGCCTTCCACGCCCCGTGCAGCCTGCAACACGGCCAAAAAATCCGCGGCGTGGTCGAGGACTTATTGGCGGCAGCCGGTTTCGACCTGACGCCGGTAGCCGACGCCCACCTGTGCTGTGGTTCGGCGGGTACCTACTCGATCCTGCAACCCGAGCTTTCGCTCCGCCTGCGTGACCAGAAACTGAAGGCCTTGCAAGCAGGCCAACCGGTTGGCATCGCCAGCGCCAATATCGGTTGCATCGCCCATCTGCAGGCAGGTACCCACATCCCGATCCAACACTGGATAGAATGGATGGATAATCTGTTGACGCCATAGGGAGGCGCGATGTCCGTCGATGCACAAGAGACGCTTGAAAAGCTGACCCGCCAGGGCATACAGCTTCCTCCGCAACCGCGCGTCCTGATCGAGTTGCAGCGCTTGCTGCTCAGCGCCAGTTTTGATATTCGCTCGGTAGCGCGTGTGATCGGACAAGATCCGGGAATCGTTGCCTTGTTGTTCAAGGCGGCGCGGTCTCCGGCATTTGCGCGGGCCCGCAACGCGCAGAGCCTCGAACAGATTTTGATGGTCGTAGGCATCAAGCAGGTCTATAACCTGGTACAGGCGGCTTCATTGTCCCTGTCGGCCAACGACAAAACCCGGCGCGCCTTCGAAGTGTTCTGGACGCGCGCCCATGAAATTGCGCAGATTGCCGCCCTGGTGGCCGAAGATCGGGTTACGGTCTGCAATGTGTTTCCCGAGCAGGCCTACATGGCAGGGATCTTCCATGAATGCGGCGTGCCCATCCTGATGATGCGCTTCCCGAAGTATTGCGAGACTTTGCATCTCGAAGATGCGACCTGCTGGCCCAACTTGAGCGAAGAAGACGAAAAGTTTCACGTTGATCATTGCTCGGTGGGCTACCTGATGGCCCGGCATTGGGGCTTGCCCGATTTTGTCTGCCACGCAGTGCGCTTTCACCACGATCTGCCGGAAGAGCACACCATCGGTGCGGCTGCGTCGCTGGTGGCGATCATTCAGATTGCCAGCCACTTTTATCACCGCCTGCACCATGTTGCAGATCCCTTGTGGGAAAAGCTCGGTCCGCGTGTGCTCTCCGAATTGGGATTGGGTTCCGACGATGAAAGCGACTTTTTCGATCAGATCACCGGCCGATTCCTCGACCGGGGTTGACGCGCTTGCGGGTTATTCCTGACCGGAATTTGCCCGCCGCTTCGGCGACAACCGCGCCTTGGCAGCATTCGCGGCCCTTGCTTACGATCAAAACAGAGCGCTGGTTTCTAATCCTATAATCGGTGCATGCCCCTCATCATAGAAACGTGCACGGCGCAGCATATCGGCGACCGCGACGAGCAACAGGATCGTGTTGCGCTGTTTCCGCATCCCGCGCAAAAGACCGCGCTGTTGGCGGTGTTGGCTGATGGCATGGGGGGGCACAGCGGAGGGGCGCTGGCCGCCGAGCAAGTGATGCTTTCCGCGAAAAACGTGTTTCAGGGATATGGCCTGGCGGCGGGCGAGATGCAGGCTTTGCTGGCCGAAGGCATCAACGATGCGCATGCCGGCATTCGTTTGTGTCGCCAGACGACCGAGCAGGATCCGCATAGCACGGCCTGTTTGCTGCTGGTCTATGGCGGGAACGCTGCGTGGGCGCATTGCGGCGATTCCCGCGTTTATCATTTCCGCCATGGCGAGCTGGTATCGCGCACCCGTGACCATTCGCATGTGATGCATCTGGTTGAGCTTGGTTATCTCACCGAGGCGCAGGCTGAACAACATCCGCAGAAAAATTTACTGGTCTCCTGCCTGGGCGATACCGATCCGCCCAAAATCAATTTCGGACAGGCTGTTTCGCTCGTGGAGGGCGATTGTTTTCTGCTCTGTTCGGATGGCTTGTGGGCGCATTTTGGCGATGCCGAAATGGGCAGGATTCTCAACGATAATCCGCCGCGTCAAGCGGCAGAAATACTTATCAACGGCGCGCGTGAACGGGCCGGCGGGCGCGGCGACAATTGCTCGCTGGTCATCGTGCGCGTCAAGCCGGCCGTGCCGGACATAACGTTTGCTGTATAGCCGAACATAACAAGGAGAGGAGACATCATGCCATTGACCATAGGGGTCCCGAAGGAAACGTTTGCCGGCGAGAGGCGTGTCGCCACCGTTCCGGAGCTTGTCGAGAAGCTGATCAAGCTCGGGTTTGCCGTGGCCGTCGAATCCGGCGCAGGCTCGGCAGCGAATTGCGACGACGACAGCTACCGGGCTGTCGGCGCGACGGTGATCGACAGCGCCAAGGCGTTGTGGTCTGCCGCTGACATCGTTTTCAAGGTAGGCGTGCCGAGCGTTGCGGAAGTCGGTCTGATGCGCGAGGGCGGCATGCTGATCGGTTTCGTCTGGCCGGCGCAAAACCCCGAACTGATGCAGCAACTGGCGGAGAAGAAGGCTACCGTGCTGGCCATCGACGCGCTGCCGCGCCAGCTTTCGCGGGCGCAGAAGATGGACGCGCTGACCTCGCAGGCCGGCGTTGCCGGCTATCGTGCGGTGATTGAGGCGGCCAATGCCTTTGGCCGTTTCTTTGCCGGCCAGATTACTGCTGCCGGCAAGGTGCCTCCGGCCAAGGTGTTCATCGCCGGCGCCGGCGTCGCCGGCCTGGCGGCGATCGGCACGGCGGCCGGCCTGGGCGCCATCGTGCGCGCCAACGACACGCGCGCCGAAGTGGCCGACCAGGTGAAGTCGATGGGCGGCGAATTCGTCAAGGTCGATTACGAGGAAGAAGGTTCCGGCGGCGGTGGCTACGCCAAGGTCATGTCGGAAGGTTTCCAGGCGGCTCAGCGCGAGATGTACGCCAAGCAGGCGCGCGAAGTCGACATCATCATCACCACCGCGCTGATTCCCGGCAAGCCCGCGCCCAGGCTGCTTACCGCCGAGATGGTGCCGA
>CAZAWN010000214.1:0-4201 GCA_964488825.1 uncultured Methyloversatilis sp. | reverse complement strand
TGTTCATGCTCCTCGTAACAAGACATGGGCAGTATCGGCGACGCAAGGCTCAGTGGATGAGCCAACGGAAGATCATCCTCAAGGCACCGTCAGAGGCTTGCCGTTGTCGGACGCCTTCAGCCCGAGCAAGAACGGTACAGCGCTCTCGGCCCAGGCTTCGGCTCCGGGGTACTGCCCTGCCCCATCCCCAAAGCAGCTTCTCAGCATGTCGGTGTCAATGACCCCAGGGTTCAGGGGGATCGCCGCCATGCCCTTGGGCAGGTCTTGCGCCAGGGAGCGGGTCAATCCTTCGATCGCCCATTTTGTCGCGCAGTAGGGTGCGACGCCGGCATCGGTTTCCCGACCCCAGCCAGAACTGAAATTGACGATCACGCCGGATCTCCGCACCACCATCGCCGGAACGAAGTGCCGGATGACGTTGGCTACGCCCTTGATGTTGACGTCGATGATCTGATCGAAGTCCTTCCAGGCGACTTGCCAGAGCGGTGACATCGGGTTGATCAAGGCGGCGTTATTGATCAGGAGATCGGGGGGGCCATGCTTGTCGATGCACTCGAGAGCCCAGTCGGCGACCTTGCGGTCGCTGGTCACATCGACCACCTTGAACAGGTGCGAATCCCCGAGTTCAGCGTGCAAATGATTGATGGCCATTTTGGAGCGACCACAACCGATCACGACATGGCCGAGACGGGCGAACTTTCTGGCCATGGCCAGTCCCAGGCCTCGGCTTGTGCCGGTGATGACGATAATGCGTGACTTGGACATCTGCTCTCCTTTCGACCTGAACTGAATCTGCCACCTTAGGCTCACGAAAGCATAACGTGTGTCTTGCACAAAGTGGAAAACAAGAGACGACAAATATCTTTGAATAGTATACTATTTAATCGACTTCGATCATTTTATACTCCACACATGATTTCATGCCGCCTTTCCACCCTGCTGGGCACGCGTCGCATCAAGGTGTCCGAGGTCTGCCGGGCCACGGGCATCGCCCGGGCTACCCTGGATCGCTACTACAACGACAAGGTCAAGAGTTTCGATCGTGAGGTACTGGGCAAGTTGTGCCAGTACCTTCAGGTCAGCCCCGGGGATTTGCTGGTTGTCGTGGAGCAGGGTGACCTGTTTGGCCTGCCCGTGGCTAAGGAGGAGTCATGAACGAGCGCGAACTCAAACTGCTGATCGATGCGCAGGCCGTCAAGCGCGTGCAGATTCATTATGCGGTGATGGCACAAGGCTACATGGTGATAGCCGACGGCAAACCGCTTGAGACGAGCAAACGGGAAACCCGCGAATTCAAGACACTCGATACGGCAGCGAAGTTCCTCTTCAAGTTAGGTATCGCCGACTTTGCGGTGAAGCTGCGCACTACCTGAGTTGATGTGATGGCTTTCCGTCCTGTTTCCTTCCGGATTAGCGACACAAGGCACGATGCCATATCAACGCGGAAAGAGGTTCGCCAGTTCCGCAGACATCGCGACAAAGCGGATCTCCCTCAGATAATGCAGCCGCGGCAACACAGACTTGGCTGCCCAGAACAGGATTGGTACCGCCTCCTCTGGCGGATACGCATACACACCCATCGAGATCGCCGGAACAGCGATCCGTGTCAGCTTCTCGCGGTCGGCCGCCAGCAGAGTGTTGGTCATCGCCATGTCCAGATGTCTCGCAGGGTCAGGATCAAACAGGTACTTCGGCCCTCGCGTGTGGATCACGCAGCGTTGCGACAGCCTGAAGCCAGGGGTTGCCACTGCCCCTCCGAGCGGCAACGGTGCAAGACGGTGACTGTGGGCTTCGAGTTCTGGGCCTGCCGCCGCATGGATGGCGCCACAGACACCGGATCCGGCACGGAGATTCTCGTTGGCCGAATTGACCAACCCGTCGCAATCCGCTTGATGAAGGATATTGCCTTCGACGACGGTAATGCGCGAAGCCTCTGGATGTTGATATCGATGCTCGGCGGTGTTGTACAGTTCGGTCAGGACAACCTGCACATCCTCGGGTAATTTCCGCCAGGCGGTTCTGGATATGCTTTCCGGGATACCGAACAACGCCTCGGCCACGCCGCCGGCGATCGCCGCGATGGTGTCGCTGTCACCGCCGATCGAGATGGCGTTGCGGATTGCGTCCTCAAAATTGGTCGCTTCCAGCGCGCAGGTGAGCGCCTGCGGGACCGTATCCTGCGAGCGTTCGTTGTAGCGGTAGGTCGGGCGGATCTCATCGACACTTTTGGACAGGTCGTAACCAAACATTGCCGCAATATCCTTGCGAATGAGGCTGGCGGATCTACCAGTCCGTGCCATGAAGATGGCGGCTGACGTGGCCGCAGCACCTTTCATCCCTTCGGGGTGGTTGTGAGTCACCCCGGTGACGTGGTCGGACAGCCAGAACGCCTCATTGAGAGTTCTGGCCAGTAAGCCGGCGGGTGAAACGCGCATCCCGGCACCGTTGCCGAAGCTGTTGTAGGGACCTTCGTTATCGCTACCCAGCCACTGGGCAAAACGCATCCCCCAGCCGCCGTTATCCCAGTACCTTCGGCCCCATACCCGCAGCGCGACGGCCGGATCGACATGCCGGACCAGTGCCTCTGCCACGGCAACCGTGCAAACCGTGTCATCCGTAAAAAAGCACTTCGGATGAAAAAAAGGATCGAAATCCTTGGCACGGTAGTTGTTGAACTCATAGACCGAGCCGACGATATCTCCGATGATGGCGCCAAGCATGATGATCAGTGCTCGCGGGGAAGGTCGACCGGCCGATACATCGGCGATGGTTCGATCGGAGGCTGGATATAGTTGTTCTCCTCAAGTTCGTCGCGAATATCAGCTACAAGCTGACGAAGCTCAGGGTGCTGATCCAGAGCGTTTGGGCGGCTTTGCAGCAGGTGCTCAAGGTGTTGCCAGGCCCTGGCATTCGTTGGGTCGAGTCGAGTGGCCTCGACAAAACACATGGCGGAATCCTTCCAATGCCCTAGCCCCTGAAGTGCCAGTCCAAGGTTCTTGTGAGCGTTGTATCGTCCAGGATTGATGGCGATAGCAGCTCGGCAATGCTCAGCCGCTTGCTCATACTCCCCGATCTGGATGAGGACATAGCCAAGGTTGTTGTTGGCAGAATATCGGGCGACCCAACCAGAAGGATTTAGCGCGAAAACCTGCCGATACTCGTTGGCGGCAGCAAGCCAGTTTTCTGCGCACTCGTACGCAAGTCCAGCATCAATGTGATCTGATGCCTTTCGTTCGATTGAGTTTGTTGAGTGATCTTCGTGATTCATTTCTTATTCAAAATCTCCGATGCAATCATCCCCACACCATTCGCAATATTTTCGGTAGCTCCTCTGCCGCCTTACCCTGAACAAAGGCGTCCGCTTCAAAAGAGAAGTGGGTTGGCTCGGGATTGACTTCAATTACGACCGCCCCCCTCCACTTTGCCCGGTACGGGATGCTCGCTGCCGGCTGAACCTCCAAGGAACTACCAATGCAGATCATCAGATCGCATGTGTCGGCTACCCGCATCGCGCCATCCAGAACGTCGATATCGAGTGGTTCACCGAACCAGACGATGTCGGGCCGCAGCAACGCCCCGCAGCAGGGACAGTTGGGAATCGGCCCGACCTGAAGTGTGATGTCGGCGAGGTCTTCCTTGGTAACGTAGGGATCACATTGGTCGTGAACTGCGTAACCATCGCAGACATGGCAGATCACCTGAGAAACGTTGGAGTCGGGAATTTCTTCCGGATCGACAAATGCCTTAAGCCTGAAAAGGTTGCCATGAAGTTCCATGACTGATTTACTGCCAGCCTTCTGGTGTAACCCGTCAATATTCTGCGTAATGACCTTCACACTGGGCACCAGTGTTTCGAGTTGGGCGATTGCTCTGTGTGCAGGATTGGGCTCTGCCTCTCGCATTTTGTTGGCGAGATATACATGCCAGTCCCACACTGTTTGCGGATGGTGTCGAAAAGCAGCCGGCGTGGCTACATCATTCAGGTCAAAGAGTGACCACATCCCCTCAAAGCGATCCCGAAAGGTTGGAATACCGCTTTCTGCCGACACCCCCGCACCAGTGAATACGACCACATTTCGGCATGAGCGAAGTTTCTCTATGAGATCAGGCCTGATCATTGAGTGACCCCGTAAAGTGATCTTTTTAGCATGCGATAGAGAGGAGTCTGACAACTTAGCTGTTGTCATCGGGACGATTATCA
>CAZAWN010000213.1:0-4285 GCA_964488825.1 uncultured Methyloversatilis sp. | reverse complement strand
AAATATTCATGTGCCGTACTGAAACCAGTGCACACAGCGCATCGGGAAAAAGCCCGGTAAACCCAATGGGTTATATGATCGTCCCAGTACTGCTGGGAATAATGGCAAGGGCGTAAATCGGTTGAACGTCCCGATTTTTGCGCAAGACCGAGGGTTCGTTTTGCCTGTTTGGTTCCGGCTTCGCCGGCTTAGGAAAAATTCACTTGATTATCGACATTGATCTGCCGGAGGAATGAACCTATTTTCCTCAGTTGAAGGCGAGAACCTAAGCCGGATATTTCATAAATTCGCGTGATGTTCGCGCCGGACCTTGTTTGCAATGGGAATTTCGCGAAGGAGCGGCGTAGTGATTCATACGCCCGACTGAGGGAAAGTTTCCAGTGCAGGCAAGGGACCAGCGAGGGCGCGCGAGCATTTATGAAATATCCGGGTTACGTTTTCCACCTGGTCGCGTTTTCGCTCATCAACACCAAGCCCATCAACGCCAACCCCATCAACGCCAAGCCCTCTCAACGCCATGCCCTCTCCACGTCTTGCCCTCTCAACGTCTTCATTCTTTGGATCGAAATCCATCTTGACCATGAAAACGTATCACGCCTGGGTCATGCTTGGCATCGGCCTGCTGCTCAGCATTTTTGCCGGTTTGCAAGTCAAGCACGCCATCGAACAAGAGGCGCTGCGGCAGTTTGAATTCACCAGCGATCAGGTTGCCTTGAAGATTCGCGAGCGCCTTGATGCCTATGCCCTGATTCTTCAGGGCGGCTCGGGACTGTTTGCCGCGTCAGCCCGCGTTGATCGAAATGACTGGCGCAGCTTTGTCGAGAAGCTTCGCACCCATGAGTATTTGCCGAGTGTGCAGGGAATCGGTTTTGCGCAAGTCATTTCGCCGGACCAGCTTGCCAGCCACGTTGCGGCCATTCGTGCGGAAGGCTTCCCGGACTACAGCGTGCGCCCCGCCGGTGATCGGGCCACGTACAGCGCCATCATCTACCTTGAACCCTTCCGGGACCGCAATCTGCGTGCCTTCGGCTATGACATGTTTTCCGAACCCGTTCGGCGAGCCGCCATGGAACAGGCGCGCGATACCGGCGAGGCTGCTTTGTCAGGCAAGGTTGAACTGGTTCAGGAGACCGGCACGGAGGTGCAAGCGGGAACGCTGATGTACGTCCCGGTCTATCGCAATGGCGCGCCAATCGGCACCGTCGAGCAACGCCGGGCGGCGCTGATCGGCTGGTCTTACAGCCCTTATCGCATGCAAGACCTGATGCAAGGCATTCTGGGCGACTGGCAAAACCGGGAAGGCAAATCGATTGATCTGCAGATCTTCGATGGTGCGGAGGCGAAACCCAGCCAACTTTTGTTTGATAGCCAACCGGTGGATAGCCATAAATTCACTTCGTTGTTCAATCAGAAGCGCAGCATCCAGTTTCACGGCCGCGAGTGGTTGCTGGCCTTCAATGCCATCGAAGGCGAGACGCAAATCAGCTATTTCTCTGCATGGGCAACCCTGATTGGTGGCTTTGCATTAAGCGGGCTGTTAAGCGGTCTGCTGCTGTCGGTGATCAATACGCGCACCCGTGCCCGCGTCTTGGCGGACGAATTGACTGCCGAGATCAGCACGCGCGAGGCAGAACTACGCGAGAGCGAGTTCAGGTGGAAATTTGCCATCGAAGGATCCGGTGACGGCTTGTGGGATTGGAACATCGCCGATAGCTCCGTCTTTTTCAGCCGCTACTGGAAACAACAAATCGGCTATGAGGAAGATGAAATTGGCCATGGCCTGGAGGAATGGAAGACTCGCATCCACCCGGATGATCAATCCATCGCCATCGATCTTTTGCAGGCTCATTTTGATGGCAAAGACCCGTTCTTCATTTTCGAACATCGGCTGCGCTGCAAGGATGGCGATTACAAATGGATCCTGGCGCGCGGCGTGGTGGTCAGTCGCGCCGAGGACAACACGCCGTTGCGCATGATCGGCACCCATACCGATATCAGCCAGCGCAAGCAAACCGAGGCCGCCCTGGCATCAGAGCGGCAGCGCATGCTGAATCTTGTCGCGGGGACCAATGTAGGAACCTGGGAAGCCAACCTGCAAACCGGCAAGACGGTGCTGAACGAGCGCTGGGCTGGAATCATGGGCTATACGCTTGAAGAAATGGGCCCATTGACATTGCAGGACTGGCCGCGCTTTTTTCATCCTGATGACCTGAAGCGATCGCGTGAATTACTCGATCAGCACTGCGCCGGCGCCTTGCCGGAATACATGTGCGAAATCCGCCTCCGCCACAAGAATGGGCATTGGGTCTGGGTACGCGATCAGGGCCGGGTGATGGAATGGAGCAAAGACGGCAAACCCTTGTGCATGTACGGCATTCATCTCGACATCTCCGCGATCAAGGCGGCGCAACAGACGCTGGAGGAGAGCGAAGCCCGTTTTCGCGGTTACGTCGATCATTCGCCAAACGGCGTCTTTGTCGCCGCACCTGACGGCCGCTTCGTCGATGCAAACCCGTCTGCATCCAGGTTGGTTGGCTATTCGCGCGAGGAATTGCTTGCCGGCATGCACGTGCTCGATATTTTCGGCATGGGCGACCTGCCTGCTCACCTGGGGCAGTTCGAGACAACCCTGATAAATGGACAACAGGCCGAAGTTGCCTTGCGCCGCAAGGATGGATCATCCGTCGTCGTGATGCTGACTGCCGCGCGTTTGCCGGATGGCCGGTTGCTCGGGTTTGCCGTTGATCTGACCGAATACAAACGGGCGGAGGCGGCCATCGAGCAGCAACGTCGTTTCCGCGACATCCTGATGGAGGCGATTCCGGGCATCGCATATGCGCTGGATACCCAGGGTCGCCTGATTTTCTTCAATCAACAGCTTTCATCATTCAGCGAAATGCCGGTCGAAGCACTTCTGGGCATTAATGCGCTGGAATTCTTTGAAGGGGATGATCGCGCCAGCATCACCGATACCGTGCGTCAAACATTCGAAATCGGGCATACCGAGGTTGAAGCAACCATAGTCGGACGCCAGGGACGCCGGACGCCCTTTTCCTTTACCGGCAAGCGGATTGAATTCAATGGCCAACCCATCGTGGTCGGCGTCGGAATCGACATCAGCGAACGCAAACTGGCCGAAGCCAGAATGCGTCAGGCCATGGTGGTTTTCAACACGTCCAAGCAGGGAATCATGACCACCGATGCCGATGGCGTCATCACGGCGATCAATCCGGCATTTTCGGTGATTACCGGTTATGCCCCGGACGACGTGGTTGGCCATCCCTCCTCGATGCTCAAATCCGGGCGGCATGAACCTGCCTTCTATGAAATGGTATCGACCCAACTAATCAGCAATGGCCACTGGGAAGGCGAGATCTGGAACCGGCGGCGGAACGGCGAGCTTTATCCCCAGTGGCTGACCATTACCGCGGTCAAAAACTCGCTCGGCACCACGGCTGAATATGTGTCCTTGTTCAGCGACATTACCGAACGCAAACAGCATGAAGAATCGATGTG
Organism: uncultured Methyloversatilis sp.; assembly: GCA_964488825.1. GTDB lineage: Bacteria > Pseudomonadota > Gammaproteobacteria > Burkholderiales > Rhodocyclaceae > Sulfuricystis. Next base: position 769 of record CAZAWN010000213.1, on the reverse strand, counting down.
GCGGCAAGCCAATTTTGATGCCCTGACCGGACTTGCGAATCGCAACCTATTGGCCGATCGTCTGCAACGGGCGATCGCGAACGCCAAGCGAAACGAGAAAAAAGTCGGTCTCGCTTTCCTCGATCTCGATGGCTTTAAATGGATCAACGATACCCAGGGTCATGACGTTGGCGATGAACTGCTGATTGAAGTCGGACGCCGGCTGGTTGGCTGTGTGCGTGATCAAGATACGGCGGCGCGCTTGGGTGGCGACGAATTTACGCTGGTGATTCACGATCTGGCCGATGTTGCGGACATGATGGTGATCGGCGAAAAACTGGTCCATGTCCTGCGCGAACCCTTCCTGCTTGGCGGTCAGTTGCATCAACTGTCCGGCAGCGTCGGCATTACGCTCTACCCGGATGACGGCAAAGAGGTACAGACCTTGCTCAAGAACGCCGACATTGCGATGTACAGGGCCAAACAAGGTGGCAAGAACCGCTACCAGTTCTACGCCCGACACATGCAGTTGGACGCTCAAGAGCGGGCGGCGGCAGAAGCAGCCGCGCCAACCGCGGCCCACACTACCCAAACAGCGGACGGGTAGCAGGCTCAGCTGCAATCGTCGTATGAGGTCCGCTTGCGGGCCGAAGCGGCGGCAGCCGCAAAGGGCAAACGCTCGCTCGGGCAGAGTTCCACCGTTGCGCCCTACCGGGCGCTTCGGCCCGCAAGCGGGCCTCCTACAACTTCGCCGGCTCACCAGACTTGTAGCCCGGATTCCGCTTCGCTG
>CAZAWN010000212.1:2790-4340 GCA_964488825.1 uncultured Methyloversatilis sp. | reverse complement strand
CTCGGCGAAAACTCTCTCGCATTTATCCTCGCGTTTCAACGTGACTGACTACTAGGTTATCGCGCTCACCTCGGTGAATAACCGGCTCCAGCGGCATGACCGTGAGGCCTTCGCCCACTGTCGGCTGACCGTCGAATACCAAGCGACCCGGCGTCCAGACGCTGGTGTCGACAAGCGTAGCCAGACCGTGGCCAACGATCCTGCCGCCATCTTTATTGCTGAAGCGCGGTATTTTCCAGGACATGCCGGCTTGGATGGCACTCAACATAATGGCGGTGCGAGCACGTTCGACATCGGCAGGGTCATCAACAAAAACCCATACGTGTCTGTTGCCGGCGCCTACTACGTTGCCGTCCTGAAGCACGCGAGACGAAGTGGATGGTGTTTCGACGTAGGTCACCAGATCGACACCGGGAATGATGGACGACAACCGCTTAAGCCATACGGGTGTCGTCAAGCCAACGAATTCGGCCGGCGTATGTTCATCGATGTCCCGGTCGAGCAGTTGCCAGCTGGAAGGGCGGACGTTTTCTTTGAAACGGCCTAACGCATTGATCTCTATGCTGGCATATTCGATTCTATGTACGCCTTTCTGACGCTCACGATCCGACCCAGGGATACCGAAACGCTTTTCGATTTCTCGCTAGGAGAGGATGGCAAACTCTTCGCCAATCTCGATGCCGTTGAAACTGGCATTGATGATGGCGGCGCAGGGATCTTTGCCGACTTCAGCCATGAGTTTGGCGAGGTCGGCATGAGTTTCGACACGATGCATGACAGAAATGCCGAAGGACAGGCTGACGGTGGATTTCTTGCTGACTGTTCCGTCAGGGTTTTTGTCGAAATGCTTACCCAGATGATGCTCGGGGTCGCGGACGACGGTTATAACGGCGAGCTTTTTCTCGCCCGTATCTTTTTAGCAGCCATTTTTTTGTACCTCATTATCTTGGCTGCACCCGCAGGTGGGAGGTATGCAAGACATGCGGATGCGGAAGTGTCATGCATTCCGTTCCACTAGCCACTTTCTTCGTGGTGGCTGACCTTTCGGCCTATCGAACATAACCCGCTGGCATTCATCAACGCACGTGGTAACTCCTGAGCCGCCTAATGCCTTGGGCCATGAGATGCACATACGATAGGGTCCTCCAGCATCTCATGTTTCTCTAACTTCCAGCATGCACGCTATCGTCCGTGTGCTGTCCCATCCCAGTCGTCCCTGATCAGAGGTGGGCGTTGTGCTGATCACTTATCTTGCGACTCGTAGTGCATGGTATAGACTCTATATCATCTTTTCAAGGGGCTTGGAAACGTTGCTGCGGTGCGGTATAACCTCACTTCACCTGGTCGATCTTGAGCACGACATTCTTTGCGCCCAACTTGACCTTCTGCGCTGCGCTGTACAGATCGCCTGGCTCGGCAATAGCCTGGCCACTGCGCGACAGGCGCGCCTCGACACTTAGTTCCTTGTGTTTGGAAATCGGATTGTCGGCGTTCATGCTGATGGCGTCGTCGAGCGTGAAGTTGGCGGGCAGGCTGCCCTTCTCGATGAA
>CAZAWN010000212.1:0-2690 GCA_964488825.1 uncultured Methyloversatilis sp. | reverse complement strand
GCTTCTTCAGAGCCAGGCGGTAGCCCCTTGAGCAGCAGCTCCCAATCGACGATGGCCTTGTCGTATTGCGCTTTTTCGTAGAACGAAGTGCCGCGCAGCCAGAGACCCTGCAGGTTGGTCGGTTCGAGTTTGAGCGCCTTGTCGATCAGTGCCAGCACTTCCGGGGTGAAGCCCTGTTTGGCCGCTGCCAGCGAGTCGGCATAATCGACCAGCAGTTCGGCGCTAGTGTCGAGCATCGGACCGGTGCGGGCATAGGCGCGCGCCGCCTCGGCATGCCGGTTGAGGAACTTGTAGGAGCGCCCCAGCATGGCCCAGCCACTGTAATTCTCCGGTTCCTTCTCGAGCTTGGCCGCCATGTCGGCAACCATGCGCTGGATTTCGGCATCGCCGGTCGCGTGTCCGTCTTGCACTGGCGGATTGATCGCCTGCGGGCTGCCAAGCGCCATGTAACCGAGAACGCCGCCAATCAGCAGGAAAGCGCCCAGCGCGATCGGCAGGGCGCGGCTGACGGGTACCGGCGCAGCCCTTTCGCCCTGCTTCGTCGCTGTGGGCTCGCCGTCCGTGTCTTCAAGCATGCGGCGCTGCAATTCGGCTTGGGCCTGTTCGTAATCGATCTGCGACACGGAACCTTCGCGACGGTCGCGTTCCAGTTCGGCGAGCTGGTCGCGATAGATTGCCGTATTGAGCTGAAGGCGCGAGAAGTCGGCGCTGGCGGGACGGCGCAGGAAAGGCCAGACGACCAGGACAATGGCAACGAGCGCGACGAGCAGTGCGCCAATGAGAAATCCGCTCATGACTGGACATCCTTAAGGAGGGCTGCGGCGCGTTTCTTTTCTTCATCCGACAGCGGGGTGTCGACAACCTCCTTGCTGCGCTGCTTCAGGAAGCGGACCAGGGCGAACAGGCCAAAGAACAACAGCAGGAAGGGGCCGGCCCAGAGCAGGTAAGTGCTCGGCTTGATCTGCGGCCGGTACAGCACGAAGTCGCCATAGCGGCTGACGAGGAAATCCTTGACCTCGTTGTCGCTCTTGCCCTCCTTGATCAGGCCGCGCACTTCCTCGCGCAGATCCTTGGCGAGATCGGCCTGCGAGCCGGCGAGGGATTCGTTCTGGCAGACCAGGCAGCGCAGCTCTTCCGAAATGTTGATCAGGCGCTTTTCCACCACCGGGTCTTCGGCCAGCGGCGCAGCTTCCTTGGCGTGCAGGGGCAAGGCGAGAGACAGAGCCGCGCAGGCGGCAAGCAGCAGCTTCATTTTTCCAGTTCCTTCACCAGCGGCAGAATTTTCTTCTCCAATACATCAGGGGTGATCGGGCCGATCTGCTTGAAGCGGATCACGCCGGCCTTGTCGATCAGATAGGTTTCCGGTACGCCATAGACGCCGTAATTGATGCCGACGCGCCCATCGAGGTCGAAGGCCGACAGCACATAGGGATCGCCGAAACGTGCCAGCCAGCGCTGGCCGTCTTCGCGCTTGTCCTTGTAGTTGAGGCCGATGACGGGAATCGCGCCGGGCCGCTTGGTGTACTCGACGATGATTGGGTGCTCCTCGCGGCAGGACACGCACCACGAGGCCCAGACGTTGAACAGCCAGACCTTGCCGAGCATTTCCTTGGGCGAGAAGTTCGCCTCCGGCTGATGCAACTGCGGCACCGTGAAATCCGGCGCCGGTTTGCCGACGAGCGGCGAGGGGACTTCACGCGGGTTGAGGCCGAGGCCAACGGCAAGCAGGGCCACCAGCGCGACGAAACCGATCAGGGGCAGGGTGAATTTGTTCATGCGGGTGCTCCAGCCGGGACAGCGACGGAAGATTTGGCGCGGATGCGATAACGGCGATCCGCCGCAGCGAGCAGGCCGCCGAGCGCCATCAACAGGCTGCCGCCCCAGATCCAGTCAACAAAGGGCTTGAAGTACACGCGCACCGCCCACGGGCCGTTTTCCCTGTCGGGAGAGAGTGGCTCGGCCAGCGAGACATAAACGTCGCGCGTAAAGCCGGCATCGATGGCGGCCTCGGTCATCGGCATCTGCGAGGCGTCGTAGTCGCGTTTTTGCGGATGGAGCTGGCGCAGCAGCTTGCCGTTCTCCAACAACTCGAACGTCCCGACATCGGCGGTGTAGTTCGGGCCACGGCTTTCGTGCACGCCGAGGAACTTGAAGGTGTAGCCACCGACGCTGACGGTTTCGCCCGGCTCCATGCGCACGTCGCGCTCTTCCTGATAGGTGCTGACCATGGCGATGCCGACGACCATGACGGCCAGGCCAAAGTGGGCCAACTGCATGCCCCACCACGAAGCGGTCGGGGAGCCGGCCTTGAAGCGATCAATGGTCTGCAACACCAGTGCGGCCGTCATCCAGCCGACCAGTGCCAGGGCGAGGGCGACATAGGCGTGCCACTTGCCAGCCAGCATCGGCAGGACGATGCCGGCGGCGATAGCGGCGACAGCGGCGGGCCACAGCTTCTTCAGCATGGCCGGCAGGTCAGCCTGCTTCCAGCGCGCCACCGGACCGAGGGCGACCAGCACCAGCAGCGGCAGCATGATCGGGATGAACACTGCATTGAAGTAGGGCGGGCCGACGGAGATCTTGCCGCCGCCGAAGGCATCGACGATCAACGGATAAAGCGTGCCGAGCAGCACGGCGCCGCAGGCGACCACCAGCAGCACGTTGTTGATCAGCAGGAAGGTTTCGCGCGA
>CAZAWN010000211.1:0-4410 GCA_964488825.1 uncultured Methyloversatilis sp. | reverse complement strand
CGCTTGACCAGCAAAGTAACATTACTGTCCTTGTCGGTTTTCGCCAGCAGGCCGTTGAATTGTTCGACGGTACGGATTTCGTGTTGCATCCCCTTGCCGATCAGGGCAAGTATCACATCCCCTTGACGCAGGTCGTTGCGCGAACCATTGCGCACCTCCTCAACAATCAGGCCATGGCGGATACCCATCTGGCGCTTCTGTTCGGCACTTGGCTCGGTCAGCACCAAACCAAGACGGTTTGCCGGGGCGGCCTCGGCCGGCTTGCCGCGACGCTGATTCTTCGCGGCCAGCTCTTCGGGCATCTCGCCCACGGTCACCACCAGATCCCTGCCCGCACCATTGCGCCAGACATGCAGGCTCGCCTTGCTGCCCGGTTTGGTATTGCCGACCATACGCGGCAAGTCGGAGGATTGCGCCACCGTTCTGTCATTGAAGCGCAGGATGACATCGCCCACCTGCAGACCCGCCTTGTCAGCCGGGCTGTCCTTCTCCACCGAGGCAACCAATGCGCCTTGCTGCTTGCCCAGACCAAATGAATCGGCCAGATCCTTGGTGATCTCCTGAATCGACACACCCAAGCGCCCCCGCTGCACCTTGCCCGACGCACGCAACTGGGATTGCACTTCCATGGCCACATCGATCGGAATGGCGAAGGCTATGCCCTGATAGCCGCCGGAACGACTATAGATCTGCGAATTGATGCCAACCACCTCGCCGCGCAGGTTGAACAGCGGCCCGCCCGAGTTGCCAGGGTTGATCGCCACATCCGTCTGGATAAACGGAACGAAGTTCTCTTGCGGCAAAGAGCGCCCCTTGGCGCTGACGATCCCGGCCGTTACGGAGTTTTCGAAGCCGAACGGAGAACCGATCGCCACCACCCATTCGCCGACACGAAGCTTGCCTGGATCGCCGAGTCTGACACTGGGCAAGCCAGTCGCCTCGATTTTGATCAGCGCCACATCGGTCCGCTTGTCGGCGCCGATGACCTTGGCCTTGAATTCGCGCTGATCGTTGAGCTTGACGATGACCTCATCGGCCGAGTCGACCACATGCGCATTGGTGAGAATGTAACCTTCGGGACCAAGAATGAAACCCGAGCCCAGCGACTTGTTCTCGAACTGCCGCGGCATGTTCGGGATACCCGGTAAAGCGCGCGGACCGAAACGTTTGAAGAACTCAAAGGCCGGATCATCCTCATCGAAAGGGAAACCGCCCGCGCGGGGATGATTGCGCACCACTTGCGTGGCGCTGATATTCACCACGGCAATGCCCTGCTTTTCGGCTAGATCGGCGAAATCCGGCAGATCCCGCACCTGGGCTTGGGCGAAAAACGATACAAGTCCAAAGCAAACAGCCAACAACCCGTTAATCAACATATTTCTCGATCCTTGAAATTCACTATGGAGGTGGGTTTGAAACACATCGACAAGATTGGTTCCCCTGAACTAGCTTCAAGCCCCCTCAAGCGGAGCAAAACCACACCGGCCAGCAGACCGGCCAGCAAACCGAGCAGCGCCGCCATGTCATCTCCCGCCAGGCCGAATCCCAGCGCTGCGCCTAGCAGCCCCAGCACGAGAGGAATGCCATAGGCGCGCCAGACAGCTTTGATCACCATGCCGTCGGCTGCGCGGACCAACACCGCATCGCCGGGCCGCGCACGTATGGCATTGGGTAAACGCAGCAAGAGGCCTTGGCGCGCCTTGTTCGCTGCATCGGAGAGAAGCGCCCCCTTGTCGGAACCGGCGCAACCGGTCTTTTGGGAACATGCGCCACAGGCAGGGCCTGGGCCTGTAGCCTGTACCCAGGCATCCGCGCCTTCCAGACGAACAACCCAGGCTTCCATTTCATTCATTTGCCGCGCACCCCGATACCCTCGGAAAAGTGTTTGATCGCCGACGGGGGGAGATCACCCATCACGACAATCTGATGGCCTTCGAGGATGCGCTTCATCACGCTCAAGGCGCCAATCGTCTTGAAACTCTCCTCGCCCGCCTCGGCGGCGCGCAAGGGGGAGACAAATACCGACATAGCCACCAAACCGTCAGAGAATACCCAATGCATCATATTCAGGTCTTCGCCGTCTTTGCCGATGCTGCGCAGCAGGGCAGCCTGCTTTCTGAATCCGGGCAGTTCGGCGCGAAACACCCAAGGGGTATCGTCGCGCAGGTCGCTCAATTTTGCCTGGCGAACACGCCAGTTCTCCTTTGACGTAGCAAAACCCGGCTTCAGGGTTTCGGGACGTATCGTTTCGCCGATGCGCAGTTCGGTAAAAGCCATCGATTCGAGCGCTTCGCCTCCCTCACTGAAAATATCGGCCTTCAGCAACAATCCGGAACCGGTATCCACCCATAACTGGTGTCCGTAACGCCAGGCATCCCGGGGTTCCAGCCGGACAATCTGGCTTTCGTACCCGGCAACACGCGCTATACCGCCTTTGCGAATCAGATAGTGCTCGGTCAATCCAGCCATGCTGGCCGGCAGGAGCGAAGGGAAGCTACGTCTGACACTGCGCTGCTCAATAATGACCAGGCGACTCTCCGGCAGGTAACAACTCACCTGATCGTTGTGGCGAAAAACTTCACGCGGACTGCCGTCAAGTACTTCAAGCTTCTCGATCTGATTGCCGTTGCCAGAGAAATGAACAATCCGCGAGGTTTCGCTGCGACTGCCGTTGCGATACACGAAAGTGCCGCTGTAGTTCAGTTTTTGAGCGGCGGCTGAAACTTTCTGCAACCATTGCAGGCCTTCATTCTGGGCAGTAGCAGCCTGCGCGAATACCAATGGACTCAAGCAGCAGGCCAGCAGCCCGAAGCCATACTGCACGACCCAATTCATGGGCGCACTGCGGTCATCGCGACCGTGCGTATTTGTTTTGCGCTTTCACCCATGCGCACGGAAGTGGCCTGAGCATGATGCGCCAACAAGTATTCGTTCAGGTCGGATTCGCTCTTCCCCGACTGCTCACCGTTAAAAGTCGGCGCTGGCGATACGGCACGCGCAAGCTTCTCACCGCCTGGAGTCGATACGGCCATCCTGGCCACCGGCGCAGGATCGAGCGCATTGCCGCCAAAGGCAAGCCAGCCAACCACCGCCACGCCCGCCACCGAGGCGGCAAGGGCCAGCAGGGGGTGCTGGCGCGATTTTGGCTGCAAATTACGGGGCGCCAGCACCACGGGCTCTTCGGACAACCGGGCCATCACGCTCGCAGTCATATCGGGCACAGGGGTGCTTTCGCCGCGCAGGCCGTCGCCGATCAGCGCATAAATGCGCCAGCGCTCGCTATCGTCCAGACTCTCCCGGATCGCCGGGCGCAACTCGTGAGATTCCAGTTCTCCGTCGTACAGGGCGGAAACAAGCGACGATTGTTCTTTTCTCATGATCCTCTCCAAACTACCATCTTCGATCCGGCGCGACATCGAGCAGCGGCCGCAGCTTCACCGCAATCGCCTCGCGCGCCCGAAATATTCTCGAACGTACCGTGCCGATCGGACAATCCATGACTTGAGCAATGTCCTCGTAGGCCATGCCATCGATTTCCCGCAGTGTTATCGCCGTACGCAAATCTTCCGGCAAGGCTTCCATGGCAGCATTGACCGTCTCGCCTATCTGCCGCGACATCAGCACCCGATCGGGCGTTTCGTCGTGGCGCAGAAGCACACCCTCCTCGATTCCTTCTGACTCGTCGTCGGTGATCTCGCTCACCGTCGGCATGCGTTTGCCATTGGCGACTAACCAGTTCTTGGCGGTATTCACGCCGATGCGATATAGCCAGGTATAAAACGCGCTTTCGCCGCGAAAATTCGGCAAAGCACGGTAGGCCTTGATGAACGCCTCCTGAGTGACATCCTCCGCCTCGGCAGGATCGCGTACCAGACGCATCACCAGACGCAACAACTTGCGTTGATACTTGCCAACCAGCAAACCGAAAGCCTCCCGGTCGCCGGACTGTACTCGTTCCACCAACAGCAAATCGGCTTCGCGCGCTCCCATCATGTCGAAATATTCTGGTCGAAACTAATTGGCGCATCAGTATAGTCGCCTTCCCGGTTTGCCCCTTGGACTCCCTGTCCATCGCAGCCCAACTGACCGGAATTAGCCGGAATAGTTCCACGGTCGCCGTGATATAGTCATCAAACCATGGCAAACCAAGACCTGCTCAAGACCTACGACGTTATCGTGATCGGCTCCGGACTGGCCGGTCAAACCCTCGCCTTGCGCCTTGCCGACACCCATCGCGTCGCCATGGTAACCAAGCGCCTGATCGACGATACGGCCACCCATTACGCCCAAGGCGGCATCGCTGCGGTGTTGGACGATGCCGACTCGATTGAATCGCACATCCAGGACACCTTTGTCGCCGGCGCCGGCCTGTGCGACCCGGCCGCCACGCGCTTCGTCGTCGAACACGGC
>CAZAWN010000210.1:0-4420 GCA_964488825.1 uncultured Methyloversatilis sp. | reverse complement strand
CCTGTCAGCGCCGACTTTTCGATAATGGGAAACTGGCTTACCAGCGACCGTGCCGAATTTCCCGCATGCCCTCGCGATAAGTGCGGCGCTCGACGATGGTAATCGATCGGAAGCCAATCGCGGCCGTTCAGACGCCCAGTTTGGGCGAATCCGGAATGCGCCCGAAACTCGGCGCTGGCGAGACGGCATTACCTCAGCCAGGCCAGCCCCAGATTGACCAGTACGGCATTGGCGGTATCGGCGAACAGTGCAGCCGCCAGAGTGATCACGAGGAAGGCTTTGGGAGCGGCGCCAAAGGTATCCGTAACCCGTCGCATCACGCCGAGGCCGACAGGCATCGCGCCGAGCGAGAAACCGATGAATCCGCCCACGGCCACGGCGCCGTTATAGCCGCGTCCGAGCAGCGTAAACACCAATAGCAACGCGATGGCGACGATGGCGGCAACCTGCAACAGCACGGCCAGCAGCAAGGGCAGCAGCAAGTCGGTCAGCTCCCAGAATTTGAGCCCCATCATGCTGATAGCCAGAAAGAGGCGCAAGGCGACGGTACCCGTCAGATCGGCCACGATCAGATCAACCGGACGACGCAGCAATTCGGCGCCATTGGTGATGAGGATCGCGACAACCATGACGGCAAGGAAGCCGGGCACGACCCAGCCACGGTCGGCGGACCATTGCCTCAGCAACTCGCCCAAACCAAGGCAGGCGGCGACAATCAATACGACGATCAGCCAGCGATCTGAACTCAACAGCTCTGCGGTAGTGGCATGGGGGGCCAGGTTGATCCCGGATGCCGGATCGGCGGAGGCAGTTCCCCCCGCCTCGGCAAGGTGTCGCTTCGCCAACCAGGAAGACACCGGGCCGGCAACCAGTCCGCCCGCAATCAAACCGAGCGTGGCGCAGGCCATGCCGACTTCCAGTGCACCGGGGATACCGGCGGTCTGCGACCAGGCGGCGGCGGTGCCATGCCCTCCCAGAAAAGCAATGCTGCCCATGAACAGCCCCAAGGCCAAATCAAGACCGAACAACCGCGCCACCGTAACGCCCACCAGATTCTGGGTGAGGATGGCCACGACAATCGCGAGACAGACAACGGCCACGCCAAGCCCGCCTCGCAGCAGGGCGCCAAATTTGGCTGACAACCCGACGCCAACGAAGAAAACCAGCAGCAAGACGTTGCGGATGCCACTCGCGAAGACCAGTTCGATTCCGTACAGGCTACGCACCACGGTAATTCCCGCCGCGATCAACAAGCCACCGGTAATCGCCGGAGGAATGTTCCAGGTCTGCAGACGTGGCAGAACAGCATGCACGATCAGCCCCAGGCGAATGGCGAGCACCGCGAGGATCAGGGTCCAGAGTTCCGGAATGTTGACGCTATGCATGGAGAGCAGACCGAAAGGTCGGGTAATACGGCGGGAAGAGTCTACACATGTATTGATTGACTACCCGAAAGCCTGTTTCTCCCTGGCACTCTCCTCGTCATATTCTCCGAGAATCTCGTCGAAACGCCTGGCCAAGCGGACGATCTGGGGCCAGTGACTATCGACCAAGGGTTGCGAATGCATGAGATGGTTGCGCAAGCTGCCCAACTCCTTGATCGCCACCTTGGCGATGCGCAGGGAAAGAAAACCCCATTCGGCCCGTTGTTGATCCAACTGAATCAGAATCTGTCCCTTGTCGGAAAGCTGCAGGCAATCGAGCAAGGCGATCTCTGTTGCACCCGTCCTGTTCCTTTCCGCGAGCAAGAGTCGGGCCGTTTCGAGCCGCCCCGGAGAAAGCAGCGCTTCCCATCCCCCATACGGCCAATATCGATGAATGCGGGCGGTGAAGTCCATTTCAACCAGGGTCAGCATGCCAAAAATCCACATCCGGCTGATCGGCTGTTCCAGTGCGCGACGTGTCAGCAAACCCACGATGCGCCTGTCCGTCGCCGTCACGTAGGCTGCCTCGTGCCGCGTCAGGACATGGACCACCGTCGACAAGGTATCCCCCTCTTTCAGTTGCTGGTCTGCCGAGAGAGGCATGGCTTCTTTTTCAACCTGTTTGAGGGGCTGCATCAAGTCAACTGCGCGAAAAGCTTCCAGTTGGCGACGCACCGCCTGCAACGTCTGTCTGTCAGGCGCCCGGTTCCCGCCTTTTTCTTCAACCCGCGCGGTGATCCGCGCCACCATGCGCTCACAGCGTTCAAGCAAACGCTTGGCTTTGTTTTGCAGGCGCACGTCCCCGCGTTCCAGAACACTCAGTAAATCGCGCATCTCAGCCAGGAATACCGGGGCGAACTTGGGATCGCCGCGTGTAATGTCAGCCGCGTTATCGCATAAATCGGCAAGCTTGACGGTTTGCGCACGCGCCGAGGCGCGCGCAAGATGCTGGCGGTCGATGGCCTTGCGCGCAGCCCGGTTGCCATCGCCGGGGCGGCTGACATCGGTCAGTTCATAGACGAGTTGGGCAACCGCCGGGCCAAAGAGCGCATCCAACTGCTCCAGCGTGACTTCGGTATCCTCGACAATATCGTGAAGCCATGCGGCTGCACGTATTTCCATATCGTCGGTCACTGTCGCCACCAGCGCCTCTACCGCCTTCAGGTGAATTTCATAGGGTTGGTGATTGTATTTGCGCCGATGATCAATACGTCGATGCTCGGCAATGGCAAATGCTTTCGCCCGGGCGAGTATGTCGCGTTCCACCGGAACAGACGAGTTCAATGCCGCCTCGCCAACGCCGACTCTTGTTGCCAACGCAACACAGCTGCACTCATTTCGTGGCGCAACGGACTATCCCATCACCCATAGGTCAGTACATGTGCCCCGATGAATCGATCAAGATAAAAAATTCCATCGATACGCCGCGCGGCCTCCTGCGCCTCGATTAGATCGAGATCCATTTCAACCACAACCCAGGGACGATCCGGATCACCCTCGTCTATTTTGCTTACCTGGATAACCGGACCGAAATGGGTCATTCTTTCTTTGAGCAATTCGGTATCGACGGCTGCCGGCAAACCTGTCAGGAGTATTTTTTTCATGGAAATTGCCACAATCGAGAAACGTAAATTACCATCAACATGAATCGAGACAAACCTTGGACGCCCATTTCGGGCCGATGTGCTTCCGGAACAGCAGCGCTTCAGCGGAATTCCGCGCCCACCGATTCGGCTAGAATCAAACAACCATGTACTTTGCCAGACGCCTCTTGTTGATCCTGCTTGCGCTGTGGTTGCCCGTTCAGGCAACCGCGGCGGCGACGCTGTCGGTCTGTCGCCATACGACAGAGCCGGCAACGGTGGAAGCAAGTCACTGTCTGGCGCATGCTTCGCCGCAATCGGTCGCCACCCCCGATCCAGAGCGCGAGATCTCATGCGATAACTGTGCGCTGTGCCATCTCGCCAGCGCCGCCTTCCTGACCTCCGCTGACACATGGCCACTGCCCGCAGCGAGCAAGCTCGCTGTGTATCCGATCGCCGCTTTCGCCAGCCACATCCCCGCGCCGCCGCAACAACCGCCCAGACGCTGAACACTCAGTCAGGCAGGACATGCCGTCCTGCCAGCGCCGACTTTTGTTCAATTTACTATTGCCTGGAGGTTTCCATGAAATCCTTGCTCCGCGTACTGGCCCTCGTTGGGCTACTCCTTCCATATTCCATTTCCGCCGCCGACAAGCTGGCCGAAGGTACCGTCAAGAAGATCGATGCGCCGACCCAGCGCGTCATGCTCGCCCACGGCCCGATTCCCAGCGTCGGCATGGGGCCGATGACCATGATGTTCAAGGTCAAGGACGCGGCCATGCTCAAGCCGCTCAAGGAGGGCGACAAGGTGCGCTTCCAGGTCGAAGACCTCGGCGGCAGCTACACCATCACCCGCATTGAAACGGCGAAATAGCCGTGAGCGCCCGGCTCCTGTGGCTGGCGGCGGCGCTCACCGTCGCCAGCGGAACAGCCTTCGCGCAGCAGGCGATCGGCGGCGATGTCGAGCGCCTGCTCGCCTTGGCGCGCGAACGCCATCCCGAGTTGGCTGCGATGCGCTACGAAGCGGACGCCGCCGCGGCGCGCGTGGCATCCGCCGGCGCGCTGCCCGACCCGATGTTCGGCATCGAGCTGCGCGACTTCACCAACAAAAGCGGCATGAATGCCGACAGTCCGAATCTGTTGCCGGCACGCGTCGGCAGCACGCGTTACACCTTCACGCAGAGTCTGCCGTGGTTCGGCAAGCGCGATTTACAACGTGAAATTGCCGCTGCCGGCGCCGATGAGGCGCAGGGCCGCGCCCATGCCACATGGACCGAGCTTGCCTGGCAGATCAAGCAAACCTATGCGCAACATCATCTGCATATGGCCAACCTGCGCTATGGCCGCGAGAATCTGCTGCTGCTCGGCCAACTCGAACAGATCGCCCAGGCGCGCTACGCCGGCGGACTCACA
>CAZAWN010000209.1:0-4547 GCA_964488825.1 uncultured Methyloversatilis sp. | reverse complement strand
CCGTTGGAAAGGTCGCGCGAGCAGAGTTCGAGCAATTGGGTGCGGATGGAATCGGGGATCGTCAATTCGATCTGTTGTTCTGCGGCGAGACGGCGGGTGACGTTTTTCAGCATACCGTCGAGGATCAGCCCGGCAATATCGGGCGTGATGAAGTTGAAGACAACAATGTTGTCGCCGATGCGGTTGAGGATTTCCGGCCGGCCGAGGCGGTATTTGAAGTGGTTGGAGATAGCTTCGCGCACCCGTGTTTCGACGACATCGTAGGGATCGCCCGGTTTGACGTTCTGCACACGCTGGCCATGCTCGTCCTCAACATAAATGCCGAGGTTGGAGGTAAAGATCAGCACCGCCTCGCTGAAGTAGGCCGTGTCGCCGCGCCCGTCGGTGAGGCGGCCGTCTTCGAGGATTTGCAGGAATTTGTCGAGGATGCGCGGATGCGCCTTCTCGATTTCGTCGAACAGGACCACGGCAAAGGGCCGTTCGCGCACCGCATCGGTCAGCTCGCCCCCCGCGTCATAGCCGATATAGCCGGGTGGCGCGCCGAGGAGCCGCGCGCCGGTGTGTTCATCAGCAAATTCGCTCATGTCGAAGCGAATGTAGGCGCGCTCGTCGCCGAACATCAGTTGCGTCAGCGTCTTGGCCAACTCTGTCTTGCCGACACCGGTGGGGCCGGCGAAGAACAGCACGCCGCGCGGCCGTCCTCCGCCCGAACGGGCCTGCGCACCGGTCAGGCCCATCGCGGAACGCATCAGGATATCGACGGTCTTGGTGGCGGCCTGATGCTGGCCCTTGACGCGATCTTCCAGTGCGGCGCGCGCGTTGCGGATTTTCTCCCTCAGGTAATCCTTGCGCCAGGGGTTGTCGGCTGCACCGACCTTGTAGCTGCGCACGGCGTCTTCGATGCCGCTGAGAGGTATCGCTTGCCGCACGGCCAACTGGGCGATATCGGCCAGGGCAGCGAGCGTTAGCCCATCGGTACCGTCGGCATAGCGCCGCACCGCCTCGGCCTGCTGCGCCGCGTCAGCCTCCTTGAAGCCGGGAAACAGGCGAATCAGTTGCTGCGCCGCCGCCTGGCGCGTTTCGTAATCGGGCTTGCCGACGGCCAGCGAGGCGATGCGCTCGGAGTCGAGGGCGAACCACGAAGGCAAATCCTGCGAACGGTTGACCAGCCAGAGAACGGGATTGAACAGCGGCTGGGCGGCGCTGCCGTTCGGAATCACCGGGCTGGCGGACAGCGACAACTTTTCCGCCGCGACAAAGAAACGGTGTTCGCCGGCATCGAGATGGTCGGGGGCGCGCGCAAGGCGCGAAGCGAAGTCGAGCACCAGCGCGGCGCGCGCCTCGCGACTGGCAGCGAGCTTCTTCATCAGCCCGGCGAGCGATTCAAGCCCCATCGGCATGCTTCCTTCCTGCAGCTTCAGTTCGTGAATCTTCGTCGCCAGCTCGACGACCGCCGGCTCGTTGGGGTAGACGCGTACACCATCGGCCGGGTCATAGATCAGCAGATAGCGGAAGTCGTAGGCCTTGAGTCGTTCCCACAGGCCGCGCAGCAGCGGCACCGGGACGGACGTGGCGCCGATCTGCGTCAACACGCTGTCGCGGATGTTGCCCGACACGATGAACTGCGAACGGATCGGCAACTGACGGTCGAGATCGCGGAGCCAACGTGGGGCGAGCGTATCGATCATGAGAGGCTCCGGGCTTTCAAGGGAGTATGTTGCCGATCGGCTTCAGCCCGCACCGGCAGACTATCCGCATCGACTACCTGCACGGGAACTTCCCCGGCCTGCAACAGCCGGGTGACTTCGATCGGGATGCCGCGCGCCTTGAGGGTGTCGAATAGCTTGGGAAACTCGGCGCACCAGCGTTCTTCGGCCAGCATGTCCTCGCGTTTGCGGTCCTCGCCCGGCGTGCCGGCGCGCACGACGTTGAGGTTCATGCTCTTGCGACGCGGGTCGACACGCAGGCGAATGAAGTAATCGCCCCAGCCAGGCTGTTGGAAGTGCGCGACGCCGCCCTCGACGAACAGGGTTTCCTCGATTTCCTCGACGGCGTAGCCGAGATCCTTGAGGGACTGCTCCAGCACGATGGCGGCGGCTTCCTGCAAGCGCAGTTGCTCGGTCGCGGCGGCGCGCGCCGCGTTGTGCTGCCGCACTTGCAGGCGCAGTTCGGTGGTCAGCGCAGCGGCACGCTCTGCCGAGGAAGCCTCGATAGCTTGCTGCGCCAGCGCTTCGAGCGCCGGAGGCAGGGGTTCGTCCGGATCTAGCTCGATTCGTTCAAGGACGCGCACCATCTCGACACGGCGGGCCGTGGCGGCATCGCTTGCCGCCCGCGCCGCAGTCGCCGCAAAAAACTCGGCGAGTTGGGCTTGCAAGGAAGCTCCCCCTGCGCTCAAGTTCGTCAGTCGTTCGGCAAGTTCCACCTTGCCGGTTGCGTCCGCTGCGGCATCGGCCAACAGAGTTGCAAAGCGTTCCATAGCCGCGCGATTTTCCGCGTTGCTCTGGCGTTGCGCATCTCCGGTCGCCTGCGCGACGCGCAAGCGGCGGCGTTCTTCCCGCCGTTGCCGACGCAACTCTGCCGCTTGCCGGTCGGCTTCTGCCAGACCCGCAGCGACCTCAGCCGCGCCCTGAATAATGGACTGCGCAGAGACAAGCACTGCCGCCTCGATGCCGTAACTTGCCGCACACGGGCCGCTCATGTTCTCCTCCTCCGGATCGATTCCGGTCGATTCTACGCGACGTAGAATGGGCGCATGACTCTCACCGAACTGCGCTACATCGTTGCCCTGGCCCGCGAAAAGCACTTTGGCCGCGCCGCCGAAAAATGCTATGTCGCCCAGCCGACCCTCTCCGTTGCTGTGAAAAAACTGGAAGAGGAATTGGGCGTAATCCTGTTCGAACGTGGCCAGAGCGAAATTTCCGTCACCCCCGCCGGCGTTCCCATCCTGCGTCAGGCCGAAAAGGTGCTGGCCGAGGCAGCGCGCGTCAAGGAACTGGCCGATACGGCCGGCGACCCGCTGGCCGGTCCGCTACGCCTCGGCGCGATCTACACCATCGGTCCCTATCTGCTGCCGAAACTGGTGCCGCTGCTGCGCGCACGCGCGCCAAAGATGCCGCTGATGATCCAGGAAAATTTCACCGTCAAGCTGATCGATGCCCTGAAGAGCGGGGAACTCGATGTCGCCGTGCTAGCCTTGCCGTTGCAGGAACCCGGATTGGTGGCGCAGGCGGTTTACGATGAGGCATTTCGCGTCCTGACTCCGGCCGAGCATCCTTGGGCCAAACTGGCCGAGATCGATGCCGATTCGTTGTTGGACGAACAGCTGCTGATGCTGGGTCGCGGCAATTGTTTTCGCGACCAGGTGCTCGACCTGTGCACACGTGCCGGCGCTGGCGGGCCCCAGGTACTGGAGGGTTCTTCGCTCGAAACCATCCGTCTCATGGTGGCTTCGGGCATCGGCATCACCGTTATGCCCGCTTCGGCCGTCGATACACTGCTTGAAAACGATGCCTTGCTGCGCGTACGCCCATTTACAGCGCCGACGCCGACGCGACGCGTTGGCTTGGTCTGGCGCGCCAGCTTTCCGCGCTTCCAGGCCATCGACCTGCTGCGCAAGGCCCTGCTCGACTGTCAACTGCCCGGCACGACTGCTTGCCAATAGTCCTACGCTATCTTCCTTATATAAACAATCGTCTGGCTTGACTCCATGCGAAAGAGGAGAATCCTTCCATCGAAACCAGAACACTGAAAGGAGACTCACATGAAAAGCAAATCTGCCCACCCCCCTGCCATCGACATCGGCATTTCCGACAAGGATCGCGCCCGCATCGCCCAAGGCTTGTCGAAGTTGCTCGCCGACAGCTATACGCTCTATCTGATGACGCACAACTTCCACTGGAACGTCAAAGGTCCGATGTTCAACACCTTGCACACCATGTTCATGGCGCAATACACCGAACAGTGGAACGCCCTGGACATCATCGCCGAACGCATCCGCGCCCTTGGCCACCCGGCCCCCGGTACTTACCGCGAATTCGTCAAGCTTGCCTCGATCAAAGAAGTGGAAGGGGTGCCTAAAGCCGAGGAAATGATCAAGTTGCTGGTTGCTGCCCAGGAGGCCACGGCCCGAACCGCGCGCGAGTTGTTCCCGGTGATCGATAAGGCCAACGACCAACCGACCGCCGACGTGCTCACCCAGCGTCTCGACGTGCATGAAAAAACTGCCTGGATGTTGCGCAGCCTGCTGGAAGAGTGAGCGCTCACAGGACTTACCAGCTCCTGATTGAGATTGCCGACCCGGTGCGAGTGCGCATCGGCCGGCTTGGAGAGTTCGACTTCCCGGCCGGCCGATACATTTATACGGGGTCGGCGCGGCGCAATTTCGAGGCGCGGGTCGCACGTCATCTGCGACGGGAAAAAACCCTGCGCTGGCACATCGACTATCTGCTCGCTGCGCCGGGCGTGCGAATCGCCGAAGTAATCCGCCTGAGCGAGGACGAATGTCCGATCAACCGCGCGACGCCGGGCAGCCTTCCCGTCCCCGGCTT
>CAZAWN010000208.1:0-4572 GCA_964488825.1 uncultured Methyloversatilis sp. | reverse complement strand
TCGTCGGCCACCTTGTCGTCGAGCACCACCTTGCCCATGTCCATTTCGATGACGCGATTCACCAGCGCGGCCACTTCGTCAATGCGGTGGCTGGAGATCAGCATGGTTGCCTTGTCCTGCCGTTCGGCGAGCAGATCGAAGAAAATCTTGCGCGCCTCGGGGTCGAGGTTGGCGGCGGGTTCGTCCATGATCAGCAGCCTGGCATTGCGTCCGAGGGCGATGGCGATCAGCAGTTTCTGCTTCATGCCGCCCGAAAGCTTGATGAAGGGGCGGGCGCGCATGTCATCGACGGCGAGGCCGAGGCGCGCGGCAATGGCGTCGATCTGCCGCGGATCGGCGCCGGACAGCGATGCGGAAAACTCGATGAGCTGACCGACCGGCATCTTGAGCGGCGGCGGCAGCTGCGGCACGAAGCCGATGTTGCCCAGCACCTCGGTGCGATCGGTGCGCGGCGAGCGCCCATCGATGCTGACCTCGCCCTCATGCACGTATTCGCCCAGCAGACAGCGGATCAGCGTGGTCTTGCCTGCGCCGTTGGAACCGATCAGGGCGATGCGTTCGCCGAGCGCGATCTCGAGGTCGATGCCGGCGAGCACGCGGGCATTGCGGAAAGTTTTCGAGAGATTTTTGCAGTGGATCATGACTGGACTCTACGGGGCGGCTTACAACAGTTTGGATAAACCCTTGATTTCAAATTTCAGCGAACCGGTGGGGCAGGTATCCACGCACAGTCCGCAGCGTGTGCAGTCCGGGCCGATGGGCACTTCGGTATCGACGGCCCGCCCTTTGATGACGGTGTCGAGCACATGCGGCACCAGACAGACCTTGCGGCAGTCGCCCTCGTGGAAACAGCCTTCCGTGGTGTACGTGATGCGCAAGGGCGAGACGATGCCGACCACGCCGTAGGTCAGGCCGATCGGACAGGCGTAGCGGCACCAGGCGCGGCGCACGAAAAAGACTTCGAACACCAGCAGCGCCAGCACCCACAGCAGGGCGAGGACACTGCCGCCGTAGATCAACGCACGCGAGAGGATGCCGGTCGGCGAGATCGACTCGAACACCGTGTAGCCGGTGACCACGGCCAGCAGGGCGAAGACGATCCAGAATACGGTGCGCAGGCGGCGGTCGATCGGCGTATCGGTGACGAGCTTCTTCTTAACCAGCCAGAGGTGGATGTTTTCTGCCCATTCGGCGAGTAGGTGATAGGGGCAAACCCAGGAGCAGAAGCTGCGTCCACCGACCAGTATCCACAGCAGCAGCACCGTCCCGGTGCCGATCAGCAGGTTGGTGATGATGTGCTTGTGGGCGAGCATCACCTGCAGCGCCGAGTTCAGGTCGATCAGGTGAAAGCCGACGAAGCGCGAGGCGGTGAGGGCGCCCTCGAGAATCTGGATGTCGAAATAGAACGAGACGACGAACAGCAGGTTGGCGAAGATCAGCGTCGCCCAGCGGCGGTTGCGCCACTTGGTCGATTTCTCCTCGTGTGCGCGCATGTGCGCCTTCATGGCCTGCAGGTCGGTCTTGTTGGTCAGGCGCTTGAGTTCGTGGGTCTGGCGGGCTCGTTCGGTGAAGTCTTCCGGTTTCCTCGGCTTCTCGGGTTCCTTGCCGAGCATGACGAGAATCTGGTCGATAAAACGGCGCTTGAGGGGGTTGATCATGATTTCCACACCTCGCGCGCGACGACTTCGATGGGGGCCGGATCGACCGGGCAGATCATTTCGCAGACGCCACAGCCAACGCAGGGTTCATGGACCACCGGCGACTTGCGCTGGGTGCCATTCGGCATGTAAACCAGCTCGATGGAGATGGCGCCCTTGATCGGACATTCACGCACGCACAGGTCGCACTCTTCGACATCGTAGGGATGGTCGCGAATGGGGATCGGCTTCCAGCGGTCGACCGCCATGTAGCGCATCATGCCTTTGAAGTCAGGCCCGCGTGCCTGGCCCTTGAAGCCCTTGCCCTGCATGGCGAGGCAGGTGCCGGGCCGTGTCAGTCGCGCGACGCCCATGCGTTCCTTGAGATTGAGCGTCGGCTCCGGGTCGTTCTGCTTGGGAATGAACACCGGTTTCGCAGCGAGTGGCGCGCCGGGACGCACCGGCAGGAAATCGGGCTTGTCGTAAGTCAGCGAGCCGGTCGGGCAGGCGAGGATGCATTGAACGGCGTCGCAGGAGAAATCGCAGGCCTGGGCGCGCGCGTCAATGTAGGGCACGCCGACGCCGAAACCGTTGTCGAGGTCGGCCAGCTTGATCGCCTGTACCGGACAAACCTGCACGCACTGGCCACATTTGATGCAGGAGGACAGCAGGTCCTTTTCATCGAGCGCGCCAGGCGGGCGCAGCAACGGTTTGCGTGCGTAGGCTAGTGGCAGGTAGCCCGACAGGGCCGCACCGAGCACGCCGCCCGAGAGCAAGAGGGTGCGCAGCACACGACGGCGGGCTTGCTGCTGGCGCTCTTTGGAGAGGGGCGCTTTCTGTGCCGTACTGCCAGCGCCGAGTTTCTGATCATCGCTCATCCGGGTTTCCTTTGCGGTTTGGCATGGCGCGGCCGGGGGTCGCGCGCCTGCAGTTCCGGTGACGAAATCGGTGCGAGCCGTTCGAGGAAATCGAGCAGCTCCAGCACCGGCGAGGTCATGAAGAAGCGGGCGGGTGGCATTTCCATCCAGATCTGGTCGGCAAAGGCGTAGTCCTCATGAGGTGTGTCGCCGTAGCCGTCGCCATCCCTGTCAAAGCCCTGATAGGTGTCAAAGTAATTGCCGGTCCATCGGTTCTTGTCACCCGAGCCCCGTCCACCCTGGTAGACGTCGGTCAGATTGCCTTCGAAGATGTTGTCGTCGAGCTGGTTGCCGCCCAACTCGCTGGTGAGTTGCACGGCAATGCCGTTGTAGGCGAAGCGATTGCCCTTGAAGCGGACCGTCGTGTCGGGCTGGAAGGGAGACAGGTCGGAGCCGACGCCGACGGCGCTGTAGATGATGTCGTTGTTCTCGATGAAGATGTCCGAGGCTTCCTTGAAGCCGATCGCCATGCCGGCGGCGCCCGTGGCGTGCGAAATGACGTTGTTGCGCATGCCGCCGCCCTCGCAGTACATGAAATAGACGCCGACCGAATTGTCGTAGAAACGATTGTTCTCGACGACATTGTGGTTGGCGAACATGAAATGGATCGAATAGCGGCTGCGGCGGCCCTCGTTGTTGCGATAGGTGTTGTGGTGAGAATACCAGGCCACCATGTCGCGCGTGTCGACAACCTGATTGCCTTCGATCAGGGTGTGGTTGCTGTACCAGAGGCGGATGCCATCGCCGCGCACGCCGAGGGAGACCGGTTTCGAGGTGATCTTGTTGCCGCGGATGATGCCCCTGCTCGATTGCTTGAAGTCGATGCCGAACAGGCAGTTGTCGATGACAAGGTTCTCGACAACATTGTGATGGCCGCGCACATCGAGACAGGAGTCATCGGTGTCGTGGTTGTCGCCCGAACCGGTGAGGCGGATGCCGCGCAGCACCGAGTTGTCGGCTTCCAGTGAAAACACCGTGCCGCGGTCGCCGGCATCAATGGTGACCTGGCCGCGACCGTCGATGATCAACGGCTTCTTGACGACGACCGGGCCGGCGTAGTGTCCCGGCGGCGGGATCAGTACCGAGCCGGGTTCTGCCGCGTCGACCAGTTCCTGGAAGGGTTTGTAGCCGTGGATGCGTTTGTCGCGCTCGTAGAGCGGAAAAGTGGGTTTGGGTCGGTCGACGTCGACGCGCGGCGCGGTGGTCAGGTCGGCGGTCGCACCGAGTTGCGGCGTGTCGGACCTTGCCGCATGTTGGCCGCGCCAACCGATCTCGTCCTGGGTCTTGGCCGTGACCAGCAGTGACGCCGCGCCGAGGATCAGGCCAGGGATGAGCGTACGCCAGCGTTTCATCTATGGCTGTCCGGCCTCTTCACGCAGCTGCTTGCGCCGCAGCAATAGCGCCAGAAACAGGCAGGCCGAGGAAATCAGCAGCAGCGCGTAGCCCCAGTAGGGATAGGAGTAGGTCGAAAACTGCGCGACCTTGCCCTCGCCGAACACGGTGGGCATGAAAGGCTTGACCGTGAAGGCGCCCCAAGGATGCATGTTGTGCCCGAAGAACCACAGCCAGGCGGCATACTCGATGACGAAGAAGACGGGTAGCAGCGCCGGCACGAGAGCCAGCAGCAGCTCGAAGCGGCGAATTTTCCAGACGCCGAAGATGACGAAGGCCATGATCGCGATCAGACTGCCGATAACGATATTCGTGATCAAGGTGACGTTCTCGCCCCAGACCTTGATCTTTTCCGGTTCGTTGAAGAAGGTGGCGGTTTCGGCCATATAGTCCTTGACGTGGGTGGCGAGATGGCCCATCAGATACTGGTCGATAATCGCCCAGCCAGCGACGGCGGCAAAGCCGACGGTCAGGATCGCCAGGCGAACCTTCGGACGGACGCAGGCAAAGGTGGCGAGCATCACGGCGAAAAAGCCAAAGAAGAATTTGGCCAACGGCTTCTCGACCGGCGCCCCGGTGGCGATCGGGAACATGCCGACATAGTGGTTGATGGTGTTCATCTCATG
>CAZAWN010000207.1:0-4602 GCA_964488825.1 uncultured Methyloversatilis sp. | reverse complement strand
CTGCCCGCCACCAACGGCTGGGCGAAACCGAACAGGCCGTGGAACTGGCTGATCAAACCCAACAGTACGAGAATGCTGACGGCCGCGACATCGATGCCGACCACCTCGAAAGCGAACAAGAATACCGTCAGCAACAGAACCCCAAATACGACGGCGATCTCCTTGGTTGGCACGACGGCGGCGACAAGCCACCACAACAGGAGAAAAATGCCGGCAAAAACAAGAAGTTTGATGTTGAATTTTTTCATGGCAATAAAAGTCGGCGCCGGCGTTACGGCACGCGGTCAGGGTTAAATCGGGAAAGTCGTCACGGTCCGCTGGTCGCGCCGGGCATCACGCCGGAATAGTCGCCGGGAAGAGGCCAGGGGGGCGATGCGGTTTCATGGCATCGCTTTCGCCCACATATTCGGCACGCGCGTAAATGCGTTCCAACGCCGCATCAGCGGTCGCGAAGAAACGGTTTTCGCCGATCTCATCGCGCAGACCGGTAGCCCGCATCACGTCGAGCACCTGTCTTTTCAGGCCGGCAAACAGCATGACCACGCCGATCGCATTCAAGCGTTGCACCAGATGATGAATCACTTCCTCCCCGGAAGCGTCGATCTCGTTGATCGCATCACCCACCACAAGCAGGTAGGGCGCATGCGGATTCTCAGCCACCGCTTCGAGGATGGCATCCTCGAAGTAGGAAACGTTGGCGAAGTAGAGACGGCCATCGAAACGGACTGCGGTGACGATTTCCGACGCCTGCAAATTATTGACTTTGGCATCGCGCAGGGTGCCATCGTTGTAGCGGCCCAGAATCGCGACGCGCGGCGTCATGGTACGGTAGAGGTAGAGTCCCAGCGACAGCCCGGCGCCCACCAGAATGCCCTTGTCGAGATGCGGCGCGAACCCCAGCGTCGCGACGAAAGCGACCGCCGAAGCAACACCGTCGTGACGATTGACCCTCCATGCATGCCTGACAGCGCCGAAGTTAACCAGCCCGATCACCGCCATGACGATGACGGCAGCCAGCACCGCTTGCGGCAAGTGATACAGCAGCGGGGTGAGAAACAGCAGCGTGAGTAACACGAAAAGTCCGGTAAACACCGAGGACATACCCGTACGGGCCCCGGCTTCAAGATTGACGGCCGAGCGCGAAAACGACCCGGAAACGGGAAACGCCTGAGTCAAGGCGCCCACCATGTTCGCCAAACCCTGCCCGATCAATTCCTGATTGGGATCGACCCTCTCTTTCGTCTTGGCGGCCATGGCCTTGGCGATCGAGATGGCCTCCATGAATCCGACCAGGGAGATGACAATGGCCGGCGTGACAAGGGCGCCCAGCAGTTGAATGTCGATCTGCGGCATGGCCAGTGCAGGCAGGCCGGCAGGTATCTGGCCAACCACCTTGCCGCCGAAGTTTTCTGCATACCCTGTCGCCCAGGAAACCACTGTCGTGGCTGTTACCGCAATCAGTACGCCGGGCAGTTTGGGCGCGAACCTCCGCACGCCCCAGATGAGCGCGATTGCGACGGCGGCCATGGCCAGCGTCGGCACATGAGCGTCACCCGCCTGCTGCGCCACCCCCCAGATGTCCGCGACGAAGGATTCCGACCGCCCCATCGAGACGCCCATCATTTTGTTGATCTGCGACAGACCGATGATCAGCGCCGCCGCGTTGGTAAAACCGACGATGACCGGATGCGAAAGGAAGTTCACCACCACGCCAAGACGAAACAGGCCCAGACACAATTGCACGATACCGACCAGCAGGGCCAACATGACGGCGAGCGCAACGAATTTTTCCGACCCCAGGACGGCAAATGGCGTCAGCGCGGAAGCGGTCAACAAGGAAACCACCGCGACCGGCCCGGTGCCCAACTGGTTCGACGAACCCCACAATGCCGCTACCATGACGGGCAGGAAAGCGGCATACAGTCCGTAGTAAGGGGGCAACCCGGCGAGTTGGGCGTAAGCCATCGACTGCGGGACAAGCACCAGCGCCACCGTCAGACCGGCCATGAAATCAGCCCTCAAGCTATCGCGCTTGAACGGGAACCAGATCAGGAAGGGAAACAGTTTTCTCCAACTCATGGGGCGACTGAACAAACCCGCAGAGACCCTTCGAACTGTATGGGTGTGACGCCAGCAAGGAACGAAGGCAAAAGGCGGCGATAAAGCAGTGGTGTTTTCATTACTACCCAACAGCAGCATCCGTGCCACCCGCCGGAGCCATCAATAGAAGCGCTTAGTTTCAATAGGTTGCAAACAATCCCTGGCTTTCCTCTCGTACCGATAAGCTATCCCGTTATTGCGTTATGCAATACATTGAAAACCCTCCATGTTGCACCTATCGATGGTTACATTGCATAATGCAATGATGAAATTAACACTGCTCTCGCTCGGCTCTTTGCGCCGGAAAATCATCTTCGGCTACAGCCTGATCGCCGCTCTGGTCGTGGGTCTTTCGGTTTTCTCGCTGGTCGACATGCGCCTGCTGGAGGAAAAGATTCTCGCCGGCGAACGCATTGGCGAGTTTCTTGGACTGACGCTGGAAATCAGACGCTTCGAAAAGAATTATTTTCTTTATCGCCAAGCGTCCGACCTGGATGACAACCACAGCTACATCACCCAGGCGCGCCATTTGATCGAGTCCCACCAGGCGCAGTTCACCCGTTTCGACACGCCCGAGCGCATCGCCACAATCGTGGATAGCCTTGCGCGCTACGAAGCCATGATGCTGGCGCTTGCCGCTACGCAAAGAAACCGCCTCGCTGAAGCGTCGATTCGCAGCACCGGCAAGGAAATCGTCACCGCGGCGGAGGAATGGGCGAGCGCCGAGCGCCAGCAACTGCGCGCGCAACTCGATCGCTACCGCCTCTGGATGGCCAGTTCGATCAGCGTCATCGTCGTCTGCCTGCTGGTCATCGGTCATTGGCTGGCCCGGCGCGTCGCCCGCCCGCTTCGGCAATTGGAAGAGAGCATGTCAGCCGTTGCCGCCGGGCGCATTTCCCGACTCGAACTGCCGGTCCGGGATCGCGAAATCGTCTCGCTCGCCACCGCGTTCAATGGCATGTTGCGCGATCTCGAGTTGCGCCAAGGGCAACTGGTGCGCACCGAAAAGCTGGCCGCGCTGGGCACGCTGCTTTCCGGAGTCGCTCACGAGGTCAATAATCCGCTGTCGAACATTTCCACCTCCTGCGAAATCCTCAAGGAGGAACTCGACGCACGAGAAAGAAACGAAGGGGTCGAACCGCCGTCGCATGGCGTGGAGTTTCAGCGCGAACTGCTCGGCCAGATCGACGCCGAAACCTGGCGCGCGCGTCGCATCGTCCGCTCGCTGCTCGACTACGCGCGGGATCGGGACTTCCGCCCCGAGGACTTCGCCCTGGCGACCCTCGTGGACGACAGCCTGCGCCTGATCAAGACACGCATTCCGGCGTCGGTGAAAGTGCACATCGACATTCCTCCGCTGCTGGTGGTCCGCGGCGACAAGCAGCGTCTTCAGCAAGCGCTTTTCAATCTCGTCGGCAACGCCCTCGATGCTCTCTCGGGCGCCGGGACGCTGACGCTTGCAGCGCGGTCCGTCGCCACGCCCTGTCCGGCCGACACCCTGGTATTCGGCCAATGCCCCGCGCCAGCCATCGAAATCGAAGTTGCAGACAACGGCGAAGGCATTCCCGCCGACCGGCTGCCGCGCATCTTCGATCCCTTCTACACCACCAAGGAGGTCGGCCAGGGTCTGGGCCTCGGCCTGTTTATTGTTTACGAAATTGTCGAGGAACACGGCGGTTGCATCGCGGTCCGCAGCGCAGCCGGGGCAGGCACCGCCTTTTTTCTCCGCTTACCGAACAAGGAGTGACATGAGCCACGGCAGGCTGTTGATAGTCGACGATGAGAAAGTCGCCCTGCGCAACCTCGAATACGTCATGAAAAAAGAGGGCTACGAGGTCGTCGCCACCCAAAGCGGGGCGAACGCCCTTGCCCATCTCGAGCAACAAGCCTTCGACCTGGTGCTCACCGACCTGCGCATGGAAAAGGTGGATGGCATGCAGATCCTGCGAAAGTGCCGCAGCAACCATCGTGACACCGAAGTCATCCTGATCACCGGTTACGCCACGCTTGAATCAGCCGTCGAAGCCATGAAGCACGGCGCCTTTTATTACATCGCCAAACCCTACCGCCTCGACGAAGTGCGCAAGGTGGTTGCCGAAGCGCTCGAAAAAGTACGTCTGCGCCGCGAAAATCATACGCTGCGGGAGCAGGTCGCGCAGTTCGAAGGCAAGGTGCGCATCCTGACGCAGAATGCCGATTTGCAGCGCCTGCTCGACATGGCGCGGCAGATCGCTCCGACCGACTGCAACGTCCTGATTACCGGCGAATCCGGCACCGGCAAGGAACTCTTCGCCCGTTACCTCCACATCAACAGCAAGCGTGATGGTCAAGCCTTCGTCGCCATCAACTGCGGAGCCTTCAACGAGGAGCTGCTCGCCAACGAACTGTTCGGCCATGTCAAGGGCGCCTACACCAGCGCGAACAGTGACAAGAAGGGGCTGATCGCTGCCGCCGACGGCGGCACGCTGTTTCTCGACGAAATCACCGAGATGTCGCCGTCCA
>CAZAWN010000206.1:0-4637 GCA_964488825.1 uncultured Methyloversatilis sp. | reverse complement strand
AGCACAATGAGCGGCTTCTTGTTCTCGTCCTCCATAACCAGCGTCTTGACCACGGCGTGCTCCGGGACGTTCAGTTCCCGCGAGGAAACCTTTGTTCCGCCATGCTCCTCATAGGCATAAAGATGATTGGAATGCGCAATATGGTGCTTGTGCAGGAATTTGGTGGCCGGCGTTTCCGGTGGACGATCTTCGTTTCTCATGATGGCCCATTCTAGCCACGTGGATGGTGCTTTGCATGCAGTTCCTTGAGGCGGGCACGGGCCACGTGGGTGTAGATTTGCGTGGTCGAGATGTCGGCATGACCAAGCAGCAGCTGTACCACGCGCAGATCGGCGCCGTGGTTGAGCAGGTGGGTGGCAAAGGCATGGCGTAGCACGTGGGGAGAAATCCGCTCGCGCGGGATGCCGGCGACGACGGCAAGTTTCTTGATGAGCGTCCAGGCCATCTGTCGCGTCAGGCTGATGCTGTTCTTCCGTCCGGTGACGAAGACGTAGTCGGAGGATCGTCCCTTCAGGAGTGCGGGCCGGCCTTCGTCCAGCCAGCGTTGCAGCCAGTCGGCAGCGGGTTCGCCGAGCGGCACCAGGCGTTCCTTGCCGCCCTTGCCAAACGTACGCACGACGCGTTCGTTCAGGCTGAGATTGAAGATTTTGAGGCCGACCAGTTCGGTGACCCGGAGGCCGGTGGCGTACAACAGTTCCAGCAGGGCGCGGTCGCGCAGGCCGAGGGGAGTGGCGGTATCCGGGGCGGCGAGCAGGGCTTCGATCTGGGCTTCGGAGAGGGTCTTGGGGAAGCGTTCGGCGAGTACGGGGGGCTGGATGTTAAGCAGCGGATCAGCTGCAATACGGCCCTGTTCGATGAGCCAGCGGTAGAAGCGGCGCTGCGCTGCCTGCAAGCGCCTCAGCGTGGTCGGTCGTGCCCGGGGAGTACGCGTATGGAGGTGAGCAAGATAGCCATTGAGGTCGGCTTCACCGGCGCTAACGAGGTGGATATTTCGTTCGGCGAGCCAGAGGGCAAACTGCGACAAGTCGGATCGGTAAGCGGCCAGCGTGTTCTTCGCCAGTCCGTCGGCGAGCCAGAGCGCGTCGACAAATTCGTCCAGAACGCGGTTATCGTCCTCGCGCAGCGGCTTCATGGGCAAGCAGCCAGCGCTTGACATCGAGCAGGAAGCCACCCCGGCTGCGCGCGAAACCGCCCAGACCGCCATTGCTGCCGCCGTGGGCCGCCACGACGCGATGGCAGGGCACCACGAGTGGATAGGGATTGGCGCCACAGGCGTTGCCGACGGCGCGCGGGCCGCTGTGGAGGCTGTCCGCCAGTTCGCCATAGGTGCGCGTTTGGCCGGGGCCGATGGCGGTGATGCCTTGCCAGACGCGACGCTGGAAGGGCGTGCCCGCCGGGGCGAGGGGCAGCGAGAAGACAAAGGCTGGATCGTTGAGGTAGGTGTGAAGTTGTCTGACTGCTTCCTTGGCCAGCAAGGATTGCGGTTTGATCTCGACGCAGGGTTCGAGATAGACGATTTCGGTGATTTCGTCGGCAGAACAGCGAATGCCCAAGTTGAAACTCGGCGCTGACAAGACGGCATCAAATGGGCTCAAGAGCGCACTTCTCCATTGCCGAAGACGATCCACTTCTGCGAGGTGAGTCCTTCCAGGCCGACCGGGCCGCGGGCGTGGAACTTGTCGGTGGAAATGCCGATCTCTGCGCCGAGGCCGTATTCGAAGCCATCGGCGAAACGCGTCGAGGCATTCACCATCACCGAGCTGGAATCGACTTCGCGCAGGAAGCGCATCGCTCGCGTGTAGTCTTCGGTGACGATGGCCTCGGTGTGCGCCGACGAATAGCGGTTGATGTGGCCGATCGCTTCATCGACATCGGCCACCACCTTGCAGGAGATGATCGCCGCAAGATACTCGGTGGAATAATCCTCCTCGGTGGCGGGCCTGGATTGGGGGACAAGGGCTTGCGTCTCGGCGCAGCCGCGGATTTCAACGCCCTTGGCGATCAGCATGGCCGCCAACTGCGGCAACAGCGTCGTGGCGACAGGTCGCGCGACGAGCAGTGATTCGGCAGTATTGCAGGTGCCGAGCCGCTGGGTTTTGGCGTTCTCGAGTATTTTCAAGGCCTTGTCGGGGTCGGCGGAATCGTCGATATAGATGTGACAGTTACCATCCAGATGCTTGATGACGGGCACGCGCGCTTCCTTGGAAATGCGCTCGATCAGGCCCTTGCCGCCACGCGGTACGATGACGTCGACAAATTCCGGCATGGCGACCAAGTGGCCGACGGCGGCGCGGTCGGTGGTTTCAACCACCTGCACGGCCGTTTCGGGCAGGCCAGCGATGGCCAGACCCTGGCGCACGCAGGCGGCGATGGCTTGATTGCAACGAATGGCCTCCTTGCCGCCGCGCAGGATGGCGGCATTGCCGGATTTCAGGCACAGTGCCGCCGCATCGGCGGTGACGTTCGGGCGCGCTTCGTAGATGATGCCGACGACGCCGAGCGGGACGCGCATCTTGCCGACCTGGATGCCGGTCGGGCGGTACTTCATGTCGGTGATTTCGCCGATCGGGTCGGGCAGGCTGGCGACCTGCTCCAGGCCTTGCGCCATTGCCTCGATGCTCTTGGCGCTGATGGTCAGACGGTCGAGCATCGCCGGCTCGAGACCGTTGGCCTTCGCTTCGGCGACATCCTCGGCGTTGGCGGCGAGCAGTTCTTCGCGGCGCGCGCGAATCTCGGCCGCCATCGCCTGCAAGGCAGAGTTCTTTGCCGCCGTGCTGGCCTTCGCCATGGCGCGCGAGGCGGCGCGGGCCTGGCGCCCGAGGGTTTCCATGTAGTCTTTTACGTCCATCGTCATGCTTTCGTCAGTCGCAATGCAAGTTGCAGGAATTCGTCCCAGAGGTCGCCGCGGGCGACGCCCTTGACGATGCGGTCGATTTTCGCCGCATGCAGGAGGGCGGCGCGGTGCAGGCGCTGGCGGGCTTCGTTGGCAAGCACCCAGAGCACCAGCGGCGGTGCGGCATCCTCGGCTTTCAGGCCTTCGAGCGTGCGAGCGCAGCGCGGGGCGTCGCGCGATTGCAAGGCGTTTTTCAGGTCGTCGATGTCGTAGCGGGCGACATTGAGCACGGCGGCGGAGACCTGTTGCAGTGTCAGCGCGCCCGGTGGGTAGAGCAGGCCGAGTTTCTGGATTTCCTGATGGGCGGCGAGCAGATTGCCCTCGACGTGCAGGGCGATGAATTCAAGCGCGTCGGGCGGGGCTGTCTGCTGTTGATGGGCCAGCCGGCGGCCGATCCACTGGGGCAATTGCGCCAAGGGCGGGGCGTTGCATTCAATACTCGCACCGGCGGTGACGAGCGCCGTAAACCATGCGGCCTTTTTCGCCTTCCAGTCCATCTCCGGCAGGGTGATCAGCGTTAGCGTGTCGGCGGGTAGCGCCTTGCAGTAACGCTGCAGCGCGTCGCCGCCGTCGCGCCCAGGCTTGCCGGTGGGGATGCGCAGGTCGACCAGGGTGCGACCGCCGAACAGCGAAAGATTGCCGGACGCATGGAACAACTCGTCCCATTTGAAGCTCGGGGTAACGACCAGCACCGTGCGGTCTTCGTAACCCTGGTGGCGTGCGGCGCTGCGCAAGGCGTCGCCGGATTCGATGGTCAGCAGCGGGTCGTCGCCGTGCAGGACATACAGCGGACCGAGCGGTTTCGCCAAGTGTGCGGCCAGTTGTTCCGGACGCAGTTGCATGGCGCCCTAGCTCTTGAGATTTCGGCTGGCGGCGGCGAGCCGGCGCAGCAGTTGTTGCACCAGATCTTGCTGCATTTCGCGCCAGATCATAGCTTCTTCGGCTTCTTTGGCGAATATGCGCTCGTCGTCGAAGGTCATGTCGCGTTGCAGAACGATCTGGGTCGGGGGGTATATTTCCTTACCTTCAGCATCCTGGATGCGATACATGAAGGTCCGTGTCAGTTGGAATTCCCGCACGAGGCCTTTACCCGAGAGCGAGAGAATGTTCTTGTGCTGCAGATTTTGCAGGATGGTCAAGGAAGCCTTTGCCTGTTTGGCATCGGCAACGACTTTCGTATGTGAACCGGCTTCGATGCTGCGCTTGATCTGGAAGTACAGGTCGTTGTTTTCCGGGACGCCAACGATGGCGAGTGTCTCCCAGTGCAGGCTGTAACTGCCGCGCAGTTGGAAGCCGCAGGCGGAGAGGGCGAGGGCGACAAGCAGGATCAGGATGCGCATGATCAGACGACGATGTTGACGAGACGACCGGGCACGACGATGACCTTCTTTGCGGGTTTGCCTTCCATGAACTTTTCCGCGGCTTCGTGCGCCAGCGCCGCGACTTCGATTGCCGTCTTGTCAGCGCCGACTTTTACCTTGATGCTGCCACGCAGTTTGCCATTCACCTGCAGCACCAGTTCCTGCTCGTCCTGGACCAAGGCTTCCTCAAGCGGTTCGGGCCAGGCGGCCTGAAGAATGTCCGGTCCATACCCCAGTTCGATCCACAGGGCATGGGTGATATGGGGTGCAATCGGGGACAGGACCCGGAGCAAAATGGAAAATCCTTCAAGGGCATGCGGATCGGCCGGCGCCTTTTCCAGCGCATTGAGCATCTTCATGCAGGCTGAGGCGACGGTGTTGAA
>CAZAWN010000205.1:3573-4675 GCA_964488825.1 uncultured Methyloversatilis sp. | reverse complement strand
CATGGGGCTGGTGTCGGCCTACCAGAGCGAAAAAACCGTTGCCATGGAACTGGGCTACACGGCCACGCTCGGTCGCTACGAGTTTGTCTTTCGTGGCGCGGCGGAAGTGCCGGGGCCGAACTATTCGGCCATGCGCGGCACGCTCGAGGTGCAGAAGGACGGGCAGGCGTTTGCCACGTTGTCGCCCGAGAAACGTATCTATCTCAAGTCGAAAATGATGATGACGGAGGCGGCGATCCGTTATGGTTTTGCCGGCGATGTTTATGTCGCGATGGGCGAGCCCTTGCCGGGCGGCGTCTGGAGCTTGCAGTTGTATCTGAAGCCTTTCGTCGGCTGGCTGTGGGGCGGGGCGCTGTTGATGGCCCTGGGCGGGTTGCTGGCTGCTGCTGGAGTTCGTAACAAGGGAGAACAAGCATGAGTGTCTGGATTGGAGTGGGCGCCTTTGTCATCGTCGCGCTGGTATTCCTGTTGGTTCCGTTGTGGCGGCAAAAGTCGGCGTTGGCGGGACGGCACAACGAAGTTCGCTGGCCGGCGGTGGGCGTGCTGGGCATCCTGCCCGCTCTGACGGTGGGTCTTTACATCTACCTCGGGGCGCCGGCAATCCTCAAGGAGCAGGCCTTGACTCAGGCCCAGACCAACTACGACGTCGACGGTATGGTCAAGGCCCTGGAGGACAAGCTGAAAGCCACGCCTGAAGATGCCGAGGGCTGGTATGCCCTTGGTCGCGCCTATATCGCCTTCGAACGCTATGGCGATGCCGAGAAAGCCTTGGACAAGGCCGTAGCTCAGGCGCCCCAGGATGCGCGCATCCTCGCCCAGTATGCCGAGGCGGTCGCCCTTCAACAGGGCAGCCTCGACGGTCGTCCGCTGGAATTGATCCAGCAAGCCCTTGAGATCAGCTATGAGGAAACCAAGGCGCTGGAACTCGCCGGTCTCAACGCCTTCCAGAAAGAAAAATGGGCGGAGGCGCTGCACTATTGG
The DNA here is from genome assembly GCA_964488825.1 of uncultured Methyloversatilis sp. Lineage (GTDB taxonomy): Bacteria > Pseudomonadota > Gammaproteobacteria > Burkholderiales > Rhodocyclaceae > Sulfuricystis. The sequence goes on along the minus strand of CAZAWN010000205.1, from coordinate 3,694 downwards.
CGGCGCTTGGTGAAGCTGCTGCCAAAAGATACGGAACATCATGAAGCGATTGCCCAGGCTGTCATGACGGCGGAAAGGAAACTTGATCTCAGCCTCGGCGGTACCGGCATGGTGGTTCCGC
>CAZAWN010000205.1:0-3473 GCA_964488825.1 uncultured Methyloversatilis sp. | reverse complement strand
TCGCGGATCAAGATGTTTTCCCGCGACAAATACCGGAAATGCTGACCGGACAAACGCGGATAAAAGCGTTGCGGATGGCCTTCGCCGCGGGGGCCGTGGCAGGTGGCGCAATCCATCACGTAGAGTCGTTCGCCTCGCCCCAGTTCGTTGCCGCGTCCCTGTCCGTTGTCGGGCGGAACGGGTAATGTCGCAAGATAAGCGGCGATGTCGGCAATATCCTGCACGCTGATGGCCTGGTGATCGGCGAAAGGCAGCATCTTCAGATTGCTGCGCCGCCCCGACCGCACGTCGGCGATCTGCTTGATCAATACGGTGGCGTGCTGTCCGGCGAGACGCGGATAGCTTCCGTCGGCTCGTCCTAGCGCGCCGACGCGGTGGCAACCCTGGCAAATTACGAACGCATCTTCGCCGCGCGCGCGGTCCCCCTTGAGACGCAAGGCTTCTGTCAGTTCGGGGTAGGCCGAGTTCCACTGCGGTTCGGCAAGAGCCAGCGAGCAACCCAAGGCGGCTAGAAAGAATGCGGATATAGCGCGTGTCACCATCGTCTCCTTCACAAACCGGCTATGTATTCGGCGAGCGCTTTGGCCTCTTCGGGGGTCAAGCGTTTGCCTACGGTGGTCATCAGGGGGTCGGTGGCGCGTCGCCCGCTTTTGTAGTCGGCCAATTGCTTGAGTGTGTAAGCCTGATGTTGTCCGGCCAGACGCGGAAAGCGCGCGTTGCCTTTGCCGTCGGGTTGGTGGCAGCCGGCGCAGGCCGGTACGCCGCTGTCGGTATTGCCATCGTCGTAAAGCGGCTTACCCATGGCGGCGAGTTGCGGATCATTCACCTTGCCGGGAGTCGGCTTCAGTTTGCCGTAGTACGCCGCCAGACCGGAAAGCTCGTTCGTGTCGATGCCGGCAATAATCGCCGACATGGTTTCTTCGCGGCGCTTGCCGGAGGCGAAAGCCCTGAGTTGGCGCATCAGGTATTCCTGTTCCATGCCGGCGAGCTTGGGGTATTGCGGGTCGGTGCTGTTCCCATCCAGGCCATGGCAGGCGGCGCAAACGGTCTTGGCGGTTTCGACGGGGTCCGCGGCATGCCCTGGTGACGCCGGCAAGGAAAGAAAAAATGCCGCAATGAGAGAGACTGCCAAGGCAGAATTCGGGAGGGTTGGCCGGCAATTCAGAGGGTCGTCAATTTTCATGCGTGTATTGGATCATGTTGGCTATTTCAACAACTTGATTCCCGTCAATTTATTTTCATCGCGATTGTTGTATCAATCGCACTTCAACCAAAACCACTCTGTTCGGAGAACACCATGATCAAGATTTCCCTGACCCGTTCCCTCATGATTGCCTTCGCTTCCGCCGGTCTGGCACTGTCCGTGCCGGCCTCCGCGCAGGAAGTCGATGCGGAAGCCGCCAAGCTGTTGTTCAAGCAGAACGAGTGCGGCAAGTGCCACAACCCCGAGAAGAACAAGAAGGGGCCTTCCCTCAAGAAGACCGCCAAAGAATACAAGGGCAAGGCGAATGCCGAGCAGGAAATCATTAAGCACCTGACCACGGCGAAGAAGGTCAAGCTCGACGATGGTTCCGAGGAAGATCACAAGATCGTCGATAGCAAGGACCCGAAGGCTCTGAGCAACCTGGCCAAGTGGATTCTGTCGCACTAAGCAGAGTTTGATGTTGCGGCGGATAGCGCTCGTTGCGCTATCCGCTTTTGCTTCTACCCGCTTCGTTGCCATCAAAACCAGATGCGGAGCCGGGATTACCAAAGGGGAGTTCCATGCTTGACTTGAAACCGTACCTCCGGTCGGTGGCAGGTATCGCCTTCTTGTTTGCCGTTTCGAGCGCCGGCGCTGCACCGCAGGCGGATACCTCTGCCGCAGCAAAACTCGATAAAGAATCCTGCCTGAAATGTCATGAAAACAAGCATGACAAGATCAAGGTGCCGGTCGTTATCGACGGCGAAGAAGATGAACGCGAGCTACGCCAGATCGATACGCGCAAGTTCACCAAGAGCGTACATAGCAATCTGCAATGCGTGGATTGCCACAAGAATATTGTTGATAGTCAGAAGAACCACAAGCTCGACAAGTCTGCCGCCAAAGCGAATTGCATCAGTTGTCACGAAGGCATGTGGGCGAAGGCGCAGCAGGATGGCAAGGCCAAGGACAAGCCGCGGCTCGAACTGGTTTTCAAGAACATCGAGGCGTACAGGGGCTCCTTCCACGCCAAGGAAAACAAGGATATTCCGGGTACTCCCCTGGCCAAGTGCGATGACTGCCATAGCTCGCACGACTTCGACGTGCCACCCAAGGGCAGCGAACGGCGCACGGCCTGGCACAAGTCGATTCCCGAAACCTGCGGCACCAAGTGCCATGAGGACCAACTCGAAATCTACGGCGCCTCGGTCCATGGCGAAGAGGTGATCGACAAGGGCAACATCAAGGCGGCGGTCTGTACCGACTGCCACAGTGCCCACAGCATCACCGGCACGTCGGGTGATGCCTACAAGCTGGCTAACGTCCAGTCCTGCGGCGAGTGCCACAAAGAGGAAATTGCCAGCTTCCGCGATACCTATCACGGCAAGGTCAGTGCGCTCGGCTGGTCCTATACAGCTCGCTGCGTCAGTTGCCACGACAGCCACGGCATCAAGGCCGTGGATGATCCCAAGTCCAAAGTGCATCCGAACAACCGGTTGAAGACCTGCCAAAGCTGTCACGATGGCAAGAAACTGCCGAAGGCCACCGAAGGCTTTGTCAGCTTTGCACCGCACGCCAACGCGCATGACTTCGACAAGTACCCGCAGATGTATATCGTGACCAAGTTCATGATCTGGCTGCTGATCGGGGTGTTCGCCTTCTTCTGGCTACACTCCGCCCTCTGGTACTACCGCGAGTGGCGTGAGCGCAAGTTGTTCAAGACCGAGGCGCATGTGCGCGTCGAAGGTCTCGACCTGCCGCCCGGCAAGCACTTCGAACGCTTTGCGATCGGCTGGCGCATCGGCCACCTGATGTTCGCGCTGACCACCATGACGCTGGTGTTGACTGGTACGACCGCACTGTTCGCCGAAAGCACCTGGGCGCCGGTAGTGGCCAAGACGCTCGGCGGACCGAACGTGCTGGGCATCATCCATCGCGTCGCCGCCGGGTTCTTCGTTGGCATCTTCATGATCCACTTCATCTACGTGATGCAGAAGCTGCTGCGCGACAAGAACTTCAAGTGGTTCGGCCCGGATTCGCTGATCCCGAACTGGAAGGACCTCGACGACTTGATCGGCATGCACAAGTGGTTCTTCGGCATGGGTCCGAAGCCGCTGTTCGACCGCTGGACCTACTTCGAGAAGTTCGACTACTGGGCTGTGTTCTGGGGTGTGAACATCATTGGCTGGAGCGGCTTGATGCTCGCCCTGCCGCACATCACGGCGCAGTATCTGCCCGGCTGGGTGTTCAACGTGGCTACGGTGGTGCATGGCGAAGAGGCCTTCCTCGC
>CAZAWN010000204.1:3558-4676 GCA_964488825.1 uncultured Methyloversatilis sp. | reverse complement strand
AATGTCCTGTTTGCGGCGCGGCGGAACTGATCCACGACACCCGCGACCTGCCCTATACCTACAAGGGCGAAACCACCGTGATTCCGGCCGTAACGGCTGATTTTTGCCCTGCGTGCGATGAGTCCATCACCGACATGGACGAAACCGAGCGCGTCATGCGCGAGATGCAGGCCTTCAACAAGCAGGTGAACGCGGCCATCGTTGACCCCGGCTTCATCGTCAGTGTACGCAAGAAGCTCAACCTCGGACAACGCGAGGCCGCAGAAATCTTCGGTGGCGGCATCAACGCCTTCTCGCGCTACGAGAACGGCAAGACCAAGCCACCGCTGGCCTTGGTGAAGCTGCTCAAGGTGCTGGATCGTCACCCGGACCTGCTCAACGAGGTCAGAACCGCCTGATTTCAGTGCAGGGTCTTCGGCCCGCCGCAGCACTGCTTGAACTTCTTGCCGCTGCCGCAGGGGCAAGGGTCGTTACGTCCCACCTTGGGTTCTTCGCGACGCAGCGTCGATTTCGCCTTGCGCACCGGCAACCACCATTCCATGATGGCGATGACGCAATCGCCCAAGGCCGCGGCGAACTCTTCGTGCCGTCCCGCCAGCGCCGAGTCTTTCTGTAACTCCTCCCAGCCCGCCTCGCTGCCGTACAGCATGATCGGGTAGAGCAGTTCGGCGCCCTCCTCCGCCTCCAGGAGAGGTTGCCAGGCGGCATCGTCAAGCGCCATCGCCTGCACGAAGCCGGCGCACCACTCGTCAATGATGGGAATACTCTTCCCCTCGTGCTCACGTTCATATAGCAAGGGTTCGAATTCGTCGGGGTAGCTGCGTAGCTCAAAAAGGATATCGTTGGCGTGGCGGAAAACGAGCGACATGATGTGCTTGGCCTGCGCCTCGCTCTGCCAGGTCATCGGTCCGCCCCAGATTTCCGGCAGCCAGCGGCTCGGCGGCAAGGTGTTTGGCCCGATCGCCAGCGCGGTGAGAAACCCGTCCATCATCGAGAGGTCCATTGCCTCTTCATGGACGGCATCGGACATCAGGAATTGATCGAGTTCGTCGAGTTCCTCGTCGGAAAGCGGATGGTTCATTTCGCTATTCATGGCGGTTTATCCCAGGACGGCGAGC
>CAZAWN010000204.1:0-3458 GCA_964488825.1 uncultured Methyloversatilis sp. | reverse complement strand
CCGCTCGGCACGTCGCCGAACTACGGTCGCAGTGAGGCAGTCATGAGAATTGGTGTCGCCTCGTCGGCGTGCCGCGTCGGGCGCAAAGCAGACCACAACGTTTCCGCCTGCGGGTAACTGCGGCGCATCAGCATCAGCCATTGCTTGAGGCGTCCCGGTGCCTGGCGCGGCAGTACCTTGTGTTGCACTTGCGTCCAGTAGTCGAGCAGCATGGCGTGTATGTGTGGCCAGTTGGCCACCGGGTCGTCGTCGCATTGGCCGCGTATCTTGCCCGCCAGCAGTGGATCGGCGACCGCGCCGCGGCCGAGCATCACGTCGCGGCAGCCGCTGACGTCGCGCAGGGCGTGATAATCCTTGACCGTCCAGACTTCGCCGTTGGCGATCACGGGAATCCGCAACACCTCCCGGATTGGGGCAAGTGCTTCCCAGCGTACCTGCGGCCGGTAGCCGTCGTCCTTGGTACGCGCATGCACGACGATCTCGTCCGCTCCGCCGGATTCGAGAGCGCGCGCGCAGTCGATGGCACGGCTGGCGTCGCGGATGCCAAGGCGCATTTTGGCGGTAACCGGGATACTCGCCGGTACGGCGGCACGCACGGTGGCGGTGATGCGTTCGAGCAGTTCGGGCTCGTCGAGCAGCGCCGCACCACCACGATTGCGGTTGATCAGAGGGGTCGGGCAGCCGAAATTGAGGTCGATGCCGGCCGGCTTGAGACGCGCCGCACGGGCCGCGCTGGCGGCCAGCAGATCGGGATCGGAACCGAGCAATTGGATGCGCACCGGCGTACCGGCGCGCGTGCGAGCTCCGTTCCTCAGTTCCGGGCTGACGCGCGCAAAGGTCGACGCCGGCATCACGGTCGCGCTGACACGCACGAACTCGGTGACGCACCAGTCGTAGTGGCTGGCGCGCGTGAGCACGTCGCGCAGCAAGTCGTCGGCCAGGCCCTCCATGGGCGCCAGGATCAGCCGACCGGGCGGGTTCATTGCCAACGTTGCGGGGCGATGTGCAGGGACTGGTCGCCGATGGTCAGCCACAACTCGCCCTCTTGCAGGGTTGCATTGACCTGCATGGTGCGCGCTACGGCCGCGGCGAGGGCCTGCGACTGTTCAATGGGCAAGGCAAAGACGCTCAATTTGTCGAGTTTCTTGCAGGCGGTCTGGTTCTGCTCCCACCAGACTTCGGCAGTACGGCCGCCGTAGGCATAGACGATCACTGTCTGCGCGCGACCACAGGCCTTGCGCAGGCGTTTCTCGTCGGGCAGGCCGACTTCGATCCACTGCTCGATGGCGCCGGTAAGGTCCTTGCGCCAGAGGTCCGGCTCATCGTCGGTGGAGAGTCCCTTGCCAAAATCAAGGGCTTCGTCGGCATTCATGGCGAAGGCGACGACGCGCGCCATCATGCGCTCGTCCGTCTCCGAGGGATGCCGCGCGATAGTCAGGGCATGCGCCCGGTAGTAGTGCCGATCCAGGTCGGAAAGTTGCAGATCGATCTTGAAGATCGTCGATTTCAGGGCCATGGCGCTGCTCCGGTTGACTATCGACGCCCTTGCGGTGCGGGCGCCGCGCCGTACTTCTTGAACACGGTTCGCGCATCCTCATGGGCGCGATCCTGAGTACGCAATGTCGGGTTGTCGTCGTGGACGCTGAAGTATTCGTCTTCCTGCGCCTGCATCACCATGGCAATCGCCGCCGGGTCCGCGACATCGAACTTCTCCGTGATCAGCGTGGTGACTTCGTCGAGAAAAGCCTCGTAGCTCATGAGTTTGGCCATGGGTAGTTTGCCGGGAAGGGGATTATCAGGGACGACGCAGGATATCCACCCGCAAGGGGTTCCGGAAATGCGCACCGGAGGGCGTCATGTACGACTCGAACTTCCGCCGGACCGTTTCGAGCAGAGCGGAATCCAGACTGTGGTTGGTATGCGTGACACGGATCATCCGCTCCTCGAAATCAGCGAAATCGCGGAAATGCCCCGCCGTGGAGAAAAACCGTTGGCCGACCCACTGGAAACGCCCATCGGCAACCGCTCGTTGCGTAGCGTCAAAGGCCGCCTCGCGCACGGACTTTTCGTCATGGAACAACCGGATCACCTCGTTGAATGCCCCGGCATAGACCGGCTCGGAAATCCAGGCCAGACCTCCCGGCTTGAGCACCCGACGGATTTCGTCGAACGCGCTATCCATGGCCGACACCGGAACGTGGTGCAGCGACTTGAACATCATCACGATGTCGAAGGAGGCGTCGTCCGCGGGGATTGCCTCGGCAGCTCCCTGACGGAAAGACACATTGGGCAGGTCGTTGATGAGTAGATTTTTGCCATGCTGAATTTCATCCACCTCCATGGCCACTATCGACGCCACCTTGGCGGCCGTCGCGATCTTGCGGGTTTTCTCGGCCTTGCCGCAGCCCAGTTCCAACACCGTCGCATTGTCAAGCGGCAGCTCCGCCGCGATGACATCGAACTCGTCGCAGAGCAAATCGTTATCTGGTTCGGCTATTTTCATGGCGCTTGCCCGCTATCGTTTTGTTGGCGCGAATTCTAGCGGGTACGGCCTGGCAGGTTCATGTCACTGCCGGCGACATATGACCATAACGCGTCGCAGAATTAAAGAAATATCGACACATACCATTGACCAGTTGCCCCCGACGACCTATCCTCCTACGCCTTGTCTCGCCCAAAAAGCACTCTGAAACGATGCTCCCTACCACGCAATTCACCTCCGACATTTGGCGCCCCGATCAGCCGTATAACCGCCTGCCGCCCTTGCCCCCCGCACAGGAGCTCGAAACCAGGCGAATCCTCAAGCGCTGCATCACAGCCCGCGCCGCGCTGGCCGAACTCAAGCAGGCGGCCGAACTGATTCCCAACCAGGGGGTGCTCATCAACACCCTGCCCCTGCTCGAAGCGAAAGACAGTTCCGAGATCGAAAACATTGTCACCACCACCGACAAGCTGTTCCAGCACGCCCAAAGCGAAAACCTCGCCGACCCGGCCACCAAGGAAGCCCTGCGTTACCGCACCGCCCTGTACAGCGGTTTTCGTTCCCTCGCCCAGCGCCCGCTCTGCACCGCCACGGCGGTTGAAATCTGCCGCACCACCAAGGGTGTGGACATGGATATCCGCCGCACGCCCGGCACCCAACTCATCAATGATCGGAACGGCGAAGTGATCTACACCCCGCCCGAAGGCGAAGCGCTGTTGCGCGACAAACTCGCCAACTGGGAGCGCTTCCTGCACAACGAAACCGAGCTCGACCCCCTCATCCGCATGGCCGTCGGCCACTACCAATTCGAGGCCATCCATCCCTTCACCGACGGCAACGGCCGTACCGGGCGCATCCTCAACATCCTCTATCTTATTCAGCAAGGCTTGATCGGACTGCCCATCCTTTACCTAAGCCGCTTCATCATTGCCAACAAAAACGACTACTACTCCCGCCTGCTGGACGTAACGCGCAA
>CAZAWN010000203.1:1390-4680 GCA_964488825.1 uncultured Methyloversatilis sp. | reverse complement strand
GGCTCGGGCGGCGGGTGGCCTACCACCTGTATCGTTCCCATCCGAACGACGGCGCTCTGGCGCCGATGTCCGGAACAGGCGGAATCGACACGGTGCGCGTGCCGGCCGAGGAAATCATTCACCTGTTCCGCCCCCTGCGTCCGGGTCAGATCCGGGGCGAACCCTGGCTTGCCCGGGCGCTGGTCAAGCTCAACGAGCTTGACCAGTACGACGACGCCGAACTGGTGAGGAAGAAGACAGCGGCGATGTTCGCCGGCTTCATCACACGCATGAACCCCGAGGATCAGTTACTCGGGGAAGGACTGGCCGATCCGAACGGCGTGGCGCTGGCCGGGCTGGAACCCGGCACCTTGCAGATTCTCGAACCGGGCGAGGACATCAAGTTCTCTGCCCCGGCCGATGTCGGCAGTTCCTACGCCGAGTTCATGCGCCAGCAGTTCCGGGCGGTGGCGGCGGCAATGGGCATTACCTACGAGATGCTGACCGGCGACCTGACCCAGGTGAATTACTCCTCGATCCGGGCCGGGCTGCTGGAGTTTCGCCGCCGCTGCGAGGCGCTGCAGCATGGCGTGATCGTCCATCAACTGTGCCGACCGATCTGGCGCGCCTGGATGGACCAGGCGGTGCTTGAAGGCGCGCTGGATCTGCCCGGCTACCGCCCGCAGCGGCGTGCCTACCAGGCCGCCAAGTGGATTCCCCAGGGCTGGAAGTGGGTGGATCCGCAAAAGGAGTTCAACGCCCTGAAGCTGGCGATCCGGTCCGGCCTGATGAGTCGCTCGGAAGCGATCTCCAGCAATGGCTACGACGCCGAGGATGTCGATCAAGAAATCGCCGCGGACAACGCCCGGGCCGATGCGCTTGGCCTGGTGTTTGACTCGGATGCGCGGCAGGACAAGGTGACGCCCGCCGCAGCGTTGCCAGCTTCTACCCGGGCAAGGATCGATGCATCAGAACACGATCCACCTGGGGAGGGGAATCCGTCCCCGGATGCCTGATCACCGAAAGGCGTCAGGCCGCCAAAGGCTGTTTGACCGGCCGAATCAGCGACTCCGCCGGGATGCCGAAGGTGTTGTGAAGGTTCCAGATCATGGCCACGGTCAGCGACCGCTTGCGATTGAGGATTTCGTAGACACGATTCAATCGACCAATTGCTGGGACCAGGTCTTTCGGCGTGAGGCCGCCTTGCTCCATGCGGAACTTGATGGCCTCCACGGGATCGGGCAAGTCCAGCGGATAGTGCTTCGCCTCGTAGGCCTCGACCAGGGTCAGCAGGATCTCGAAGTGATCACCCTCCGGGGTACGTGGTGCTGGCTCACGGTCGAAATAGGCGGACAGTTGGCGCAGGGCGGCCTTGTAGTCAGTCTTGGTACGGATCGGACGTATTTCCATCTCAGGGCTCCATCTCAACAGTGTCGGCGTCTATCGCGTCGTATTCGTGGTGGGTGCCAACAAACTTTATGTAGACCGCCTGATAGTGATACGCCACGGATACGACCAGACGATAGTCGTTTCCCTTGATGTTGAACACGGCACGACGGTCTTTCAGGATGCTGGCACTGCGGTACTGCTGCTTGATCTGATCGGGTCGGCTCCAGTGGGCCTTCCTGACTTCATCGACCCAGGAGAGCAAGGGCTGCTTGGCATCCGGATGTTGTTGCCAGAAGGATTTCAGGAAGCTGACGGCGATGATGCGCATAGCGTCATGTTAGTCCCAATACGGGATATGTCAATACTATCAGGAGCAATACACCCATGCTGCCCCATCTTGCCTCCCGTCTCTTCGGGACGCCCCTGCTCGTCCACCGCGCCAAGCTCGATGTGATCCTGGCCGTGCTGGGCGAACGCCTGAACCTCTCACTCCCTGCTACCGAACTGGCGGTACCAGTACCGCGTACCACTCCGACTGGAGCGCCCGGCATCGCCGTCATTCCGATTCACGGCACCCTGGTCAAGCGCACGGCCGGACTCCATGCCGCCTCGGGCCTGACCAGTTACACCGAAATCGGGGTGATGCTCGAGGCGGCCCTGGCCGACCCCCAGGTCGCCGGCATCCTGCTCGACATCGATTCACCGGGCGGCGAAGCCGCAGGGAGTTTCGAACTGGCGCGTGCCATCCGTACCGCCACCCAAGTCAAGCCGGTCTGGGCAGTGGCCAACGATTCCGCCTTCTCGGCCGCCTATGTCCTGGGCGCAGCCGCCAACCGGCTGATCGTCAGCGAAACCGGTGGGGTGGGCTCGATCGGCGTGATCGCCCTGCACATCGACCAGTCAGTGCGGGATGCCAACGAAGGCTATCGCTACACGGCAGTCACTGCCGGCGCCCACAAGAACGACTTCACGCCCCATCAACCCTTGAGCGAGGGTGCCCGGACCGAACTGCAAACCGAAGTTGATCGCCTCTACGGCCTGTTCGTCGAGCACATCGCAACCATGCGCCGAATTGACGTCGACCAGATCCGTGCCACCGAAGCTGGACTCTACTTCGGTGGTAACGCCGTGTCCGCCGGACTCGCCGATGCCGTTGGCAGCCTCGATTCGACCCTGGCCGATTTCTCATCGTATCTCCACTCCCGCAGCCGCACGTCGCCGCTGGCTCGGGCAGTCACGCGAACCGAGGCGGCGACACCCACACAGGAGATTCCCATGAATGACCCCGAAGTCGTTCCCGGCACCGTGGTTGCCGAGGTGACTGAAATGATCAGTACCGATACCCCGGCCACTCAGTTGGCCGAACAGGTAGCGGCCGCCAAGCGTGAAATAGCTCAATCCGCCCAGGCCATCGCCGAACTCTGCCTGATCGCCAACGTCCCGCAGCAGGCGGCGGAATTCATCGCCGCTGGCAAGACCGAGGCCGAGGTGCGCCGGGCGCTGATCGAAGCCCGCGCAGCCCGTTCCGACACCACCCCCATCCGTTCGGTCATCACCCCCGAGGCCGGAACCGCCCACGCAGCTCATCCCGCGTCCTCGCCGATCGTCCAGGCCGTCCAGAAACTCATCCATCCGGAGTAAACCATGCCCGTCATCACACAAGCCAACACCTTGGGCGACCTGCTCAAGTACGAAGCCCCCAACCTCTATTCCCGTGAAACGGCGGTGATCGCCGCCGGCCAGCACCTCGCGCTCGGCACCGTGCTGTCGCGCAAGACCGCCGACGGCAAGCTCTACGCCCTGGCCCCCGGCGCCAGCGACGGTACCGAAACGGCCATCGGCGTACTGGCGACCGACACCGACGCCACCCTGGTCGACCGCGAGGACGCCGTCCTGATCGCGCGTCACGCCATCGTTTCCCG
>CAZAWN010000203.1:0-1290 GCA_964488825.1 uncultured Methyloversatilis sp. | reverse complement strand
CTTCGTCTTTCTGGAGAACCTGCATGAACAATCCTTTCGACAACCCCGGCTTCTCGATGGCCAGCCTGACCACCGCGATCAACCTGCTGCCGAACCGCTATGGCCGGCTCGAACAGCTGGGTCTGTTCCCGGCCCGGCCGGTGCGTACCCGACAGATCGTGGTCGAGGAACGCAACGGCACCCTCAATCTCCTGCCGACCCAACCGGTCGGCGCCCCCGCCACCCTCAACGTGCGCGACAAACGCAAGCTGCGTTCCTTCGTGGTTCCCCACGTGCCGCTTGACGACGTCGTCCTGCCCGAAGAAGTCCAGGGCGTGCGCGCCTTCGGCAGCGAGACCGACACCGAGTCGATCGCCAGCGTGATGGCCCAGCACCTGCAGAGCATGCGCAACAAACATGCGCTCACCCTGGAACATCTACGCATCGGCGCCCTCAAGGGCGTCATCCTGGATGCTGATGGCTCGGTACTGCACAACCTCTATACCGACTTCGACATCACGGCGAAGACGGTCAACTTCGCCTTGACCACCGAAGCCACCAACGTGCGCAACAAATGCACCGAGGTCATCGCCCACATCGAAGAGAACCTGCGCGGCGAGTTCATGACCGGCGTACGCGTCCTGTGCTCCCCCGAGTTCTTCGAGAAGCTGGTTGGCCACGGCAAGGTCGAGAAGGCTTATGAGAACTACGCCCAGGGAGCCATGCTGCGCGATGACGTGCGGACCGGCTTCGCCTTTGGCGGCATCGTCTTCGAGGAGTACCGGGGGCAGGCCAGCAACATCGACGGGACTACTCTGCGCTTCATCGCCGCCGGCGAGGCGCATGCCTTCCCGCTCGGCACGGTGGATACCTTCGCCACCTACTTCGCGCCGGCCGACTTCAACGAGACCGTCAATACCCTGGGCCAGCCGCTCTACGCCAAGCAGGAACCACGCAAGTTCGAGCGCGGCACCGACCTGCACACCCAGTCCAACCCCTTGCCGATGTGCCATCGGCCGGGGGTGTTGGTGAAACTCACAACTGCTTGAACAGGCGCTTGCGCTCCGCCGTGTACTGCCACCAGGGGCGCGGCGGATCGCCCGCCATGAAGCGCGTGGCCGCGATGAAGGTATCGAGGACGCAGGGATCCTGCCGCTGTCCAGAGTGAGCACACAAGGCCTGGTACAGCGTGTAGGCATCCTGGCCAATCAAGTCGCCCGCTGCCGTAATGCCGAGACGCCGCAAATCCTCGGCGATGGCTGGCCCGATGTTGGGGATCGATTCCAGGGTCGTGGCTTCAGCGGCGCACTG
>CAZAWN010000202.1:0-4700 GCA_964488825.1 uncultured Methyloversatilis sp. | reverse complement strand
TGAGTTGCAGGGCGTGGTTAAGGCCGGGCAAGGCGCCGGCCAAAGTCGGCGCTGGCGGGACGGCACCCGCCAGCGTGGCGGCCCCGGTATCAAGCCAGGCGGGCAGCATGTGGAGATCGCTCATGTTCGCTCCCTTGGGGGATCAGGCGCCGGACTCGTTCATCGACTCGGCAACGATTTGACGGGCATAACGCTCGCGGCGCGGGTCGGGCAGTTCGTTGGCGACGCCGAACGACAGGCAGCCGGTCACGCACTTGGTAACGCAGGCCGGTTCGAGTCCGACATCGAGACGATCCTTGCAGTAGTCGCACTTCACCACCTTGCGCGTCGCCGGGTCCCATTGCGGGGTGCCCCAGGGGCAGGCAGCGATGCAACTCTTGCAGCCAACGCACAGGCTGGACTGAACGAAAACAATGCCATCCTTCTCGCGGCGCTGCATCGCGCCGGTCGGGCAAGCCCTGGCGCACCAGGCATCCTCACACTGGAAGCAGGGCATGAAGACAAAGCGTATCCGTGGTCGATCACCCACAATGACCGGACCCACGGTGATAATCTTGCACGGCGCGGGCCCCGCCTCCAACCCCTTGTTGGTCTTGCAATGGACTTCGCAGGCCTGACAGCCGATGCAGTTCGCTTCGTCGTGGCGCAGGATGTATTTGCTCATTTCGCAGCTCCCTTGACTGTTTTTGGACGCACTCTGACAATCGATTCGGTCATCGCGTTGCCGCCGCCAACGGGGTCGAACTCGAACAACTTGCCATTCTGCAGGCGCTGATCGGCCACGCCGTAGCCGCAAGCGCGCGTCGCCAGCGGCACCGTGCCGCCATAGCCGTGCAGCATGAATACCGCATCCGGATGGATCAGCGGCGTCACCCGGGCCTTCATCCAGGCGTGGTAGCGCCCGCCGCCGTCGATTTCAACTTCGCTACCGTCGGCAATGCCCAGCAACTTGGCCCGCTCGGGGTGAATCCACAGCGTTTGTTCCGGCGCAATATCCTGAAGAACCGGTGTATTCAAGGATTGGCCGTGCGAGAGCATTGCCGCCCGGCCAAACAGCAGGAAGAAGTTTTCGCCGCTCGGCGTTGCCAGCGCTTGATAGGGCGGCAGACTGGGAATGCCGGCTTTCTTCAGAACTTCGCCCTCGAACTCGATCTTGCCCGAAGGCGTCTTGAACTTGAGTTTGTCGCGCGACTGGATGAACGGCGTCTTGGCGAAACTGACGGCGCCCTTCTCGCGCATCTGCGCCACCGTCACGCCGGTGCCTTCGAGCTGGTAGTCCCAAAGCTCTTCGATGGACTCGAAGTCAAGCGTCTCGCCATGCGCCAACGGGCCCATGCGACGCAGGATTTCGCGGAAGATCCACCACACCGGCCGGCTGTCGAAGCGCGGCGCAATCGCCTGGTCACGCATGCTGAAACCGGGCTTCGGCCCATTCACCTGAGCAAGGATGTTGGCGCGCTCCAGATAGGTGGCTTCCGGCAGGATCACATCAGCAAACCAGGTGGTCTCCGAATAACGCACGTCGATAGCGACCAGCAGCTTCAATTTGTCGAGCACGCGCTGCAAGGCTTCCGGGTCGGGCATGCCGGTCAGCGGATCGTGACGGTAGGCGAAATAAGCGCCAATGCCATAGGGCTGGCGCGTCTCGATGGCGGCGAACATCTGGTGCAACAAGCCGGCGGCTGGGTCGCAGGCAGGGAAGGTCGTTCCCGCACCGTCCACGCGCGGCTCTTTCACTTTGGGCGAACGATCCACCAGCTTTCTCAGGCTCTTGTGACCCACGTCCTCCGGCGACTTGGCCAGGATGATGCCGCCCTTGACCTCGACGGAACCAAACAACGCGTTGAGAATCAAGGCCGTACGGCTGACATAGAACGACTGCTTGTGACGCGCCACCATCCAGCCCGGGTGGAAGATGACGTTGGGCGCAGCGGCGGCAATGTCCTTGACGAAAGCGCGCAGTTCGTCCGCCGCAATCCCGGTATGCTGCTCCTGCCATTCCGGCGTGGTTTCCTTGACGGCTTCGCGCAGAACGTCCAGCCCGGTACAGAATTTCTCGACAAACGCCTTGTCGTAAACCTCCGTCTTGAGTACCTCGTGGATGATCCCGAGATTCAGGGCGTAGTCGCTGTTCGGACGTGTCTGCCAGTAACGCGTGGCCTTGCTGGCGGTTACCGTAAAACGTGGATCGATATAGGTGAAACGCAAGCCGCCGGCGACGGCAGCCATGAATGCCTTTGCTTCCCGGACATGGAAAGACTCGATGATGTTGCGTCCGTAGAGCACGACATGTTTTGCATTTTTCAGGTCGAAACCGACGGCGGTGCGACCGACGCCGTAAATCGAGCGGGCAGCGTTGTGGGCATTCTGTCCGCAGGAGACATCGTGATCCACGTAATTCGGTGATCCCAGGGCCTGCATGAAAGACTTGGTCAGGTCGGTGAACAGCCCGGCGCGGTCCGACAGCGCGATGCCGCGACCGCCGAATTCGGCAATCACCTCGCGCAGCTTGTCGGCAATGTAATCGAGCGCCTCGTCCCACGAAGCACGCCGCCACTGCCCGGCGCCGCGTGCGCCGGTACGGATCATCGGCGTTTGCGGCCGCTCGTCGTCGTACTCGAACGGCAAACCGGAGGCGCCGCGCGCGCACAGACTCGCGCCAATGGCTGGATCGGAAGCATTGCCCTGAATCCAGTTCACGCGGCCATCAACCACCTCGACCTGGATTGGACAGCGTGCGGTACACATGCTGCACAGGCTAAATACGGTACGCCGACCCGGACTTTCCACGCCGCGCACATTGGGAGCTGTTGCCGAACTCATTGTTAGTTTCCCTTCACTCGTGCCAATTCACTCTTTTATACCTGTTCATGACAACGCGACGGGGGGCTCTCCTGCCCCCCGTCGCGCACAGGCGACTCGCTCAGAATACGCCGACCAGCGACAGGCCGAG
Source organism: uncultured Methyloversatilis sp. (assembly GCA_964488825.1). Taxonomy (GTDB): domain Bacteria; phylum Pseudomonadota; class Gammaproteobacteria; order Burkholderiales; family Rhodocyclaceae; genus Sulfuricystis. The sequence continues at coordinate 1,747 of CAZAWN010000202.1, read as the reverse complement.
AATCGTCAGGCCGACTACGGCAACGCGCTTGACGTGCAGCGGATTGAGTCGCTTGGCGATCATCGGTGCGATGAAACCGGCGAGGATCGCCGCCGGGAACATGACCAGGAACAGGTCGAGGTCGAAGTTGCCGAACTGGTAGTGGCGCGTCGTACTCATCAGGGTGTTGAAGAAGATGGCGAGCAGCGAACTGCCGACCACCACGTACATGGGCAAACCAAGCAGCACGGTCATCAGCGGCACCATGAACGGGCCGCCGCCGAATCCGAACATCGAGGCCACCACCGCGATAAGAAAGGCGCCGATGCAGCCGACGACCAGGTTGATCTTGAACTCTTGTCCCCAGAAATTGATATGCATGTAGATCATGACTTTCTCCTATGTTCGATTGAGCAAGCTCAAGCCTTGGCCTTGGCGGCCTCTTCGGCGCGTTTCTGGAATTCCTTCAGGATCGCCTGTTCCTTCTTGTTCTTCGCCATGTAGCCCGGCGTGGTCTGCCAGAACATCAGTGCAGCGAGGATGAAGAGAATCCAGCCGAACACGAACTTGAACTGGTCGAGAGAGATCATCTGGGTAAACACCGGGCCGATGAAGCCGCCCAACAACATCGCAATACCCAGCGTGATGCCCACCTTCCAATTGATGAACTTGATCTTCGAGTAGTTCAAAATACCGCTACCCTGCGAGAACAGTACCGTCGGCGTCACTGTACCGGCCACCACGTTGTGCGGGATGGGGAACAGCATCAGCATGACGGGGTTGATGATGAAGCCGCCGCCTGCGCCCATCAGCACACCGAAGGTAGCGATTGCCAGAACAAGGAAGAAGGGTACGAAGATGTTCAGGCTGGTACCGGCGTTCTCCATATAGATCACCGGGAAGGCCAGCTTGTTCTCGACCGTCAGCGGTGCGCTGCGCGCGCTTTTGTCGGTTGCGGCAATGATGAAATACTTGTCGGGCGGCGAACCTTCGGGAATCTTGACCTTGGCGATGAAGCTGCCGTCTTCCTTCTGCTCGACGCTGGCCTGGAACAATTTGCCGACGCTGCGGTAACGACCCTTGATGATCTGCATCGAGCGGCGCACGGTTTCCTTGTCGTCGAGCTTGGGCAGGTGCTCGCCGCGCGACCCCACGATACTGGCCAGCAGCGCGGTCTGGTACGCATCGACCAGGGCTTTGCCGGGGTTGGTATAGACCATATCGCCGCCAGTTTCCTTGAGCGCGGCGGAATAGGACCAGCCGCGGCCTTCGTTCTTGAACTTCTCCAGCACCGGTTTCATCGACACCGGCACCAGTGTCGTGTAGAACGCCGGCAACTCCTGGGTTAGATAGAGCTTGTAGGGTACCTTGCCGTCCTTGTCGGGCCGGCTGTCGAAGAAGGAACCGCTCACCTTGTGCTCGTTGTATACCTCAATGACCACTGGTTTGCCGGGCTGAGCCTGGCCGGTGATGGTGATCGTGCCGCCATTCTCGAGCGTGTTTTTATCCACGCTGATGGTCGGCGCCACCGGAGCGGCCGGCACTTCCGCCGCCGCAGGGGCCGCCGTTGGAGCAGCAGCGTCGGCCGCGAATAGCCCTCCAGCGCCGAGAAAAAGACAGGCGGCAAACATCGCCATGAGTGGTTTGCGTATCATTTGGAACCCCCTTGCATCCACGTTGATGAAAATTTCCAAAAACACTTGCCGCAGCCTCGCTGCGTCGCACCGTAAGCTACGTTTCTTCGTCCATAAATGGAATTCGGTCGACT
>CAZAWN010000201.1:0-4809 GCA_964488825.1 uncultured Methyloversatilis sp. | reverse complement strand
ACGACATCCTGATGGAATTTCGTCGCCGCGAAGGTATTTCCGGCATCGACGAGAAGGCCAGCCGCGGAAAATGAGCGATAACTGCATCTTCTGCAAGATCGTGCGCGGGGAAATTCCCTGCAAGAAGATCTACGAGGATGAGGACATCCTCGCCTTTCACGACATCAACCCGATTGCGCCAGTACATTTCATGGTGATCCCGAAGCAGCACGTGGCATCGCTGGCGGATGTGGATGTGAGCCATGCGCAAATGCTTGGAAAATTGTTCTGCAAGATCGGTGAACTGGCGCTCAGCCAGGGGCTGACCGACGGTTTTCGCACCATCGTCAACACCGGCAGGATCGGCCAGCAGGAGGTGTATCATCTTCACGTGCATGTCCTCGGCGGGCCCGATCCGGTCGGGCCGATGCTGAAACGCAAACAATGATCCGGAGGAGAAACTGATGGGAGCTTGGAGTATTTGGCACTGGCTGGTGGTGCTGGTCATCGTCATGCTGGTGTTTGGCACCAAGAAACTGCGCAATGTTGGCCAGGATCTGGGCGGCGCGGTAAAAGGTTTCAAGGACGGCATGAAGGACGGTTCTCAGCCTCCCGAAGCAGCCAAACAGGTTGAAGAACAGGTCATTGCAGCCGGTACGACCATCGAAGGCGAAGCCCGCAAGGAGCAGACCAAGTCCTGATGCTTGCCGTGCCGTCCCGCCAGCGCCGACTTTCATAATCCCCTGCTGTGTTCGATATCGGGTTTTCCGAGTTGATGGTGATCGCCCTCGTCGGGCTGATCGTCATCGGGCCCGAACGTCTGCCGAAGGTGGCACGCACGGTGGGCCACTTGCTCGGCCGGCTGCAGCGTTACGTCAGCGACGTGAAAAGCGACATCAACCGCGAAATGCAGCTTGAAGACCTGAAGAAGCTGCAGGCCCAGGTAGCCGAACAGGCGCGCGATCTCGAACGGCAGGTCAACGACCAGATGAAAACCGTCGAAACCGATCTCAATCAATCGATTCTCGCCTCTGCAGAGAAAAACGCGGTGGATCCGTCGATCGAGGCGCCTAAGCCGTTTGAGCCACCGGTTCATGCCGCTGCCCAGCTCGACCCGCCGGCAAGCTCCGGAAAACCGCCGACAGCCTGATGGAAGAAGCCCAGGAAAGTTTCATTTCCCATCTGGTCGAATTGCGCGACCGGGTGATTCGCGCCCTGGTGGCGATTCTGGTTGTCTTTCTCGCCTTGGTGAATTGGGCGCGCGACATCTACACCCTGCTCGCAGCGCCCATGCTGGCGGCCCTGCCCGAAGGCGGGAGCATGATCGCCACCGACGTGGTCGGCGCGTTCTTCGTTCCAATCAAGGTAACGATGATGGTCGCCTTTCTGATCACCTTGCCGTATGTGCTCTATCAGGCCTGGTCATTCGTCGCTCCTGGGCTGTACAAGCATGAAAAAAAACTGGCACTGCCCTTGCTCGCAGCCAGCGTAGTGCTGTTCTTCATCGGCATGAGTTTCGCCTATTTCATCGTCTTTCCCGCCGTATTCGGTTTCATCAATGCCTTCGCGCCGGACGGCGTGGCGGTAATGACCGATATTGAGAAATACCTTTCCTTCGTCCTGACCACCTTTCTCGCCTTCGGACTGACCTTCGAAGTGCCGGTCGTGGTGATCGTTCTGGTGCGCGTCGGTCTGGTGACGGTCGAGAAACTCAGGGAGGTACGGCCTTATGTGATTGTCGGCGCATTCATCATCGCCGCTGTTTTCACGCCGCCGGACGTGCTTTCGCAGTTCCTGCTCGCCGTGCCGATGTGCCTGCTCTACGAACTCGGCATTTTCATGGCGCAGATCATCGGCAAGTCGGAACGCGCTGATGAAGGCGCCTACCGCCCGCCCGACGAAACCGAAATGAATGCCGAGCTCGACAAGGCTGAGGCGGATTCCATCGCCAATCGGGCGCGGGAATAATTGCTTATTGTCTGGCCGGACGCGGGCGCTTGCCGACGGCGATTTGCAGTTCCAGCGGCTTGCCGGCGCGCACCAGGCCGAACGGCGCTGTCTCTCCCGGCGCCAGCGCGGCGATCAGATCGAGCATCACCTGCGCATCTTTCACCGGCTTGCCGCCAACGCTGAGCAGCACATCCCCCGGTTTTACGCCCGCCTTGTCCGCCGGACTGCCGCGCATCACGCCAGCGATCAGCGCGCCGGCATCAGCTTTGACGCCGAAGGACTCGGCCAGTTCGGGCGTCATATCCTGCACCTCGACGCCAATCCAGCCGCGCGTCACGGCTCCTGTTTTCACGATCTGCTCCATGACGCTCTGCGCCAGCGAGACCGGGATGGCGAAACCGATGCCCATCGAGCCGCCGCTTTGCGAGTAGATCGCCGTGTTGATGCCGACCAGATGGCCGTTGCTATCCACCAGCGCGCCGCCGGAATTGCCCGGGTTGATCGCCGCATCGGTCTGGATGAAGTTCTCGAAGGTGTTGATGCCCAGGTGGGTGCGCCCGAGGGCGGACACGATGCCTGAGGTGACGGTCTGGCCGACGCCGAAGGGGTTGCCGATGGCGAGCACGACATCGCCGATGCGCAGCGACTCGGCGGAGGCGAAGGTAATCGGCGTGAGCGGCCGGTCGCTGGCAATGCGCAGGATGGCCAGATCGGACTCGGGGTCCGAACCCACCAGCTTGGCCTTGGTCTTGCGCCCGTCGTGGAAAGCGATTTCGATCTCGTCGGCGGCCTCCACAACATGATAATTGGTCAGCATCAGGCCGTCGGACGAAACCACCACGCCGCTGCCGAGGCCGGCGCGGCGCTGGGTGTCGTTGCCGAAGCGATCGCCGAAAAAGTGACGAAAGACCGGGTCGTTGCCGAAGGGATGGCGGCGCACTTCCTGGCTGGTAAAGATGTGCACCACCGCCGGCAGGGCCACTTGCGCCGCATCGGCATAGGAAGCTACCTTGCGCGCATCCGGTGCGGAAGCGGCCTGCTGGATGGCGACTACCTGCGGTTGCAGGTTACCGGCGTCCGATTGACGCCAGGCAAGCCATTCCGGCTTGAGCGTCTGGATAACAAACAGTGCGGCAACGCTGATGGTGACGGTTTGGGCAAAAATGAGCCACAATCGTTTCATGGCGAAAGTATCGATAAGGAGGGAGGGAAGAAATGCAACGGGATGAATTGGCGGTTTTTCTGAACGGCATGCTGATGCCGGAACGCTTTCGTGATTATTGCCCAAACGGCTTGCAAGTGGAAGGACGCGCCGCAGTGCGCCGCATGGTTTGCGGGGTGACCGCCAGTCAGGCCTTGATTGAAGCGGCGATTGCGCGCAACGCGGATGCCATCCTTGTCCATCATGGCTGGTTCTGGAAAAACGAGGACGGGCGCGTTACCGGTTTCCGCAAACAGCGGCTGCAGCGCTTGCTGGCCCACGACATCAACCTGTTTGCCTACCATCTGCCGCTCGATGCGCATGCTGAACTGGGCAACAACGCACAATTGGCCCGGCGACTGGGCTGGACGACGACGGGACGCTTCGCCGAGCAGGAGATCGGCTTCCTCGGTTCCCCTGCTGCCGTCACGCCAGCGCCGACTTTGGCCTGCGATATCGCCCAACAAGCAGAGCAGGTCCTCGGTCGCACGCCCATGCTGATGGGCGACCCGCGACGGGAAGTACGTACCGTCGCCTGGTGCAGCGGCGGAGCCCAGGGCTATTTCGAGCAGGCCATCGCTGCCGGGGCGGATCTGTATATGAGCGGCGAGGTCTCGGAACAGACGGTGCATCTGGCGCGCGAATCGGGTGTTCCCTATCTGGCCGCCGGCCACCACGCGACGGAACGCTACGGCGTGATGGCGCTCGGGGCGCACCTCGCCGAACATTGCGACATCGAGTGCGACTACGTGGAAATCGAGAATCCCGTTTAGTCGGGCAGGAAACCGAACGCTTCGCTCATCACGGACGTCAGCAGCAACAACTCCTCGGCAACCGCTTGCGGGAAGCCCGAGCGGGCTCCTTCGCGGTTGTCGTCGAGCAATTGCTGCATGAATACCAGGCAATCGGGTTTGCCCCACAGTTCGACGATACGCGCCATCAGATGCGCATAATCCTCGATGGACTGCGATTCGTCCTGCTGGGCATTCCAGTCCGCCGGACGGACGTTGTAATTCATCAGCAGCTCTTCCGCAGAGCGCTCGAACTCTTCGCGCTGACCATTCTTGCGATAGGCATCGAGCAGCTTGAGCCAATGGCGCAAGGCCTGCATTGGCTCGTTACGGATTTGTTCGGTGATGGCCTGCGCATCGTTGTTGCCGAAACCCATCGAACGCATGATCTCGGCAACTTCGAGCGCATCATTCTGGTCTTCGGATTCAGCGGGCTTGGCTGCAGCGACAGGCGCTACCGCCACGGGCGCATGGTCGGGACGTTGCGGCGGGCGTACCGGGGGCGGCATGCCCAATGGTGATCGTGAGTGCGGCTCCGCCTGCACCGAGCGTCGCTCGATCGGTGCCGCACGGGCCGGCGTTGCCGGTTTTTTGCCGAACAGCGCGAAGCGATCCTTGAATGAGGGCTTGCTGTCGAGATCGTCCAGCGTGTCGAATTCGTGGCCGCCTGCCGCCTTGCGCGGGCCGCCTTGTTTGGTGCCGAACCAGAACGCCAGCAGCGCCAACAGCGCCGCTCCGGCAAGTACCATCTGCCAGTCGCCCAGCGGGCCAGGCACTTCGCGGATCACTTCCTTCTCGATAACCAAAGGCGCTGCCGGTCGGGCGGCGCCTGTCATGGGGGCGAAATCGGGGATCTTTCTGACGGCACGCTCGATATCGCTGACCAGG
>CAZAWN010000200.1:0-4880 GCA_964488825.1 uncultured Methyloversatilis sp. | reverse complement strand
GGAAGACGGTGCCGCATGTCACGCTGAAGTCCATTGCCAACAACCCGGACATCGACGTGATTTGCGAGCGCATGCACCCGGCTATCGAACAGGCGCTGGCAGTACTCAACCAAGCGCTGGATTCCTCTCTCTCCCCTTCAAGGGGAGGGGCGGGGAGGGGATGGGGGAAGGCAAGCGGTCGCGGTGAAAAGACCCATCCCCACCCTAACCCTCCCCTTGAAGGGGAGGGAACAGGATTGCGGGAATGGGAAGTGCCGTTCGACTTTCCTGAAGGCGCCGACGACAAGGCACGCCCGGCCTTCGACGCCTTACACGCCGCGCGGCAGGCGATGCAGAAGGCGATGGACCGCTCGATTGCCGACCATGCTGATCAGGAAACGCTCTACGACCAGCCGGCCAAATAGAAGACCAAGCTGCGCATCACCGGGCCGTTTTCGGTGGAGGCGGTGCCCTTCCCGACCGTTCAAGCCCTCGACGATGAAAGTCGGCGCTGGCAGGACGGCACGATTGAAGCCGACGCGACGATTGCCCGTTCCGGCGAATCGGCCAAGGATATCGACCATCTGAAAGGCATCACCGCGCTCAAGGCGCAGATGAACACCGATCTGCTGACCGAAGACTTGAAGAAAGCGCGCAGCACCAACCAGAGCTTCTGGCTGATGGGCCAGCCGGACGTAGAAATCAGGAAGCGCAAGGACGGCTTGTTTGAGGTCGAGGACAACGGCTTCGACTACTTTGATACCGCGAAAGGCGAACTCGTTTCCGGCGGGAAGGGACGCATTGCGATGTGGTCGCTCGATACGGATTACGACGAACGCTCGCTGTTTCCGCATCAGGTGTTCTTCCCGCTCGCCGGCAAGGGCGAGGGCTGGGAAAAACTGAAAAAGGACATCCGCGCCGAACTCGACGAGGACGCGCTGGAGGCCTTCCACGGCACCGTCTCGCTGCCCTTTGCGGCGGGGGACAATATAAAGGTGGCGGTAAAGATCGTGGACGACCGGGGGATCGAGTCGTTGCGGATTGTGAATCTGGAGGATTGACGATGAATGCGACTGAAAAAATGCCACGCCGGAACCCGATGACGGCGGATACCGATCCGACCGACGAGGAACTTGCCATCGTGATGCGCGAGGCGTGTGAACTGGCAATGCAGCGCAAGGCGGAGTCGGATGAATGGTTGCGGCATCAGATCGCATTGGCAGTTCTCGAAGCGCGCGAGCGGACACGAGCAGCGTCGTGACCATGGACAACGGAGTACTGCGGCCACGCGTACTGCTGGTGGCCGGGCCGAATGGTGCTGGCAAGACCACGGTGACTGAACGCGGCTTGGCGCATGAGTGGTTTGATGGGTGCGAATACGTCAATCCGGATTACATCGCGCGCGATACCTTCGGTGATTGGAATTCTGTGGCGGCGGTCAAACAGGCCGCTGACGAGGCGCAACGACGACGCGAGCGTTGCATTGATGAGCGGCGTAGCCTGGCGTTCGAAAGCGTGTTTTCTGGTGCCGACAAGGTTGATTTTGTGCGCAGGGCTATTCGTGAAGGATTCTTTACGCGCCTGTTCTTTGTTGGCACTGACGACCCTGCCATCAACGCGGGGCGAGTGGCACGTCGGGTGATGCAGGGTGGCCACGATGTTCCGATTCCAAAAATTATCAGCCGCTATGTGAAATCCATCGCCAACTGTGCCGAAGTAGCACGTGAGGTGGATCGGCTGTACCTCTACGACAACTCGGTGGAGGGGGCAGATGCAATGCTGGTGTTGCGGGCGTCTCGCGGCGTAATCGTCAAGATGTACCGCGATCCACCGGGATGGATGGCACCGATTGTTGATCTTCTGGAGACAGCTTGACTGCTTCTTCACTGATCCTCAACTCCCCCTACGCCGCACCGGATCGCCACTGGCAGCCCGGCACGGGGATGTCGCCTTAGCCGCGGCGCAAATCAGGGATATTCTCGACTGTCATGCCGACTGAACTCACCCCCACCACTCCCCCCTCCCTCTGGGTTTCCCGCTTCGCCCCGCTGATTCCTGCCGAGCCGGGCGAGACGCTCGATCTGGCTTGCGGCAGCGGACGACATGCGCGCTTGCTGGCCGGCCTGGGTTATCGCGTCGAGGCACTCGACCGCGATGCGGCGGCGCTGGCGCAACTGGAGGGCGTGGCAAACGTGACGACACGCTGCGCGGATATCGAGAACGGGCCCTGGCCCTACTACGGGCAGGTGTTCGATGGCATCGTCGTCTGCCGCTACCTGTGGCGCGCGCTGTTTCCGCAGATTTTTAACTGCCTTGCCGTAGACGGCGTGCTGATTTACGAAACTTTCATGGAAGGCCAGCAACTTCATGGCAAGCCGAGCAACCCGGCCCATCTGCTGCGACCGGGCGAACTGCTCAACCTGGTCGGCAAGCGCTTCGCCATCGTCGCCTTCGAGCAGGGCGAAGTCGTGGGCGCGGATGGCACGCCGCAGGTGATTCAGCGCATTTGCGTCAGGCGCGGTCGGCCGGGTCGGCTGCCCTGATCTGCGCGGCCACGGTGGCCACGCCGGCCGGCGAAAGATCGTCGGTGACAAACAACGGCGCTTCGCTGTAGCGGTAGTTCTTGTCTTGCGAACGCTGGTAAAGCGGGTCGTAATGGCGTTCGAGCAATTCAGCCACCAGCGCGGGGAAATCGCCGGCGGCGATCAGCGCATTCCAGCGCGACAGCGTTTCCCTGCTTTGCAGACCGTGCAGACACTCCAACTGTGCGCTCAGCCACTGCGGCCGCTCAAGGAAATAGGCGTAGTCGCGCAGCAGAAACTCGGCTCTGGCGGGACGGCTCGCGTCGATGCGCAGGCAAGGCGCGGCGCGCATGGCGAGGATCAGCGCGTCGGGTAGCTGCAACAGGCCGATCTTGCGGCTTTCCGCTTCGACATAGACAGGCTGCGCCGCGTCAAACTTTCCCAGCGTCGCCAACAGCTGCGATTCGAACATGCGCTGCGAAGGTTGCGGTGCATCCGGCAGGTTACCCAGCACCGAGCCCTTGTGCGCGGCGAGTTCCTCCAGATGCAGCACCTGCGCGCCCTGCGCGCCGAGCGCTTCGAGGATGCGGCTCTTGGCGCTGCCGGTCGGTCCGCAGATCACCCGGTAGGCAAACTGCGCTGGCAAGGCGGTCAGCGTGTCTACCACATGACGCCGCCAGGCCTTGTAGCCGCCGTCGAGACGGTGTGCATCCCAGCCGATTTCGCGCAGGATATGGGCGAATGCGCCGGAACGCTGGCCACCGCGCCAGCAATACACCAGCGGCCGCCAGCTCTTCGGCTTGTCGAGCAAGTGCGCCTCGATATGGGCGGCAACGTTGCGCGCCACCAGTGCCGCGCCGACCTTCTTCGCCTCGAAGGGCGACACCTGCTTGTAGAGGGTGCCGACGCGCGCGCGTTCCTCGTTCGATAGCACCGGGAAATTGGTCGCGCCAGGCACGCGATCATCGGCAAACTCGGCCGGCGAACGGGCGTCGAGGATGGCATCGAACTCGCCCAGTTGGGCCAGGGTGGCCATACCGCGGTGGCGATGCTCGCTCATGGCCGACGCTTCAAAAGGGGTTCGAGGACGCCCCAGACGTGATCAAGCAGCCTGGGTTGCGCAGCGGCGGTCGGGTGCAGCCGGTCGGGCTGGAAAGCGCTGTCGTCGAGCGCAATCGGTTCGAGCAGGAAAGGCAGCAGCGTCAGTTTGTGTTTTTGCGCCGACTCGGCAAACGCCGCGGCAAAGCGTCGCGTGTAGTCCGGGCCGTAATTCGGCGGCAGGCGCATGCCGACCAGCAAGACCTGGGCGCCGGCGGCGCGTGCGGCGGCGATCATCGCTTCGAGGTTGGCGCGCAGGGTCTCCGTGGGCAGGCCGCGCAAACCGTCATTGGCGCCGAGGGCGAGAATCACCAGGCGCGGCTGGTGCGCCTTCAGGGCGGCCGGCAAACGGCTGCGTCCGCCTGCCGTGGTTTCGCCGCTGATGCTGGCATTCACGACCGTATAGGGCAGTTTCTCGCGTTGCAAACGCTCGGCCAGCAAGCTGGGCCAGCTCTGTTGCAGGGCGATGCCGTAGCCGGCCGAGAGGCTGTCGCCAAACACGAGAATTTTCTCTGGGATTTTCTCAGCGGCGTACGCGTAACCGGCGAGCAGGCCGGCAATCAATGCGAGAATTCGGAGCATGAATGAAACAGTATTGAAAGTTGAAAATCTGGGAAAAGTCGTCGCCAGCGGGGAGTCTACCCTGACCATCCTCGGCGGTATCGATTTCGCCGTTGAGGCAGGCGCGACGGTCGCCATCGTCGGCGCTTCCGGTTCCGGCAAATCGACGCTGCTCGGTCTGCTCGCCGGCCTCGACCTGCCGACCTCCGGCACGGTGCGGCTGGCCGGCCACGAACTTGGCCAACTGGACGAAGACGCACGCGCTGCGCTGCGCGGCCGCGAACTGGGCTTCGTCTTCCAGTCCTTCCATCTGCTGCCGGCGCTCACCGCGCTCGAAAACGCCATGCTGCCGCTCGAACTGCTCGACCTGCCGCAGCCGCGCATTGCGGCCGAAACCATGCTGGTCCGCGTCGGCCTCGCTGACCGCCTGCATCACTACCCCAAGCACCTCTCCGGGGGCGAACAACAACGCGTGGCGCTGGCGCGCGCCTTCGCTGTCAAACCCAAACTGCTGCTGGCCGACGAACCCACCGGCAATCTCGACGCCGCCACCGGGCAGCAGGTGATCGACCTGATGTTCGCAATGAACGCCGAGGAAGGCACGACGCTGGTTCTCGTCACCCACGACGAAGCCTTGGCCCGTCGCTGCGGCCGCACGCTGCGCTTGGCAGCCGGGCGGCTGGTCGATTGAAGCCGTAGCGGTACCCATCAAAGTCGGCG
>CAZAWN010000199.1:0-4880 GCA_964488825.1 uncultured Methyloversatilis sp. | reverse complement strand
AGGATTTCGTCGAAGCGGGGATGGATCGGGGCGTTGATTTGCACGCCGGCGGGCAGGCTGAGGGTCATGGCATTTACTCCGTGGTCTTATAGATGACTGAAGTTTATTCGACACCAGACTGCAAGATAAGCCACAATACTGTCCATTCATTCAATACAAAATGTACAAGATGAGCAAGCTTAAGGAACTTGAAGCCTTTGTTCAAGTAGCCAACAAGGGGAGCCTGACGGCGGCGGCGGCGGGCGAAGGCGTGACGCCGGCGATCATCGGCCGGCGTCTCGACGCGCTGGAAGACCGGCTCGGCGTGCGTCTGCTGGTGCGCACGACGCGCAAACTGACGCTGACGCAGGAGGGCGAGGCGTTTCTGGAGGACTGCCAGCGCATCCTGACCGACCTGGCGAATGCCGAGGCGCAGCTCTCTTTGGGGCGAACGCACGCCACGGGGCATCTGAAAGTGACGGCCCCCGCCGGCTTCGGCCGCAAGCATGTCGCGCCCTTGTTGATGGCGTTTCTGCGCGCGCATCCCGATGTCGGCGCGAGTCTCGATCTCTCCGACCGTACCGTCGATCTGGTTGGCGAAGGTATTGACTGCGCTGTCAGGCTGGGCGGCTTGGTCGATTCCAGCCTCGTGGCGGTGCGTTTGGGCGAGATGAAGCGCGTCGTGGTCGGCAGTCCGGCGTACTTTCAGCGCAAGGGCGTGCCGCGTTCGTTCGACGATCTGGCGGTGCACGATTGCCTGGCCTTGCCGACGCAGCCGGGCTGGGATTTTCTTGCTTCCGGCAAGCCGATGCTGTTCAAGCCGCCGGGGCGTTTCGCCTGCAACGACGGGGCGGTGCTGCACGAATGGGCGCTCGCCGGCATGGGGCTGGCGTGGCGCTCTTTATGGGAGGTGGGCGAGGACTTGCGCTGGGGACGGCTGGTGTCAGTGCTCGACGAATGCGCCACGCCGCCGGTCGGCATCCATGCGGTGTTCCCGCAGCGCCGTCACCTGCCGCTGCGGGTGCGGCTGTTCATCGACCTGCTGAAAGACAATTACAGCCGACCCGACTACTGGGACAAGAGCGAATAGAAAAGTCGGCGCTGGCGTGACGGCTCCACGTCAGGCGCGTTGCGCCGCGAAGCGCTGCCACGCCGCGCCGCTGTCCAGCGCCTGGCGCGCCGCCGCCGCACCGGCGGCGAGCGAATCGACCGTCCCGCAGTTCCACAACGCAATGGCCGCGCCTATCACCAGGGCGTCGTAACTGGCGCCCGCCTGACCTTGGAGTGCGGCGACGCCCGCGTCGGCCGCCAGTCGGGCGACCGTGTCGGCATCAAAGGCGGCTTTCTCAACTTCGGCCTCGGCGGCCTCGCCTTCGCCAGGCAACAGTGGTGCGCGCACATTCTGCTGGATACCGATCTCGGCGGGATTGAAATCCACCGCTTCCTCAATGCCGAAATCCGTGTAACGCACGACCCGGCCGGGCTGACGCAGCGAGGGAATGAAGCCGCCTTCGACGCCGCGCACGATGCTCGCCGAGGCGAAGCCCGCCGCGCGGGCGAGCAGGGCGTAGATGCGCGGGTAGGGGGCATGCACGTAACCGGAAAGGTAGTGGGTGCGCAGCCGGCCGGCGACCGGGCGGGCCAGCGTCTCGGTGGTGGTGAGCGGGGTGCGCTTGATGATCTGGCGGCGTACGGGCAGCAAGGCATGCAGGGATGGGGCGTAGGACGCCTGATCGCAGTAGGCCCAGCCGGAGCGGCTCAGTTCGGCAGCGGCCTCTTGCGCGGAGCGCCCGACCGGAATGCTGGCGGCGGCGAGAATGCGCCGGTGGGTGACGCCGTATTTCGGGCCGAGCAGATCGACGCCGGTGGACACGGTCGGCAAACCGCAGGCAGCGAGGAGCGGCGGCAAAAAAGGCGCGGCCGGCAAGCAGCGGTTGTAGCCATCGAAGGGATCGCCAAGGATCGCGACGTCGCCGACTTCAGCCGTAGCAAGGTCAGAGGCACCAGCGAGGGCATCGAGAATGCCGAGGTATTCGTCGTCGGTTTCGCGTTTCATGCGTAGCGCGATGAAGAAGATGCCGATCTGGATCGGATCGATCTCGCCGGCGAGGATGGCAGCCATGCCGTCGCGTGCCTCTTCGCGGCTGATGTTTTTCGACAACTCCGGGCCGGTGGCGATGCGGCCGATGATGGACTTCATCAGGGCTTGGGCGGGGGGCAGTTCAGTCATGGCTGGGTTCCAGGGAAACTTCGATCATGTCGCCGTTAACGCGTGCGGCAAAGACGGGAATCGGCGCGGTAGCGGGCTCGTTCTGCGGCTGGCCGGTTTTCAGGCAGAAGCGGCTGCCGTGGTAGCCGCACTTGATCGCGCCATCCTTGAGGCAGCCGAAGGACAGCGAAACGTCTTCGTGGCTGCAGGTGTCCGATACGGCATGCACCACGCCTGCGGTATGGCAAAGCAGCACCGGAGTGGTTCCGACCTTAACGCGCTTGATGCTCTCGGCGGGCAGTTCGGACAGGGCAAGAACGCGGCTCCATTCAGCCATGACCGAATACCTCGCGACGCAGGCCGCGCATGAAGACGCGGCGGGCATCCATGTTGTAGCGCACCCCGGCGCGGATGCGCGCCTGCCCTTCGGCGGTGGCCGCGAAGGGCAGCAGGGCGTCGCGCATCTGCGCCGAATGCTCCACGTCCAATCCGACATGGCTGACGAACAGTTCGAGATCGTCTTCGGTGATCTCGGGAATGCGGCGCAGTCCCTTGAGAAACTCGCCGTAGAGATAAGGGATCGGCCACTCCATGGCGATGCCGACAGCCGCGGCCGCAGCCAGCCAGTCACCGCCGCGCGTATAGGCCATCATGGCGTCGATGTAGAGGCGTAGTTCTTCGATGACAGTGCCGCCGGCGGCGATTTCTTCCGCGCTGGCGCCCACTGCACGCAGAAACTTGCGATACACCGCCATGTGCGTGCGGGCCGGGTCGCCGTTGCCGTATTCGTCGTGGAGAATGCCGGCCAGCGCAAACTGCACGCCCTCGTCGGCGGCCATTCCCAACGCGTTGGCCTGGTAGAGCCGGGTATGCAGGATGTGCGGGTAATAGGCGAGTCCAAAACGCTTGGCCTGCTCGCGGGGGAAAACCTCCAGCCCGGCGATGCGCGTCACGCAGGGATCGTGGAGCACCGGATGGGCAAGCACCTCGCGCTCCAGTTCATTCATGAATTGTTCGGCGTTCATGTCGGACGTACCAGAAAATTGATCCAGATCAATTTTTACATGATTTTCTTCAGGGTTGCGAAAGCGCAAACAAGGCAAGCCAAGACAAACAAATCGTTCAGCCGGAAGGCGACGATTCGGCTACAATGCGCAGGTTTGACCAACGCCATGATTTTGCGGTGTTGGTGCATTGCAACAATCGCCCAGGAGCCCGATTTTGACTATCTTCCCGTCCGCTTTGCTAGCACTCGCCGACGGGACGGTATTTCGGGGCAAGGGCATCGGCGCCGCCGGCACAAGTGTCGGCGAAGTGGTGTTCAACACCGCCATGACCGGCTATCAGGAAATCCTCACCGATCCTTCCTATACCCGGCAAATCGTCACGCTTACCTACCCGCACATCGGCAACACCGGCATCAACCGCGAAGATGCCGAGGGTGGCGTGGCCGGCCGCATTTATGCGGCCGGACTGGTGATCCGCGACCTGCCGTTGCTTGCCTCGAATTTCCGTTCCGAACAGACCCTCTCCGACTATTTGCGCGCCGAGAACGTCGTCGGCATCGCCGACATTGATACGCGGAAGCTGACGCGCATCCTGCGTGAAAAGGGTGCTCAAGCCGGTTGTTTGATGACTGGCGAGAACCTCAGCGCCGATGACGCGATTGCCCAGGCGCGGGCTTTTCCTGGTCTTGCCGGCATGGACCTCGCCCAAGTGGTCACAGTCGACCAGCCCTACGCCTGGACCGAAGGCGAATGGAAACTCGGCGCTGGCTATACGGCACCGGCGCAGGAAAAGTTTCATGTGATCGCCTACGACTTCGGCGTCAAGCGCAATATCCTGCGCATGCTGGCCTCGCGCGGCTGCAAGCTCACCGTCGTGCCGGCGCAGACGCCAGCCGCCGAGGTGCTGGCCATGAATCCCGATGGCGTGTTCCTCTCAAACGGCCCCGGCGATCCGCAACCCTGCGACTACGCCATTGCCGCGATCCGCACTTTCCTCGACCAGAAACTGCCGACCTTCGGCATCTGCCTCGGCCACCAGCTGATGGCGCTGGCCGGTGGCGGCAAGACGCTGAAGATGAAGTTCGGTCACCACGGCGCCAACCACCCGGTCAAGGATCTGGAGTCCGGGCAGGTGCTGATCACCAGCCAGAACCACGGCTTCGCCGCCGATCCGGCGACCCTGCCCGCCAACATCAAGGTGACGCATGTGTCGCTGTTCGACGGCAGCCTGCAGGGCCTGGCCTGGACTGATCGTCCGGCGCTGTGCTTCCAGGGCCACCCCGAGGCGAGCCCCGGTCCGCACGACGTCGCCTATCTCTTTGACCGCTTCATCAAGCTCATGGCGGAGCGCAAACATGCCTAAGCGCACCGATATTCACTCCATCCTCATCATCGGCGCCGGCCCGATCATCATCGGCCAGGCCTGCGAATTTGATTATTCCGGCGCCCAGGCTTGCAAGGCGCTGCGCGAAGAGGGTTTCAAGGTCATCCTGGTCAATTCGAACCCGGCGACGATCATGACCGATCCGAACATGGCGGACGTGACCTACATTGAGCCGATTACCTGGCAGGTGCTGGAAAACATCATCGCCAAGGAACGTCCCGATGCCCTGCTGCCGACCCTCGGCGGCCAGACCGCGCTCAACTGCGCGCTCGACCTCGCCAAGCACGGCGTGCTGGAGAAA
>CAZAWN010000198.1:0-4898 GCA_964488825.1 uncultured Methyloversatilis sp. | reverse complement strand
GCAGCTCACCGAACTGGTGATCCAGAAGACCAGCCCGATATTGCATCAGGTACTGGGTATATTCCTTCCCCTGATCACCACCAACTGCGCGGTGCTGGGCGTACCGCTGCTGAATATCGGCATGCGCCACAACCTTCTCGAATCGATGCTCTTCGGTTTCGGCTCCGCACTGGGATTCACTCTTGCGCTGGTAATGTTCGCCGGCATTCGCGAACGCTTGGAAGGCGCCGATGTCCCGGTGCATTTTCGTGGCACGGCGATCGCCATGATCACTGCCGGCATCATGAGCCTTGCCTTCATGGGCTTCGCCGGACTCGACAAGTACAGATAAGCGGACCGCCGATGCTGACTGCGATTCTCGTCATGGCCTTCGGGGCGATCGTGCTGGGTGCGGCACTCGGCTATGCCGCCGTGCGCTTCAAGGTCGAGGGCGACCCGCTGGTCGAAAAAATCGATGCGATCCTTCCCCAGACACAATGCGGCCAATGCGGTTATCCCGGCTGCAAACCCTATGCGGAAGCTGTCGCCAAGGGCGAAGCAGAGATCAATCAATGCCCGCCGGGTGGTGAAGAAGGCATCCGCAAGCTGGCCGACCTGCTCGGCCGTGAATTCAAGGAACTCTCTGGCGAGCATGGCATCGAGAAACCGAAAAGCGCGGCGCTCATCGACGAGCAAACCTGCATCGGCTGCACGCTGTGCATTCAGGCTTGTCCGGTGGATGCCATCGTCGGCGCGGCGAAGCAGATGCACACCATCATCGCCGCCCAATGCACCGGCTGTGAACTGTGTCTGCCGCCCTGCCCCGTCAATTGCATCACGATGGAAGCCCTGCCCGAAACCATCGACACATGGAAATGGAAGTATCCGGTGATCGGCATTGTCCCGGTGAGGAAAGAGGCAAACCATGTTTGATCTTTTCCGCTTTCCCGGTGGCGTCAAGCCTGCGTCTCATAAACAGGAGTCGGCCCAGACGCCCATCGCCCGAGCTCCGTTGCCGAATCTGCTCGTTGTGCCGTTCAGGCAAAGCGCCACCGGATCGGCCGTTATTCAGGCGCGCGCCGGCGAAAGGGTGCTCAAGGGCCAATTGATCGGCAGTGCCGAGGGCGCCTTCGGTTCCAGCGTCCATGCGCCCACCTCCGGTACCCTGATCGCCATCGAATCTCGCCCCCTGCCCCACCCTTCCAGTCTCGCCGCGCCCTGCGCCGTGATCGAACCCGATGGCGATGAAACATGGATAGAACGTAGACCGCTTGATCCCTTCGACACCGATCCGGAGCACCTGCGCGCCTGCATCCGTGATGCCGGCATCGTCGGCCTGGGCGGCGCCGTGTTTCCCAGCCACGTCAAAACGCGCTCACCGAAGAGGATTGAGACGCTGATCATCAACGGCGCTGAATGCGAACCCTGGATTACCTGCGATGATCGCTTGATGCGCGAACGCGGCGAAGACATCGTCGCCGGCGCACGTATTGTCGGCCGTTTGATGGGCGCGAAACGCATCCTGTTCGGCGTCGAAGACAACAAACCCGAGGCGGCGCAGTCGCTGCGTGTCCATCTGGATGACTGCGACAGCGGCAGTTGCGCGGTCGTCAGCGTGCCGACCCTGTACCCCGCCGGTGGCGAGAAGCAACTCATCCGGGTGCTGACCGGCATCGAGATTCCCTACGGCAAACTCGGTCCCGATTTCGGCGTGCAGTGTTTCAACGTCGGCACCGTCTACGCCGTCGCTCGCGCCGTGTTGCATGGCGAGCCGCTGATCTCGCGCATCCTGAGTCTCGCCGGCAATTACGCCACCCCGGGGAACTACGAGGTGCTCATCGGCACACCGATGGATGCCCTGCTACCGCTCGGCGCACCACGCGCCGACACCAACCGTATCGTCATGGGCGGCCCGATGATGGGTTTCGCGCTTTCCGACACTTCAGTGCCGGTGGTCAAAGCGACCAATTGCCTGCTGGCGATGAGCGCCCAGCTGTTCCCGCCGCCGCTGCCCGAAATGCCCTGCATCCGCTGCGGCGCATGCACGCGCGCCTGCCCGATGATCCTGCAGCCGCACGAACTGTACTGGTACGCCAAATCGAAGAACTTCGGCAAGGCCCAGGAATATCACCTGTTCGACTGCATCGAATGCGGTTGCTGCGCCTATGTCTGCCCTTCGCGCATTCCGCTGGTCGATTATTACCGCTTCGCCAAGTCGGAAATCCGCGCGCGCGAACGCGACAAGGTCGCCGCCGACATTGCGCGCGAGCGTTACGAGTTTCGTCAACTCCGCGAAGAGCGCGAAAAAGCCGAGAAAGCCGCCAAACTCGCCGCCAAAGCTGCCGAAACCAAGGCCAAGCTGGCGCAAGAGGAAGCGGCCAAGCAGTCTGCTGCCGCCGCAGTCTCGGATGCTTCCAATACCGAGAAAGTCGGCGCTGGCGTGACGGCACCTGACACCGCCGCAACACAACTCGCGACACCCGCCTCTCCCGCAGACCTGATCGCCGCCGCCCAGGCACGCGCTGCCGCGAAAAAAGCTGCCTTGACGCCGCTCAACACGACAGACCTGACACCCGACCAGCAAGCACAAGTCGCCGCCGCCGAAGCCCGGCGCGCCCAAGCCGCCTCACCCAAGGACAGCGCCTGATGTACAGTTCCCCGCACATCCTCAAGCAAGCCAGCGTGCGCAGCGTCATGGTCAAGGTGCTGTTCGCCCTGTTGCCCGGCATTGCTGCCTACGTCTGGTTCTTCGGTCCGGCCATCCTCGTCCAGATCGCCCTCGCCTCGGTAACGGCGCTCGCCGCCGAAGCGCTCATGCTGCACCTGCGCGACAAGCCGGTGATGCAGTACCTCGGTGATGGCAGCGCGCTTGTGACCGCCTGGCTAATCGCCCTGACTTTCCCGCCCATCGCCCCCTGGTGGCTTACCGTACTCGGCGTGCTGATTGCCATCGTCATCGCCAAACATCTTTATGGCGGACTCGGCCAGAACCCCTTCAACCCGGCCATGGTCGCTTTCTGCGCGATGATCGTCGCCTATCCGCAACTCATGTCGCAATGGCCGCGCGCCGATGCCAACAGCTTCGCACCGATGCTGGAAGCGATCTTTTCCGGCGTACGTCAGCTGGATGCGCTGGTGATGGCCACCCCGCTCGACGCCTTGCGCACCACCCTGCGCGACCCGGAGCTGCGCGCCACGGTCGAAGGCATCCTGGGTTCCAGCGCCACCTTCGGCAATGTCGGCGGACATGGCTGGGAGTGGATCGCCGCCGGTTACCTGCTCGGCGGTCTGTGGCTATTGCAGCAGCGCGTCATCACCTGGCATGTGCCGGTCACCTTCATTGCCGCGCTCGCGCTGATCGCCACCCTTTTCAACCTCCTCAACCCGGCCTATTTCGTCGGTGCGAATTTCCACTTATTCACCGGCGGCGCCATGCTCGGCGCTTTTTTCATCGCCACCGACCCGGTCTCCGGCTGCACCACCCCGCTCGGGAAAATCATCTTCGCCGCCGGCGCCGCCGCTCTCACCTGGATCATCCGCAGTTTCGGCGGCTACCCTGACGGCATGGCTTTCGCCATTTTGCTGATGAACCTGCTGGTGCCCTTGATCGACATGAACACCCAGCCAAAGGTGTTCGGCCATAAACGGAAAAGCGACTCATGAGCGAAACCGCACCCGCTGTCGCCCCACCTCCGCTGCCCGAACCGGGTGCCTTGCGCATTTCGCTTCGTACTGCCGCGATTCTGCTGGCGTTCACGCTGGTTTTCACCGCGATGATGGCGGTGGTGTATCAGATCACCCAGCCGACCTTGCAGGCCACGGCCCTTGACGCCAAACGCCGACTGATTGCCGAGGTTCTTTCTCCCGACGCCTACGACAACGATCTCCTCGCCGATGTCATCGACCTACCTCCGCAGCCTGACCTCGGCCTGACGGAATCCAGCCGCCTGTATCGTGCCCGCAAGGCTGGCGAACCCGCTGCTCTGGTGTTGGAATCGAACGCCCCCGATGGCTACTCCGGACAGATCGGACTGATCCTGGCCGTCCGCGCCGACGGTCGGCTTGCCGCTGTCCGGGTCACCCAGCACAAGGAAACGCCTGGCCTCGGCGACTACATCGACCCCAAAAAAGACAAGAACAAGACTTCGCCATGGATTGCCCAATTCTCGGCTCGCGGATTCGCGGAAACGCCGCAGAATAAATGGCGCGTCAAGAAGGACGGTGGCGTGTTCGACCAGCGCGCCGGAGCGACCATCTCTGCTCGTGCCATCGCCAAGGCCAGCGGACGCGCTCTGGCTTGGGCGCTGGAGCGCAGCGAAGATCTGTACAAAACACCGGCCGGAGAAACCTTCAAGGAGAACCGCCCATGAGCATCTATCGTGAGATAGCCCGTAACGGCTTGTGGAAACAAAATCCAATTCTGGGTCAGTTGCTGGGACTGTGCCCACTGCTGGCTGTCAGCAGCACCATGGTGAATGCCGTCAGTCTCGGTATTGCCACCATTCTCGTCATGGCCCTTTCCAATCTCGCCGTCGCCTCCCTACGCGGACTCATACCTTACGAAATCCGCATCCCGGTATTCATCCTCATCATCGCTGCGCTCGTCACAGTAGTCGATCTGCTGTTCAACGCCTATCTACACGAGCTTTACCTAGTGTTGGGCATCTTCATCCCCCTGATTGTCACTAACTGTATCGTATTGGCGCGAGTGGAAGCCTTCGCCGCGAAAAATTCGGCCGGCGTGGCCGCCTACGACGGCGTCGTCATGGGCGTCGGCTTCGTCTGGGTCATCGGCCTGCTCGGCGCGTTGCGAGAGTTTCTCGGTCAGGGCACGCTGTTTTCCGGAATCGAAATGATCATTCCCGGGCTTTCTGCGTGGCAGGTCCTTCCGGAGGACTATCCGGGCTTCCTGCTGGCCA
>CAZAWN010000197.1:0-4939 GCA_964488825.1 uncultured Methyloversatilis sp. | reverse complement strand
CGCTCTTCGGCGCGCATGATGCCGAGCAGCATCATCACGCCATGGTCGCGCACGATTTCGCGCGACATCACCTTGTGGAAGTGGTGTTGCAGGGCGCCGATCTCGCGCGAGTAATTCTCCAGGTCGGAAAACGGAATCACGCAGATTTCGCTGTCCTCCAGCGCCGTGGCGTTGCAGGTGTGCTTTTCCGTGCCGATGCCGTCCAGGCCGAGCACCTCGCCCGTCATCTGGAAGCCGGTGACCTGCTCGCGGCCGTCTTCCAGCAGCACGTCAGTCTTGAAAAAACCGGTCTTGATGGCGTAGATCGCCTCGAAAGGATCGCCGTTACGGTAGATGTGCTGGCCACGCAGGACTCGGCGGCGCAGGGTGACCAGTTCGTCCAGCTGTCCCAGTTCGCGTTCGGACAAGCCGACCGGCAGACACAGCTCGCGGAGGTTGCATTGCGAACAGGCTTCGCGCAGATGCGACACGGAAACTTGGGCTAGCTTTGCTTGCATGAAGGTGCTTTCCGCGAAAAAATCGTATCAATCTTGACTGCTTTGATCTGTGTCAACGTGAACTTCGCGATCTTGTTGCATCCTGCGAACCTCGCGAGGGCAAGCCCTGCAATTTCAATTTTTGTCGTCATCCGTTCGTCGCCGTGAGCCACTATCAAGAACTGATTTTCGATCCCCAGATCATCCGTCGCTTCGACGTCAGCGGCCCGCGCTACACGTCTTACCCGACAGCTGATCGTTTTGTGGAAGCCTTCGACGCTACCGCATACAGCTCATGGCTGGGCAAGCGCACCATTGGCGGTATTGGTAGAGCGCTTTCATTATACTTTCACATCCCCTTCTGCAATACCATCTGTTACTACTGCGCCTGCAACAAGATCATCACCAAGGATCACGGTCGTTCGGCCAAGTATCTGAAATATATCGGTAAAGAGATGGCCATGCAGGCCGAGTCGCTGGATGGTCCGCGCGAGGTAATCCAGCTCCACTGGGGCGGTGGCACGCCGACTTTCCTGTCGCATGACGAGATGCGCCGCATGATGGAGATGACCTGGCAGCATTTCAAGATGCTGCCCGATGGCGAATACTCCATCGAAGTCGATCCGCGCAAGGTGGATCGCGAGACCGTCAAGCTGCTCGCCGAGCTCGGCTTCAACCGTATGAGCGTCGGCGTGCAGGATTTCGATCCGCGTGTGCAGCAGGCGGTGAACCGTATCCAGACGCTCGACGAGACGCGTGTCGTTATCGAGGCGGCGCGCGAGTTCGGCTTCAAGGGCATTTCGGTCGACTTGATCTACGGCCTGCCGAAGCAGAACGTCATCAGTTTCAACCATACGCTCGACGAGATTCTCAAGCTGGGTCCGGATCGTCTGTCGATCTACAACTACGCGCATTTGCCGAATCTGGCGAAGCCGCAGCGACGCATCAACGAAGCCGAGTTGCCCAGCGCTGACGCCAAATTGCAGATCATCCAGCTGGCGATCCGCCGTCTCACCGACGCCGACTATGTTTTCATCGGCATGGACCACTTTGCCCGGCCCGACGACGAGCTGGCTGTGGCACAGCGCCAGGGGCGGCTGCATCGCAACTTCCAGGGCTATTCGACGCATGCCGAAGCCGATCTGCTGGCCTTTGGCGTTTCCGCCATCGGCAAGGTCGGCCCGACCTACTGCCAGAACTACCGCACGCTCGACGAGTATTACGATGCGCTCGATCAGGGTCATCTGCCGATCATGCGCGGGCTGGAGCTGACGGCCGACGATCTGCTGCGCCGTTCGATCATCCAGGCGCTGATGTGTCATTTCGAGCTGTCGATCGAATCCATCGAGATTGCCCATCTGATCGACTTCAAGTCGTATTTCGCGCCTGAGTTGGCCGATCTGCGCGAGATGGAGCGGGCCGGGCTGATCTCCATCGATGACCAGTGGATCACCGTCGAGCCGAAAGGTCGCATTCTGGTGCGCGTGATCGCGATGGCGTTCGACCGTTACCTGCGCTCGGACCGCGAGCGCGTGCGCTACTCCAAAGTCATCTGACTTGATGCAAAAGTCGGCGCACGCGAGACGGCATTGGCCGGCTCGCTCGGCCTGAATTAGGACGGCATGGATCACGGCCTGCTGGCACTATTTATAGTCGGCTTGCTGGGCGGTGCCCATTGCGCCGGCATGTGCGGTGGCATTGTCGGTGCCTTGAGCCTTCAGTCGCCGCAGGGCGGCGCAGTCGCCATTCGGGTCCATCTCGCTTACAACCTTGGCCGCATCCTCAGTTATGCGGCCGCCGGTTTGATGGCTGGCTTGCTCGGTCAGGCAGCCGGTCAACTGCTGGCGCTGCAGCATGCCCTGTATCTGTTGGCCAGCCTGATGCTGATCGCCATGGGGCTGTATCTGCTCGGCATGCCGCGTTTCCTGGCGCCGCTGGAACGCGGCGGGCAGGCGGTGTGGCGACGCATCCTGCCGCTGACAGGGCGCTTCCTGCCGGTACGCGGTGTTTCTCAGGCGCTGCCGCTGGGGCTGCTGTGGGGCTGGTTGCCCTGCGGTCTGGTCTACAGCGCCCTGACCGCCGCGCTGGCGAGCGGCTCGGCAACGCAAGGCGCCTTGCTGATGTTCGCCTTCGGCCTCGGCACCTTGCCGAACCTTCTGCTGGCCGGACTGCTGCTGGCGCGCTTCCGGCGCTTCGCCCAGGCGCGTGCCACGCGTCTCGTATCCGGGCTGTTGGTGCTCGGTTACGGCCTGTATGGCCTGGTCAATTTCTGGCGCGGATAAGGTTCAGCGACGGTAATGCAGCAGGTGGCCGCGAAAAGGCGCTGCGTCGATGCGCTGGTATTCAATCCGACTGGGCGCGCAGTCGAAGCCGTGTTGCGCCATGGCATCGGTAAAGGCCCGCCGATGGGTGCGGCCCGGATCGATCACGATCACCTCGGCACTGGGCCGCGCATGGCGGTTCATGAACTTCGCCAGTTGCCTGGGGTGGTTACGTTCGTAAAGAATGTCGCTGCCGATAATCAGGTCGAAGCGGCCCAAGGCGGGATTGACCTCGCTCCAGCTTGCCGCCAGATACTTCATGAAGGGCAAAGCGTTGCGGCGCTGGTTATCGTGCAAAAAGGTTTCCGCCAGCGGGTGACAATCGCTGGCGGTGATATCGCAGTTCCGACGGTGCAGTACCAGGCTGGCGAGTCCCAGGCCGCAGCCCGTTTCGAGAATCCGCCGGCCGGCCGGATTCCATGATTGCATCAGGTTTGCCAGCAGTCGAGCCGAAGGCCAGATTTGCCCGAACAGAGACCAGCTTGCCGAAGAGATGCCGGCGCGCGCCGCCGCACCGTCGGGGTCCCAGTACTGTTGCCGATCCAGCAAGGAGCGGATTTCGAGATCGCCGCCACCCGCGATGGCGAGGGTTTCCAGTTGCACTTCATAGCCGGGGCCGTGGACCAGGAAGGCTGCGCGCTCCTGCGGCGCGCTCACAGACTCCGGTTACCGTTCAGATCACTGGGACTACGTCCCCAAAGTTCGACGGGTTCTCCGACCGATTGACGCAGGGCTTGTCTGGCCTGGGCGGAGGTCAGGGGGAGCTTGAAGGTGACGCTGCGAACCTCGCGTTCTCCGAGCAGCCGGTAAAGCCATGTTCGGCGGTGCACGATCATGATCCACGTCCGGATTGTGGGAAAGACCCGAGCATACACCACGCGAAGCGTCCATCGGAACCCTATCCGGTGGCGTGCTCCAGCAACACCAGCAGATCGGCGCCGTAACGTTCCGCCTTAGCCTGTCCGATGCCCGGTACGTCGAGCAGTTCTACCCGGCTGGCAGGGCGTGCGGCGGCAAGTTCGTGCAGGGTCTTGTCATGCAGGATGACGTAGGCGGGTACGCCCTGCGCTCTGGCCTGGGCGGCGCGCCAGGCGCGCAGCGCGTCGATCAGCGCTGGAGCGCCCGGCGACGCAGGGGCGGGGGCGACGTGATGGCGTTTGTGCCGTCCCGCCAGCGCCGACTTTTGCAGTTTCTGCCGACGCAGAGGCATCACTGTCTCGCCGCGCAGCACCGGGCGTGCGGCATCGGTCAGCTTGAGTGCGCCGTAGGCTTGCGCATCGGCATGGAGCAGGCCGGCGGCGAGCAGTTGGCGGAATACACCGCGCCAGCCCGCCTCGTCGAGATCGGCGCCGACGCCGAAAGTGGGCAGGCGGTCATGGCCGAGTTCGCGCATGCGCTCGTTCGCTTTGCCGCGCAACAGATCGATCAGATGACCGGCGCCGAAGCGCTGCCCGGTGCGCAGGATGGCCGACATGGCTTTCTGCGCGGCGACGGTGCCATCCCACAACTCGGGCGGATTCAGGCAAGTGTCGCAGTTGTTACAGCGCTCGGTGCGCGCTTCGGCAAAGTAGCCGAGCAGGCGGACGCGCCGGCATTCGGCGGTTTCGCACCAGGCCAGCAGGGCGTCGAGCTTGCCGCGTTCGATGCGCTTTTGCTCCTCGCCGGCGGCCGATTCGTCGATGCGCTGGCGGTGGATCACCACATCGTTGAGGCCGTAGGTCATCCATGCGTCGGCTGGCTCACCGTCGCGCCCGGCGCGGCCGGTTTCCTGATAGTAGGCTTCGAGGCTCTTGGGCAGGTCGAGGTGGGCGACGAAGCGCACGTCGGGCTTGTCGATGCCCATGCCGAAGGCGATGGTGGCGACGACGATCTGGCCTTCCTCGCGCAGGAAGCGGCGCTGGTTTGCGGCGCGGCTCGCGGCATCCATGCCGGCGTGGTAGGGCAGGGCGGCGTAGCCCTGGCTGTTCAGCCATTCGGCGGTTTCATCGACCTTCTTGCGCGACAGGCAATAGACGATGCCGGCCTCGCCCTTGCGGTCGGCGAGGAAGGCCTGCAGTTGCCGGCGCGGGTTGTCCTTCTCGACCACGGTATAGCGGATGTTCGGCCTATCGAAGCTGGAGATGAAGACGCGCGCTTCGCCGA
>CAZAWN010000196.1:0-4956 GCA_964488825.1 uncultured Methyloversatilis sp. | reverse complement strand
TGCAGGGCGTTGGCATCCACGCCGCCGGTGAGCACTTTGCCGGAGGCCGGTTGGACGGTGTTGTATGCGCGCGCCAGGCGGGTGATCGAGTCGAGGAGGATCACAACATCCTTCTTATGCTCGGTGAGGCGTTTGGCCTTTTCGATGACCATTTCGGCAACCTGTACGTGGCGCGTAGCAGGTTCGTCGAAGGTCGAAGCGACCACCTCGCCTCGTACCGTGCGGGTCATCTCGGTGACCTCCTCGGGCCGCTCGTCGATCAGCATAACGATCAGCACGGCCTCCGGATGATTGGCAGAGATGGCATGGGCAACATGCTGCAGCATCACCGTCTTGCCGGATTTCGGGGCGGAAACCAGCAGGCCGCGCTGGCCCTTGCCGATCGGGGAGATGATGTCGATGATGCGGCCGGTGATGTTCTCTTCGGCTTTGATATCCCGTTCGAGACGCAGATGCTCGGTCGGGTGCAAGGGGGTGAGGTTTTCGAACAGAATCTTGTTCTTGCAGATTTCAGGCGATTCGCCATTGACCTTGTCGAGCTTTACGAGCGCGAAGTAGCGTTCGCCATCCTTGGGGGTGCGGATTTCACCTTCGATGGTGTCCCCTGTGCGCAGGTTGAAGCGGCGGATTTGGGAGGGCGAGACATACACGTCGTCGGGATTGGCAAGGTAGGATGTATCGGCCGAGCGCAGGAAACCATAACCGTCGTTCATCACTTCGAGGCAGCCGTCGCCATAGACGATCTCACCCTTCTTGGCATGTTCCTTGAGGATGGCGAAGATGAGTTCCTGTTTGCGCAGGCGGTTGGCGCCTTCGATGCCGATGGCTGTGGCCATGTCGATCAATGCGCTGACGTGGTGGGTCTTGAGTTCGGAAAGATGCATGGCTGAGTCTGGGGTGAGCGCGGACAGAAGGCGCCGGCGATGTGGAGAAGCGGAGGGGGAGGGGTGCGGCCGTTCCGGGCCGGGGGAGGGGGGGCTGCCTGCAACCGCCTAAGCCAACGGGCTGGGCGATTGCGGAGCGAATGTAAAGGGATTACAGGTTGCTGTCAATGAAGGCGACCAGTTGGGACTTCGAGAGCGCTCCGACTTTAGTCGCTTCGACGCTGCCGCCCTTGAACAGGATCAGCGTCGGAATGCCACGAATACCGTACTCGCCGGGGGTCTTTGGGTTTTCGTCAATGTTCAGCTTGGCGACCTTGAGTCGGCCGTTGTAGTCCTTGGCGATGTCGTCGAGAATCGGCGCGATCATTTTGCAGGGCCCGCACCATTCGGCCCAGTAATCGACGAGTACGGGAATGGGGGATTCCAGCACGTCGCTCTTGAAGCTGGCGTCGCTGACGTAATGGATGTGTTCGCTCATGGTTGCCTCGAAGGTGAAAAGGGGTGGATTCAGAGTGGATTCAGATTTCGAGATTGTCGATCAGGCGCGTGCTGCCCAGACGGGCCGCCGCAAGAACGACAAGGGATGCGGGGGGCGCAGATACATCGGCTGGCGGGGATTGTAGATCAATTCTTTTTCGTACGGAAATGTAGTCCGGTTGCCAGCCGTGGGCTTGCAGTTCGACCACGGCAGCGGCTTCCAGCGGGGCGTAATCTCGCTCACCATTGCGGATAGCCCGGACAATGCGAGTCAGACAGCGGTGCAAGCGGGGTGCTTCAGCGCGTTCGGCAACGCTAAGGTAACCGTTACGCGAAGACAACGCCAGTCCATCGTCGGCGCGCACCGTCTCACCGGGAATCACCTCGATCGGCAGGGCGAATTCGCTCACCATCGCCGAGAGCACCATGAACTGCTGGTAGTCCTTCATGCCGAACAGGGCGGCCTGGGGCTGGACGATGGCGAACAGTTTCATTACCACCGTGGCGACGCCGCGAAAGTGGCCCGGCCGGAACTCCCCTTCGAGGATGCTGGCATGCCCGGCCGGCGGCTCGACGAAATAACTTTGCGGGGCGGGGTACAGCTCTTCTTCGCTCGGTGCGAAAAGATGATCGACACCCGCGGCGACGAGCATTTCGCAGTCGGCGGCGAAGGTGCGCGGATACTTGTCGAAATCCTCGCCAGGCCGGAATTGCAGACGATTGACGAAGATCGAGGCGACCACCGTGTCGCCGTGGGCGCGCGCCTCGCGCATCAGGGCGATATGGCCCTCGTGAAGATTGCCCATGGTGGGCACGAACACGACGCGACCGGCCGTGCGCAGCGCGGCGCGCAGGCCGGCGATGGTTTCATGAACTTGCATGGGGAAAGCTCAGTAACAGTGTTCCGGGGCGGGGTAGCTGCCATCCTTGACGGCGGCAACATAGGCCTGCACGGCGCCTTCGATGCTCTGGGCGGTCGCCATGAAGTCCTTGACGAAGCGGCCCTTCTTGCCGGGGTAGAGGCCGAGCATGTCGTAGAGCACCAGTACCTGACCATCGCAGTCCGGACCGGCGCCGATGCCGATGGTGGCGCAGACCTTGAGCTCGCGGGTAATCTCTGCGGCCAGCGCGGAAGGTACCATTTCGAGCACCATCATCGTCGCTCCGGCATCTTCGAGGGCGCGCGCGTCGGCTTTCATGCGCTGCGCGCCGGCCTCGTCGCGGCCTTGCACGCGATAGCCACCGAGCGCGTGGACCGATTGCGGCGTCAGGCCAATGTGGGCGCAGACCGGCACGCCGCGCTCGACGAGGAAATGCACCGTTTCCGCCATCACCGTGCCGCCTTCGAGCTTGACCATTTCCGCGCCGGCGGCGAGCAGGCGGCTGGCGTTGCGGATCGCCTGCTCCTTGGACTCGTGATAAGCGCCAAAGGGCAGATCGCCGACCACCATTGGCCGCAGCGCCTGATGGGCGACGCATTCGACGTGATAAACCATGTGCTCCATGGTCACCGGCAGCGTCGAGGTCTTGCCCTGGATGACATTGCCGAGCGAATCGCCGACCAAAATGACATCGACACCGCAGCGGTCTTCGAGCGCGGCGAAGCTGGCGTCGTAGCCGGTGAGCATGGCGATTTTATCTCCCGCATATTTCATGCGGGCCAGTTCAGGCAGGGTGATCGGCTTGTTGGCAGCGAGGTAGGTCATGGTGCGCAGACGTTAAGCGATGCGAAAGGATACATCAAGGAAACCTACGCGAGTCTTTCGACGAGTTGGTCGGCCACGGCAGGCAACAGCGCAGCGAGCGGCCCATGGCCAGGAATGACAAGCTCGGGCGTGATCTCGGCCAGCGGCGCGAGAACGAAGGCGCGCTCGCTCATGCGTGGGTGAGGCAGGGTCAGCTCAGGCAGGTCGACTTGCTCGACGCCATACAGCAGCAGATCGAGATCGAGGGTGCGTGGGGCGTTCCTGATGGTACGGATGCGACCGAATTCCGCTTCGATGGCCAACAGGCGAGCCAGCAAACTCGGCGCTGGCAGGACGGCACTGTCGACATCCAGTGCGACAACTGCGTTGATAAAGTCGGGCTGGTTGCGCAGCCCGACCGGAGCGGTCCGATACAGCGAGGATGCAGCGAGAAAGCGCGTATCCGGTTGATTGCGCAGCGCCCTGCAGGCGGTGTGGAGTGTCGCTACCGGGTCGCCGAGATTGGCGCCCAGGGCAACGTAGGCAGTGATCCGCATCTAGGGCTCAAAAGTCGGCGCTGGCGCGACGGCAGCTTCGGCGGGTTTGTTGCCGCGCCGGCGGCGACGTTTCTTGGTGCCGTTTGTCTCGGGCTTCAGCATGTCTTCCCGTTCGGCATTGCCGGCCTGTTCGAAGGCCGCCCACCAGTCGGCAAGCTCCGCTTCCGCCTCGCCGCTCTCGGCGCGCAGGCGGAGGAAATCCCAGGCCGCGCGGAAGCGGCTTTGCTCGACGAGGCGGAAGGGCGCGCGTCCGGCACGCTTTTCGAAGCGCGGCTGCAGCAGCCAGATATCCTTGATGTCCCCGGCGATGCGGCGGGTAATAGCGAGTTTCTCACCCTGCACGTCAAGCACTTCATCCATCGCCGCGTGCATGGCCGGCACCGGCAGTTCATTTCTGGCCTTGCGTGCTTCCCAATTGGCCAGCACCTCATGCCACAGCAATGTGGCGAACAGGAAACCGGGCGAGGTGCGCCGGCCTTCGCGTACCCGTCGGTCGGTATCGGCGAGCGCCAGCATGACAAACTTTTCGCCGAGCGGTTGTTCAAGAATCACATCGAGCAAGGGCAGCAGGCCGCGATGCAGGCCATCCTCCCGCAGGCGCTTGAGGCATTCCACCGCATGACCGGAGAACAGCAGTTTGAGCATCTCGTCGAACAGTCGCGCAGCCGGTACGTTCTCGATGAGTTCGGCCATTTCGCCGATCGGGGCTTGCACCGTCGGGTCCAGGCGCAAGTCGAGTTTGGCGGACAGCCGGACGGCGCGCAGCATGCGCACCGGGTCTTCGCGGTAGCGGGTGCGCGGGTCGCCGATCATGCGCAGCGTCTTGCGCTGCAGGTCGCGTACGCCGTGGTGGTAGTCGAATACCTGCCCCTTGGCCGGGTCGTAGTAGAGCGCGTTCACCGTGAAATCGCGGCGGGCGGCATCCTCTTCCCGATTGCCCCAGACGTTGTCGCGCAGCACGCGGCCGTGTTCATCCTTGAGGGTGTCTGCATCATGTGCGGCGCGGAAGGTCGAGACCTCCAGCGTTTCGGCGCCCTGCATGACATGGACGATCTGGAAGCGCCGGCCGATGATGCGGGCGCGGCGGAACAGCCCGCGCACCTGATCGGGCGTGGCATCGGTGGCGATGTCGTAGTCCTTGGGTACGATGCCGGCGATCAGATCGCGCACCGCGCCGCCCACCACATAGGCTTGGTAGCCTGCCTGTTGCAGGGTTTCGCAGGTGCGCCGGGCGCCGGACGAAACTTGCTCGGGACGGATGCCATGCTGGCCCATCTCGATGGTTTCGACCGGGTGAGGATAGGGTTCGCCGCGCTTGAAAACGCGACGTAAGAGCTTGCGGATCATGAAGTT
>CAZAWN010000195.1:0-5006 GCA_964488825.1 uncultured Methyloversatilis sp. | reverse complement strand
CCGACTTCGCCCTGATGGCCGGCGAACTCGCCCGCCTGTTCGACGACCTCCTGCTAGCCCTGGGCGGCGAGCAGAAACCGTCCTGATGCCGTCCCGCCAGCGACCGAAGGAAGTCCCTGTGGGGCGCCGAGTTTTCCACGCCTCCGTGATGCGATAGAGAAACCCGCTGGCTCCCTCGGTGCAAGGCCGCAGCTCCTGGTCGAGTCGTGCTAGGATGATTCCTATGTAATCTTCCTATTGGAGATAGGCATGGAAACCGTAAACGTCAGCGGCTTGAAGAATAATCCCAGTGAAGCCTTGCGTCTGGCCCGGCAAGATGTCGTCCTGGTGATGAACCGCGACAAGCCGGATGCTTTGATCATCGGAGTCGACAAAGCCGACGTGTTGACAGCAGAAGGCGTGCGTCCCGCCCTGGCCACGGCCTTGTTCCGTGATGGTCATCTGTCGCTGGCGCGCGCCTCCCGGCTGGCCGACATGCCGCTTCCGATGTTTGTTACCCACCTGTCGCGCCTCGGCATCGCCGTCGTAAACCTCGACGCCAATGAGGCAACGCGCGATCTTGACACGCTCGACGAATGGCTCGCCTCGTCCTGACCGATGCCAGTCCGCTGATCGGTCTGGCGCGTATCGAGGGTCTGCCCTGGCTGCGGGCACTCTTTGGTCAGGTCTGGATGCCTGCCGAAGTGCACCATGAAGTGATCAGCGGTCTCAACCTGCCGGATGAACAAGCCATCAATGCGGCGCTAGCCGCTGGCTACCTGGCAGTCTGCGGCCCTACGCCGGACCAACCCATCCTGCCCGACCTTGATGCCGGCGAAACCGCCTGCATCCGCCATGCCCTACTGAGCACCCCACCTGCCCTGCTGCTCATCGATGAACGCGCTGGTCGGGCGATTGCAAGTGAATACGGAATCCCCGTCGCGGGCACTGCCGCCCTTATCGGCATGGCCAGGCAACGCGGCTTGATCGTCTCGGCGCGCGAGGCCTTTCGCACCCTGCATGCTTCCGACTTTCGCATCTCGGTTGCCGTAATCGAGACCGTCCTGCGTCGCGTGGGCGAGTAACAAGACTCCATAAACGCCGAGTTTTCTACACCTCTGCTACCCGTCGGGCGATGTGCGCCAGCGGCTCCTCGACCTGCTTCACAACATTTTTCAAACTATTCACAAAGTCGACACATTCGCCATCGGCTTGGTTGCTGAAATACCCCTATTGATTGGCAACCAGCAGGGCCAGAAAAATGTTCTTCTTCCTTTACTACATTCTCGCCATCACGATTCTGAGTATGCACTTCTCCGGCTTCCTGGCGCGCCACCATAGCGAGTGGGTGATATTTCCCCTTGCCGTCACGGTGTTCCCGGCCGTCTTGTATCTCTGACAGAGGTTTACCGGCGATGTTTGGTGCATGTGGGGTGGAGATGCAGGCAAACATTGCCGCGGGAGAGTAGATAAGCCGATAGCCAGCCGATAGAATCGTCCAGCAAGCTTTTCATTAGCGCACGCAGGACGGGACTGGACACCTCCATGCACATCGGCATCCTCGAAGACGACCTCCAGCAGCAGGACCTCTACAAGCTCTGGCTTGCTTCTGCTCGGCACACCTGCGCTTGTTGCGTCTCGGTGAAGGACTTCATCGCTACTCTGCAGCAGGAATCCTTCGACCTGCTCCTGCTTGACTGGATGCTCCCCGAGAGTAGTGGCGAGGTGGCGCTGAAATGGGTACGGGAGCACCTTGGCTGGGATATCCCGGTCATTTTCGTGACCGCCCGTGATCAGGAAACCGATCTGGTGGCCGCCCTGCAGTCCGGCGCCGACGACTACCTAGTCAAGCCGCCTCGCCACATGGAGCTGCTGGCTCGCATTGAAGCCCTCACCCGCCGGATCAAGGCGCCGCAGGCCCTGAAGTTTGGCGCCTACGAAGCCGACCCGCAGAGCTTCTCCTTCCTTGTCAAGGACGCGCCGGTCAAGCTTACCCATCGGGAGTACGAGCTGGCCAGCTACCTTTTCCAGCATCCCGGCAAGCTGCTGTCGCGGGTGCATCTGCTCGAACAGGTCTGGGGCATCAACGCCGCTGTCGATACCCGCACGGTCGATACCCACATCAGCCGCATCCGCAAGAAACTCGCTATTGGCCCCGACAACGGTTGGCAGATCGTTCCCGTACATGGCTGGGGCTACCGCATCATGAAAGTCGGCGCTGGCGAGACGGCATCTTTGACCCCCACGCTACCCGCTGCACCCGCCGACCAGCCGACCAGCCGTTTTCCGGCCATTCCCGGGATCGATACCGAGCACGGCCTCGCCACCTGCATGGGTAACGAAGGGCTTTACCGACGCATGCTGGCGAAGTTTCACGATTGTCAGGCCGACTTCTCCGAACAGTTTGCCCTCGCCCGGGCAGACAACAACCCGGAGACGGATGCCCGTATCGCCCACAATCTCAAGTCCAACGCCGGCAACATCGGCGCCAGGGGCGTCCAACTCGCCGCCGCCAAGCTCGAAGTCGCCTGCATGGAGGAGGCTCCGGCGCAGCAGATCGATGCCCGGTTGCAGAAAGTGCTGGACGAACTCAACCCCGTCATCGCCGCACTGGACGCCTTCGGCAAGTAAGCCCGCCCGCGCCGCGTCTGGCAGCGTGGCTCACTTCCTCATCTACAGATTGCCTGTGCTGTGCCGCCGCGCATGGCTGGGTGTTGTCACAACCATTTGCAAAGAGTTTACGAAGTCGACACACGTGGCAGGATGTAATCGACTGAAATGCGGGGGTCGCTTCACAAACCAGACTCAAAGAGGCCACCAATGGACTTTATCAGGCTTGCTCTCGCCCTCATAATGATTTTTTCTACCGCTCCTGCTCGCGCCCTCGAGCCTGTTTCACTGCAGCTTCGCTGGATGCACCAATTCCAGTTTGCCGGCTACTACGCCGCGCTGCACAAGGGTTACTACCGCGAAGCTGGACTTGACGTTAGCTTGAAAGAAGGCGGCCCGGGTGCCGACCCGGTGGCGGACGTACTGGCCGGCAAGAGCGATTTTGGCATCGGCGTGTCCAGTCTCGTTATCGACTATCTCAATGGCAAGCCGGTGCTGATGTTGGGGCCGGTATTCCAGCATTCGCCGAACATCCTGGTGGTGCATGGACGTGACCGACGTCTCGTCGATCTCGCCGGAGCCGGCAGAATCGCGCTGATGGAGGGCGACCAGGACGTGGAACTCAAGGCGATGTTCCTCGACGAAGGCATCGCGTCCGACAAGCTACACATCGTGCCGGACGAGCGGCACCTGGACGATTTTCTTGAGCACCGGGTCGAAGCGCTCAACGCCTATGTATCCAACGAGCCGTTCATGCTGGAGCAGCGCAACGTCCCCTACACCATCCTCAAGCCACAAACCTACGGCATGGATTTCTACGGTGATGTCCTGTTCACCCGCCAAGCACTCGCAGCCGAGCGTCCCTCCGTCGTCAGTGCCTTCCGCACCGCCACGATGCGGGGTTGGCAGTATGCGCTGGACCATCCGAGCGAGATCATCGACCTGATCCAGGAGCGCTACAACAGCCAGAACAAATCGCGCGAGCACCTGGCCTTCGAGGCACGCGAGCTGCATCGACTCATCAATCCCGAGGTGATCGAGATCGGCCACAGCAACCCCGGCCGCTGGCAGCACATCGCCCAGACCTATCAGCGTTTTGGGGTGGTAAAACTCGACCGACCGCTGGATGGCTTCTTCTACGAGCACGAACAGAAGATCGATCTCACCCGCCTGTATGGGGCCATGGCGGTAGTCGTCACGATCATGCTGATCGTCGGCGGCATCGCCCTCTACATCTATCGCATCAACCGCCGCCTGGCACTGGCCCTCGAAGAGAAATCACGCAGCGAGGAGCATCACCGCGTTATTTTCGAGACATCCGCTTCAGCAGGTATCGTCTGGCGCGAGGGCTTCATCATCACCGACTGGAACCACCAGGCAGAGGTCATTTTCGGTTGGAAACGCGAGGACGTGCTCGGTCGGTGTTTTATTGATTTCCTGCTGCCAGCTGCCGAGCAACAGCGCCTGGAGCCCGAACTCACGCGCATGGTTCAGGGGAGCGTTCTGCCTTACAGCATCAACGAGAACCTGACGCGTGATGGACGCGTTCTTACGTGTGAATGGTTCAATGCCTGGCTTCCTGAGCGACCGGGCGAACCGCGCTCAGCAATATCGCTCGCCAACAACATCACTGAGCGCAAGCGCCTGGAAGAAGAAGTGCGACAACTGGCGTTTTACGATCAGCTTACCCAACTGCCCAACCGCCGCCTGCTGCATGACCGTTTCGACCGCGTGCTGGCCGGTCTGCGCCGCGACGCCCGGCATGGGGCGCTGATGTTCCTCGATCTCGACAACTTCAAACCGCTTAATGACAGTCACGGCCACGAGGTGGGTGACCAACTGCTCGTCGAAGTGGCGCAGCGGCTTGCCGAGTGTGTTCGTGATAGCGACACGGTGGCGCGCTTTGGCGGCGATGAGTTCGTCGTCCTGCTGGGCGATCTGGATACCGATGCTGCGCAGGCATCCGGTCAGGCCGAGCGCGTCACAGCCAATATTCTCCAACGTCTGTCCACACCTTATCATCTGGCCAGTGCAGCGCGTGATGACACGGTCGAGCACCGCTGCTCGGCCAGCATTGGCGTCGCCATGTTCGATGGTGCAGCGCAAGGGGAAGAGGTTTTTCGACGAGCCGACACGGCGATGTATAGCGCCAAGGAGAACGGGCGC
This sequence comes from uncultured Methyloversatilis sp., assembly GCA_964488825.1. GTDB lineage: Bacteria > Pseudomonadota > Gammaproteobacteria > Burkholderiales > Rhodocyclaceae > Sulfuricystis. The sequence goes on along the minus strand of CAZAWN010000195.1, from coordinate 251 downwards.
AACCGCTTCGTGTTGGACGCAGGGGTTACCAGCAGGAAAAAGGGCGACGTCATCCGGTTGCCATCCGCGACACCGCGATCCTCTGGTCGAATACGCTCTGCCGTTTGATAGATCCATGATCTTCGACTGCCCAGCGGTAAATAACTCGCGCCGGACCGCCTCGATCAACCCTCCTTAACGCCGAGTTTTCTACACCTCCGCTACCCGTCGGGCGATGTGCGCCAGCGCCTCCTCGACCTGATCGACAAGGA
>CAZAWN010000194.1:0-5009 GCA_964488825.1 uncultured Methyloversatilis sp. | reverse complement strand
TAGTCCACCCAGGCCAGGGCCGCGCGCAGGTCGCAGGGTTCAATCTCGCGGCGGCTATCCATCAAGCAGAAGATCATCGCCAGCATCCGCGCATAGACCTCTGCCCGGGCCATCAGACTGCCGCCCTTGCCTTCACGGTCTCGGGACAGTTGCGGGTATTGCTCGCACCAGAATTCCCGCGCTTCATCGCCCAAGATGATTTCGCTTTTGTTGGAGTTGATGTAGTCGCCATTCGCCGCGCTGGCGATGGCATCGGCCATGCGTTCAGCCAGGTGTCGGATACGAACTTCGGGCGTCGGCTCGGGCAATGGAACCAGTTTGGGACGATGCACGAACACGGTGATGAACCTGTTCAGCAGACCGTTCGCCGCGTCGTTCTCTGTGGACTTCTCGCGCAGCTCATGGCCGGTGATATGCCCGACGATAACCACATGCGGCCGGGTGGAGCGTTCGCCGGACTTCTGCCCGGATTTGCTCATCGGTTCCAGGTCGCGGCCGTCCCACAGGTTGCGGATGGTGGCGGAAAGCGTGTTGCCTTCACGCTTGGTGTGGGCCAGCACGTTGTCGAACTCGGGTTCCACCACGAGCAGGCGCTTATCGTTGACGCCGGGGTCACCATCCTTGCCATCGTCGCCTTCGCGGGCGTCGCGGATGGCGTACACAATGCCTTCGCCAGTGGATAGTCCGCCGCCGTGAATGCGCAGACGATCAGCCGTTTTGAACCTGGCGCGCAGTAGCTCATCGGCCGCCCTAAAAACCCGCATAGGCGTATGTTCGGCGGTGCCCTTCCGGGCCTTGCCAGACTTGCCGACGATCAGCATGAAGGGCCGCGCATGCAATGCCGCATCGCCAATAAACTGGACCGGGCCGCGTCCAATCATGGCGCAAAACATGGCAAGGACATTCGCCGCAACGGCTACCGGATGCGCTTCGCTGCTATCGGTGCCGGTGTCGACGATGGATTTCAGCAGCGGCGGGAAACCTTCCGGCGCCATCGTTGGCGGTGACAGTGGATCCATGTTGCCGGGGCGTTCAGTTGCGGCCGGCATCGCGGCGGCTACCGCAAGTCGTACAGCATCGGCGCCGGCTTCGGCCGCCAGGTCGTTGAAGTCGCTGCGTTCAGTCATTGGATTCCCCGTTGAAGTTGGGCGCGGCAATCCAGCCATGCACGGCGCGCGCCGCTGCATAGGCATGGGTCAGACCAGGATTGCCCGGGGTGTTAGCGTCGTTGTCGGCACAAACGATGATGCGCAGCGCCGGGAATTTGGCGCGCAATGCGCGTGCCACAGGTGGCAAGTTGCCGGCGTTGAAGGCGCAGGCGGTGGCGTGCCCGGTGGCCTCGTACAGCGTGCAGGCGGTGGCGAAACCTTCCGCCAGCAACAGCGTGCCGGCCGGCTTGCCGATGGCGCAGTAGCAGCCCTGAATGCGGCCGCCAGTCAGGAAGCGTTTACCGCCATCCGCGCCGATGAATTGCAAGGTGTGGAGCGTGCCGGCGGTGTCTCGCGCCGGTATCACCAGCATGGCGTTCAACTGGCGCGCGCCATAGGCTTTGATCTTCTTGCGCAGCAGATAAGCATGATCTTCCTGAGCTGGTCGAGACAGCGCCCAAAGCCGTTCCGCCTTCGCCCTGGCGGTCTCTCGCATGCGCTGGGTTTCCGCTGTTCGCGCCGCGTTCGCCTCGGCCATCTGGCGGCGGTGTTCGTCCTGTTCGGCGCGGGATACCGGCCGGTCTATGGTTGCACGCCAGTTGTGCGTTTCTCCGGTTTTCCAGGAACCAAAAGCGCCGCCCGGGATGGTGCCGGCGTAGAGCACATAGAAGCCGTTTTTGCTGCCCGCTTTGTCGCCTTCGACGCGGTAGCGGTGGAGTAGTCCATCAGCTTGCGGATGTTCCTTCACCGGCATCAAGCCAGCGGCGCGCATGGCATCGAGGAAAGAGGATTCGGCGGTCATGCGCTGCCCCTTGCCGGCATCATGGCGAGGTAGAGGCGGCGGGTCATAAAACGCCTTCAGCGCGTAAGCGTTTTTTCAAATTGCGGCGAGCAAGCCGGCGTGTGGCACGATTGCCATGCAACGCAGCTGATAGCAAATCACCGGGATGGAAGCTTGTTGCAATAGAGCTTGCCCCATTGGGGCGGTTTGTATTGACGCCAGGCTTCAGCACGCGCGGGTTTTTGGATACGCGGGGTCCACTCATACGCCCCCCCGTTTGCTGGCACGGATGGCTTTTCTTGTGCGGCGGGCATCGCCTTTGCGGCGGCGGGGCTTAGCCATGATCAAAGCTCTGAATTACGACTTGACCATCCGTATCAAGGTAAACGCCCTGATTGAACTCAACCATGGCGATGTTTTCACCTCGGGTTTTGACTCGATAAAACTCAAGCCCCCCGAAGGAAAGATCGAAATCATCTGGATAGACGTTTAGACATTGGCGCAGCCAGCCAACCTTGATGGTTGGAACTGTATGGCGTTGATCCCCTTCATCCCTGGTGTCAGGCTTCAAGCCCGACATGCGGTCGGTTTCTTGGATCAGCACTTGAATGCGCTCAAGCATTTCGGACAGCAGCCAGGCGGCGTTCGTCACGACTTCATCATCCATGTCACATTCTTTAGCCGGTACAACGCCCAACAGTCCGGTGATCGCGCGGGCTTGGATCAGCAGTTTGTCGATTTCACCAGCGATTTCGATTTGGGTGGGGGTTCTCATGATTGAACCTCGCCAGCCAGGCGGCGGAGTTCTTCGGCGCGGATATAGCTGGTGCGCGGCCCGCCTTTGTGGATCGTCAGACGTCCGGCGGCTGCCCAGGCGTAGAGCGTGCAGCGTGCAATCCGGAGATAAGCGGCGGCTTCAGCAGGTCTTACCGGGCCGGTCTTTGGGATGTCAAAAAAGGGTTTTTCAGCGGTGTGTTTCATTCCGTCTTTCATTGTTGGGTTGCGACGGAATGGATTTGATACTTCGGTTTACCTCTAGTCAGACACGTCTTTTTGCTTTTCTGTGTCTTGAAGAATGTCTGTAATGTCTGTGTGCATGATGGCGTATCCATACACAGTCGATTGATCGGTGCGATCTATCGGAATTCGTGATTGAAACCGCTTCCCGTCGTTATAAATTTTCTCAACTAATCGGCGCGGTAATTTCTAGTCGCTGGCGACTTGATCAAGCGCATCATCAGCGGCCATGCTCCGACCTTCAAGCCGGAGATTGAATAGTGCGTTGTGCACACGCACGGCGTGTTTTCTGATCAACCTTTGATCCCGTAATGACCTAAGTGTCTTGGGGTCAACTCCAAAAACATCATTAGCGTCCGATAGCCCTGAGTTCAGTTCAGAAATTGATTGAACCATCCCGTTCTTGACCCATTCGGGCGGGTCAATCCGTGCAACAAAACATCGCTGCAGGACGTCGAGCAGTATCGACTTATCGCCAGAATCATATTTCCTTCGGTTAATTTCCATCGCAGCAGGGCCAATCATTGCTTCCCTCATCGCCGCCACTGCTGCGCCCGACCAGCCATATTTTCGGCTCATGCTGTCCTCCGCATTTCCAGCACGTTGTCAGCGGTTGGCGACGTGTTGCACCATTTCGCCCAGGACACCATCAGCTTGACTCGCTTCGCCAACTGGCTGCCGCGCTGATAGGCGGCCTCAACTCTGTCCGGTAGTTGGTGCGCCAGTGCGTGTTCGGCCACCTCGCGCGGGAAGTTGCTGGCCTCTGCCGCCCACATCCGGAAACTTGAACGGAATCCATGAGGAACGATGTCGGCGCCGGCTTCATCAGTCCACCGTGGATCGGCCTTTTCGTTCAGCCGTTTGATGCACGCCGACAAACTCATGTCCGATAGCGGGCTGGCCTTTTTCGTGCCAGGGAATGCCAGTGCATCGCCATCGAAACGAATCGCCTTGTTCAGCGCATCGATGGCTGCCTGAGTCAGTGGAACCTGATGTTCGCGGCCTGCCTTCATCCGTTCAGCCGGGATCGTCCAGACCTTGTTCACCAGATCTATTTCGGCCAGGGTTGCGCCTCTGACTTCGCCGGATCGGGTGCCGGTCAGAATCGCAAACTCCAAAGCCCGCGCTGCATTACCTTGCATGGTCGATAACGCCTGCATGAAGGCGGGAACCTGCCGCCAGGGTAGTGACGGATGATTGCGAACCTTGGTTACGCGGCTGGCCTTCGGTAACAGATTCTCGATGTGTCCTTTCCATCGCGCCGGGTTGTCGCCATGCCGATAGCCTGCCGTCGTCGCGTAGTTCAGCACGGCCTCAAGCCGTTGCCTTACCCGGCTGGCGGTTTCGGTTTTCTCAGTCCAGATCGGGTTCAAGCATTTCATCACCAGCGCGGTGTCGACCTCGGACACGTCGACCTTGCCAAATACAGGCGAAGCGTAGGTGGTCAGTGTGCTTTCCCACTGCGCAGCATGCTTGTCGTTTGTCCATTCGTGCTTCTTGCTGGTGATGAACAATTTGGCGACTTCATCGAAGGTGACTCGCTTGGTTGTCGCCAGCTTGGCAGCTTTCCTGCCCGCGGCCGGGTCAATCTGTTCAAGCAATTGCTGACGCATCAGGCGGGCTTTATCGCGTGCTTCAGCCAGGTTGATAGTGTGGATCGGCCCGAGTCCGATAACCTTCGCTTTGCCGTTCAGCGAGTATCTGAATACCCATGATTTCGCGCCGGTATCCTTGACTTGAAGCCAAAGATTTCCACCGTCGCCATGCCAGCCAGACTTTGAAATATTCTTGACCTTGAACACGGTCAGCTTGTTGATGTGTCGCGCCATTTGTTTTTGCCTCCGCCTAACTGATTCGATATACATCTAGACATACAAATCATGTCATAACGCAAGCATACAACGACAAACAACATCACACAACAAACAGTCGATAAACCCTAGTCAGCATTGAGAAGTCCAAACGTAGTCAGACAAATCCAAACAAGAGCAAATATGGCGGAGGCGGTCGTCCACTCCGCCAACACATTACTAAACGGATATCATTGGGCAACCGAGATATCC
>CAZAWN010000193.1:1780-5033 GCA_964488825.1 uncultured Methyloversatilis sp. | reverse complement strand
AAACAGTCGGCGCTGGCGTGACGGCACCGGGTTCGCTTCTCTTGAGCGGCACGACGAACCAGAAGGTGCTGCCGCTGCCCGGCATGCTCTCCACGCCAATCTCGCCACCCATCAGTTGCACGAGCCGCTTGCAGATCGCCAGGCCCAGCCCGGTGCCACCGTACTTGCGGGTCATGCTGTTGTCGGCCTGTTCGAAGGACTGGAACAGGCGGACCTGCGCTTGCGGCGGGATGCCGATGCCGGTGTCGCTGACTTCGAAGCGCACCTGCACCGCCTCGGGGGTTTCCTCAACCGACCGGGCGCGCAGTATCACTTCGCCCTGCTCGGTGAATTTGATGGCGTTGCCGACCAGATTGAAGAGAATCTGGCCCAGGCGCAGCGGGTCGCCCTTGAGGGGCGCGCGGGCCAGTGTCGGGGGGATGTCGACGCTCAGGCTGATCCCCTTCCCGGCAGCTCGGTGATCCAGCGTACCGACGATGTTGTCCACGCTATCGGCCAGCTGCAGGGGGGCATCTTCGAGCACCATGCGGTCGGCCTCGATTTTGGAGAGATCGAGAATGTCGTTCAGTACCCGCAGCAGGTTGTCGGCTGCCGTCTTCGCTTTGCCGAGCTGGTCCAGCCCTTTGGGGTCGACCATGCGTCGCTTGGCCAATTCGATCATGCCCATCACGCCGTTCATCGGCGTGCGGAGTTCGTGGCTCATGTTGGCCAGAAATGCGCTCTTGGCGCGGTTGGCAGATTCGGCAGCCACCTTGGCTTCGACGAGCTCGCGGGTGCGTTGCATCACCTCTTCTTCAAGATGGTCGCGGTGTTCCCTGAGTTCGTGCTGGGCGCTCAACAGCTGGCGCTCGATTCGCCCGGCGAAGTAGAAAATGGCCGCGGCAAAAACGACCAAAGAAAAGAAGGACAACAACGGTACCGCGACCAACAGCTGTTTCGTTGCCGCCAATTGCTTATCGCTGGTACGACGGATCTGGGTATTCAGGCCATACAAATCGTCCAGCAGGAAATCCTGGCGCTGCTGCAGAAATTCGATGGCGTTCACCAGGGTGCGCACCGCAATATAGTAGTGGCTGGTTTCGTTGGCATTCAAACCTTCACCGAAGCGACGCAGTAGCGATTTTTCCAGCAGGTTCTCCGCCCTGAATACCGGGCTATCCAGCTGGCGCTGGATGTCATCGATTTCCAGACGGATCGACCGCCAACTGGTATGCAACGCATCCGCCTGCGCGGGGACAGACGATCCAAGCTCGGCCAATTGGCGCTCGAAATCGCCAATCGAGCTTTCCCATCGCGCGCGTTGCTTGCTCAGTTCCGGCGTGGAGAGCAAACGCTCGGTATGGTACTTGAGCGCCAGCACGGACTTGTAGGCATCATCGACCGAGCGCTGGCGGGCCGCCACGCTGCTGTAGTCGAAAATCAGATAGACCACGGCGACGCCGATGACCAGAGCGCCGGCAATGAGCAAACCGAACCCGTAGGTAGACAGGGTACGGATGCTCATCTGCGGGCAACGCACGATTTTCCGGCCGCCTAGCGTGGGACGTTCAACGATGCCTTGTAGTCCGCAATCTGCTTATCCCGTCCGAGCTGATCGGTAATCCTCTCCCACTCGGCGGCGGCGGCATCCATCGCCTGCTGCGGTTTCAATTCGCCGGCGACCGCCTTGTAGGCGTATTCGTCGAATACCTTGTAGTACTCGCCCGCGCCGGGAATAGTGATGTCATACACGACATTCTGATTCGATAGCGACTGGGTAATTTCATCGAGATACGCTTTTGCCGACTCCGTGGAGAAGCCCGACTGATTCCACGATGCCGGATCGGAGAAGTGCGAGGTGCGCGAGGGGTTCACGGCCGTGCCGCTCATTGCCGTCAGCTTTTTGGTCAACTCCTTGGAGGTCATGTGGGAAGCAAACTCGAAGGCCAGCGCCTTGTTTTTCGACGCTTTGCTGACGAAGAAGGTCCAGTTGCCGCTGATCGAGGCGACTTGATTGTTACGTTTATCCCACTTCCCGGTCAGACTGTTGAAGACTTCCGTATTGCCGGGAATCTGCCCGTAGCCGATCTTGTCCTTGATCACCGAGGCCGGCGAGTTAACCGCATGGACCCCCATGTCGGCCCAATCGATGGCCATCGCCGTCTGCCCGGAAACAAAGGCGTTGCGCACATCATGGCCGGCAAAGTTGGCCATGCCCGGGGGACCGAACCTGAGCGTCTCGACCCAGCTTTCGAGGGCGCGCACGAAGCCGGGGTTATTGATGCGCGGTTTCAGGGTTTCCGGATCGAAGTAGTAAGCCGGATCGTCCGGGTGCTTGGCGTAGGCGGCGGCCTGGGCAAAAAATTGCAGCATCGAGATGTCGCCCTTGACCCGGTTGCCAGCGATACCGTAGTCCGGTTTGCCGTCTCCGCTCCAGTCCCAGCCGGTGAAGAACTCGGCGATGTCGCGGTATTGCTTCCAGGTGGCAGGCGGTGTCAGCTCGTATTTGTACTTGCTCCTGAACTTCGCCTGATAGTCTGGATGGGCGAACAGATCCTTGCGGTAATAAAGATTGATGCAATCGCCGTCATAGGGTAGCCCATAGGCAACGTTGTTCCAGGAGAGCACGGTATTGCGATAAATGGGCAGTACATCGTCCCAGTCGATTTTCTGCTTGATCGCATCGGGAACCGGTTCGATGTGGCTGCCCCCCAAGAGCGTGCCGCTCCACATCGAGATGGCGACATAGATGTCAAACCCCGTCTCCGGGGACTTGATCGACTGGTCCATTTTCTCGATGGTCTCGTTCCAGCCTGGCGTAAGCACCCGCACTTTGGCGCCGGTACGCGCCTCGAAGCTTTCCACTTCGTCGAGAATCGGTCCGCGAATCAGGCGAGCGTCGAGCTTGGGAACAATCACCGAAATCGATTGCCCTTCAAAAGGACGAGCGGCGGGCTTGGCGGGCGCCTCGGCCGATTTGTCTCCGCAGGCGGCAAGCAGCACCGCAGCAATCACGCTGATACTGAAACGTTTCATAGGACACCCTTTCCCGGCGCCGCACGTTTGTAGCGACGATACCCGTTGGCGCGGCAGATCATTTGGAGTAAAGAGATGGAGCAGAGGGAAAACCGTTGAAATGCTACGGCTATTCAGGAGACCTCGGTTTGACGTATGTCAACGACCATTGCCGTGCTTCCTGAGCCACTCCAACAGGGTTTCATACAGCTTCTGCGGATCGACCGGCTTGCTGATGTGCTCGTTCATGCCGGCGGCG
>CAZAWN010000193.1:0-1680 GCA_964488825.1 uncultured Methyloversatilis sp. | reverse complement strand
GCCGCCAAGCGTCGCTCGCTGTTCGCAGCGAACGTCAGGGCTGCGCGAATGTGCTCGCTCTGCAGCACAGGAAAGTCTGCGAGGATCTCCGCCTCGCTCATGCCGCCTGCCAAGTATTCGAGAATGTCGTAGGTGGTGATGCGGGTGCCGGCAATGCATGGTTTGCCGCTGCGCACTCCCGGCGTAACTGTGATCAATTCATCGAGATTCATGGTGTTTCTCCAGTGTAAACACACAGCTCCATCATAGCCTGAAACCGGATCGACAACGCGCCGAACCATAGCCGCCGCCTCAGTGAGTCGGCGCTGGCGTGACGGCACCGGGTGCGCGCTTCCTGAGCGGCACGACGAACCAGAAGGTGCTGCCGCGGCCCGGCGCGCTCTCCACAGCAATCTCGCCGCCCATCAGTTGCACGAGCCGCTTGCAACATCCGGTTGAACGATATGCTGGCACTCAGCCAGTAGCGAGTCCCAATTGTCGGGAGGGTGGCCGCTTTCCAGCATCTTGCGGAACACCCGGTAGGCGTCGTCGCTGCTTGCGTAGGCGCGTTTGGTGTCCTCGTCGTTGACCCAGGCAAGCACGATCACCTTGCCTGGTGCATGGTAACGAAAAAACAAACGATACTGCTGGAAGAACTTGGCCCGGAACCAGTGTTTGTGGTCGTTGCCCAGTGTGTTGCCTTGACGGTATTCTGGTCGCGTCGGGTCTTGGGGGATTACATCGAAAGCAAGTTTGGTAATAGCCGCCAAGCGCTTGCTGGCGTTCTTCTTTGCGTAACCCACTGGGTCATTTCGCTTGCACCCCTCAACCTGATGCGTTAAGGCTTCAAGCTGGGCGAGGAAAAGTGGGTGGGCGAATAACGTCCAGCCATTGACCACCCATGGAGCGTGTTGAATCCCGCTCATTCATCGTCTGCCGACAGGGCGTCATCGAGATCGACTTCGATGCCACTGGTCAGCAACTGGAGGCGCTGCACGAAGCCAGCATCGATGGACCGCAGACGCTCAGGATGGCTGGCTATGTCGCGGGACAGAAAGCCCAAGAACTGCCCGAGTACCGGATCGACTTCCTCGGCAATTTCCACGCGGGACAGCACGACCTCTCCGTTGGGGCGAATCGTGTAGTGAATTTTGTCGCGCTTGGCGAGGTGGAGGGCGCGGCGCACAGTTTCCGGCACCGTGGTCTGATAGCGGTCGGTCAGGGTGGATTCGACTTCGAGGGTGGCTGGCATGGCATGCTCCGGACAAAAATTCAACTCACGCTCAATGGTAATGCATATGCATTACCGAGTCAACGAACAGCCTGCGCGTTTCTCCAGCCAATCCAGCAAAGTCTCGTAAAGCCTCTGCGGATTGACCGGTTTGCTGATGTGCTCGTTCATGCCGGCGGCGAAGCAAGCCTCCCGGTCCTCGTCGAAGGCGTTGGCAGTCATGGCGAGGATGGGCGTTTCGCGGTTCAGGGAGTCGGCGCGGATGGCCTGCGTCGCTTCCACGCCATTCATCACCGGCATCTGCATGTCCATGAAAATCAGCGCATAACGGTTCTGCCGGGCGAGTTGCAGCGCTTGCTGGCCGTCCTCGGCCAGATCGCCCACCAGGCCAACATCTTCCAGCAGGCCGAGAGTTACCATCTGCGTGATCGGCTCGTCTTCCGCGACCAGCACTCGCGTGCCGGCGAATT
>CAZAWN010000192.1:1501-5046 GCA_964488825.1 uncultured Methyloversatilis sp. | reverse complement strand
ATCTGGGTGATCGGCTCGTCTTCCGCGACCAGCACCCGTGTGCCAGTGAACTCGGCGATCAATCGCTGCTCGGCCGTCAGTGCCGCAGAACTCGGCGCTGGCGCGACGGCACCGGGTGCACGTTTCTTGAGGGGGACGACGAACCAGAAGGTGCTGCCCGTCCCCAGCGTGCTCGTCACGCCGATCTCGCCGCCCATCAGTTGCACGAGCCGCTTGCAGATCGCCAGGCCCAGCCCGGTGCCACCGTACTTGCGGGTCATGCTGTTGTCGGCCTGCTCGAAAGACTGGAACAGCCGGGTCTGCGCTTCGGCATCGATGCCGATGCCGGTGTCGCTGACTTCGAAGCGCACGTGTACGGCGGCCGCGCTTTCTCCAACCGCGCGGGCGCGCAGCATCACTTCGCCCTGCTCGGTGAATTTGATGGCGTTGCCTATCAAGTTGAAGAGAATCTGGCCGAGACGCAACGGATCGCCCTGCAGGGGCTGATGCAGCAGGCTGGAGGGCAAATCGACCTTCAAGCGCAGGCCTTTTTCCGTGGCCTTGTGGCCGAGCACGCCGACAAGGTTGCCGACGGAGTCGGAAAATTGCAGGGGTTGGTCTTCCAGCACCATGCGGTCGGCCTCGATCTTGGAGAGATCAAGGATGTCGTTGAGCACGCCGAGCAGACGATCGGCAGAGAATTTGGCCTTGTCGAGCTGATCGATGCCGACGGGGTCGGTCATGCGCCGCTTCGCCATGTTGATCATCCCCATCACGCCGTTCATCGGTGTGCGGAGTTCGTGACTCATGTTGGCGAGAAAGGCGCTCTTGGCGCGGTTGGCGGCTTCGGCGGCTTCTTTGGCGGCGGCCAGTTCGGCGGTGCGGGTGGCGACGAGTTCTTCGAGGTGATCGCGGTGGCGGGCGAGTTCGATTTCGGCCTGCTTGCGCGCGCTAATGTCCTGCAGGGTGCCCATCACATAGTCGATGCGACCTTCGGCATCGCAACGCGGGTGGCCACGCAATTCGCACCACTTGACCTGGCCGGTGAGCGCGCCGCGCAGCTGTACGGTGATTCTGAACGACTCCCCGGTGGTCAGGGCTCTTTGCAGGTTTGCGACGACCTGTTCGCGCGACTCGGGCAGGTAGGCGTCGAGCCCGGTTTTCAGGTCGGGGTGATAGTCGAGCGGCTTCTCGACGATTCCGTACACCCCTGCGGTCCACATCAGGGTGTTGTTGGCCGGATCGGCGCGCCAGCCGCCCAGTTGTCCGACCTGCTGGCTTTCGCGCCAGAAGAATTCGCGTTCGGTGGCCTCGTCGAGCAAGCAGCGGCGACGCTCCGATTCTTCTTCGAGCAACTGCTGGATACGTAGTTGTTCGGACATGTCGCGGCTGACGCCGAACAAAGCCGGCGCACCATTCCAGCGTCCCGGCACGACGCGGGTTTCCACCGGAATCAATCGGCCCTCGCGGGTTTGCAGCGGTACCGGACAATAGTCGCAGTGGCCGGCCAGCATCTCGCCGACGATACGCAGTGCTTCATCGCGGCGCGCCGGCGGATGGACGAAAAGCACACTCTGCCCGATGAGTTCCGCTTCCGTATAACCGAGCCGCTCGACCACGGTTTTGTTGATGCGCAGGATGGCGCCCTGGGCGTCGAGGACGAACAGGAAGTCGTCGATGGTGTCGAAAAAACTGTGGAAATTCAGTTCGCTGTCCTGCAATTCCTGGCGTGTGCGCAGCAGCGCCTCCTTGTCCTGCCGATGTTCGCCGAGTTCGTGCATCAGGCGCAGGGTGTTGGCGGTGAGCGTGGAGTAGATCGACAGGATGATGTTGATCAGGGTGCGCGTCCCCCCGCTCATGCGTTCCTGCGCCTCGCGCCGGGCGGCGTCGGGCGGGTGGCCGGCCTGCAAAGCGAGCACGGTATAGGCCATGGCGCGGTCGCTTTCGAGAATGTGCGAGGCGAGCCAATGCACCAGCCTCTTCGGCGATGTCCTGCTGCATCCCTGTGTTCAAGGCAGCACGAAAACGGACGACTTCCGCCACGAAGCCGGCATGGGCGGCACGGTGATCCGCTTCGGCTTGATCGCCGGCGAGATACTGGCGCCAGAGCGTTTCCTCGGTCTCGAAGTGATAGACGGTATAGGCGGCCAGCGCGTCGAACACCGCAGCGAGCCCGGTGGGGTCCTTGCGGAAAGCGACATGGCTGGCGAGCGCATTAAGCAATTGCACCAGCTTGCGGTGTTGCTCATCGACCTCGCTCAGCCCGGTGTTGAAATTGTCGTCCCAGGGGAAGATGTCGATGGTTTTTTCGTTGCGGTCGATGTTCATGGTGATGACTTCTCCAGCCACCCCAGCAAGATCTCGTAAAGTTTCTGCGGATGGACCGGTTTGGCGATGTGCTCGTTCATGCCGACGCCGAGGCAGACCTCTCTATCTTCGTCGAAAGCGTTGGCCGTCATGGCGAGAATCGGCGTCTCGCGGTTGAGCGAGTCGGTACGGATGGCCTGCGTCGCCTCCACGCCATTCAAGACCGGCATCTGCATGTCCATCAGGATCAGGGCGTAGCGATTCTGGCGAGCGAGGTCCAGCGCCTGCTGGCCATCTTCGGCGATATCGACGCGGAAGCCGACATCCTCCAGCAAGTAGCGCGAGACTTCCTGGGTAATCGGCTCGTCTTCCGCCAGCAGCACGCGCGTGCCGGCGTAATCGGCGATCAACCGTTGCTCGGCCGTCAGGCTTGCAGAACTCGGCGCTGGCGCGACGGCACTTGACTGGCGTTTCTTGAGCGGAACGACGAACCAGAAGCTGCTGCCGCTTCCCGGTGCGCTCTCCACGCCAATCTCGCCGCCCATCATCTGCACGAGACGCTTGCAAATCGCCAGGCCAAGGCCGGTGCCGCCATACTTACGGGTCATGCTGTTGTCGGCCTGTTCGAAGGACTGGAACAGCCGGGTCTGGGCTTCCGGCATAATGCCGATGCCGGTGTCGCTCACCTCGAAACGCACCTCCACGGATTCGGCCGATTCTCCCAAGGCACGTGCGCGCAGGGTGACGTTACCGCGCTCGGTGAATTTGATGGCGTTGCCAACCAGGTTGAAGAGAATCTGGCCCAATCGCAGTGGATCGCCCATCAGGTGAAGCTGGGCGAGCACGGCAGGCAGGTCGACGGACAGCGTCAATCCTTTCGCCCGGGCCTTGTGCTCCAGCGTGCCAAAAACGTTATCCACGCTGTCGGCAATCTGCAGCGGCGCATCTTCGAGCACCAGGCGCTCGGCTTCGATTTTGGACAGGTCGAGGATGTCGTTGAGTACGCCGAGCAGGTTTTCGGCGGCCGTCTTGGCTTTGGCGAGGCAGTCGAGCCCCTTCGCATCGGTCATGCGTCGTCGGGCCATCTCGATCATGCCCATCACGCCATTCATCGGTGTCCGGACTTCGTGACTCATATTCGCCAGAAAGGCGCTCTTGGCGCGGTTGGCGGCCTCGGCGGTTTCCTTCGCGGCGCCCAGTTCGGCGGTGCGGGTGGCGACCAGTTCTTCGAGGTGATTGCGGTGGCGCTCCAACTCGGC
>CAZAWN010000192.1:0-1401 GCA_964488825.1 uncultured Methyloversatilis sp. | reverse complement strand
TGCTGTTCCAGCGCCGTGCCGTCGGCGGCCTGATGCTTCGCGACACGTTCTCTGACCCAGGCGTCGACGCGGCCGATGGCGGCCTTGTATTGCCCGCGTTCGGCCCCCTTGCGCACGATCTCTTCGAAGGACGCGCCCTCAACGATCAGGTCGCAACTGGTGCGATAGAAGTCCCGGTAGGTTTCGTTGCACATCACCAGGCGGTCTTGTGCATCGTAGATTGTGAACCCTACCGCCACATGATCGACGGCATCGCGCAGCAGCGCATTGGCGCGCGCGGCCTCCTGCTCCGCTTTCAGGCGCTCAGAGTCGCCGCGGTGGCTGTCAAAAGGGAGGCCGGAATGGGCTTCGTGGTCGTGCGGGTGAGCGGACATGGAGGGAAAGTGAGGCCGGGTTATTCGCGGGAGGTGATGACCCGGCAACAGACCTCGTTGCCACACCCGCGATACTCCATCGTATCGAAGCTGATCATGCGCGACATGGCGATGCCGCGGCCGTGGGTGTCGAAGGCGCGCTCGGGCGACATGTCGAGATAGCCTTGCCAGTCGAAGCCGGCGCCTTCGTCGCGGATGGTAAAACAGAGCGCGTCGGGCTGGCGTTCGATCCCGACCCGCACCATGCGTGATGCGTAGCGCGGGTCGGCGAGGCGACGTTCGATTTCTACCGCCAGGCTGTCGCCGGCGATGAGGCGCGATTTCTCGTCGTAGGTAATCGCCAGATTGCCGTGTTCCACGGCATTCAACATCAGCTCGGTCAGGCCCAGCACGACGCGCCCGGCATCGGGTGCAACATGGGCGATCTGCATCGCTAGCTGGCGCGCTTCGCCCGAAGTGCGAAAGACGAATTCGCCGCGCTCGAGATGCTGCATCATGCTCTGCGCCTGCTCCAGACTTTCCTGCATGTGGCGGAAGTGGCGATGGTCTTCCACCGCGGCGCGCACGATGGACAGCAGGGTTTCCGGCGGGAAGGGCTTGGTCAGGTAATAGTAGGCGCCGGCTGCCAGCCCGGCGACAATGTCTTCGGCGCGCGTCATCGAGGTCTGGATGATCACCGGCACATGCGCGAGCGCCGGGTTGCTCTTGATCTCGGGCATCAAGGCCAGGGCATCCATGTCGGGCAGCAGGCGGTCGAGCAGGATCGCATCGAACTCGCCGGCCTGCACGGCAATCTCCGCACGGACTGCCGCGCCGGTCGCCACGGCGACGACCTCGAAATGGGCATCGGTCAGCGTATCGCGCAGCACATCGAGGAGCATTTCCTCGTCCTCGACAACCAGCAGGCGCGGGATTTCGTTCAGACGGGTCATGATGGTTTCCTTGTCGTTTCGATGCGCGGGGCTTTGTGATCCGAGCGGGGCTGAATTCCCCTGCGGCCGGTAGCATCGACTGGATTCGTTGTCAT
>CAZAWN010000191.1:2843-5110 GCA_964488825.1 uncultured Methyloversatilis sp. | reverse complement strand
AGGAAGCCGATGACGATAGTGAACGTCAGTTGCCCCAGTCCGGTGGCGAGCGCGACCGGACCGATGTGGCGAATGTGCTGCAAGTCGAGCTTGAGGCCGACGACGAAGAGCAGCACCGCCACGCCGACCTGGGCGAGCAGATCGATCTGGTCGTGGGCTGTGACGACACCCAGCACGGCCGGGCCGGCGACGATGCCCATGGCGATGTAGGCAATCAGCACCGGCTGGCGCAGCCAGAGCGAAACCGCACCCGCCGCAGCGGACATCAACAACAGAAGGGCAAACTCGCCAAACACGCCGTACATAGACTCTCCAGACTTCGACTAACGACGATGGCCCACCACCACCCGCAGAATATGGAACAGCTACGCCATGGTTGTTCCACGTTAACCATCCCGATTTCTCTTTGCACAAGCAATGATGCCGCCTCACCGACGCCCAACCTCCGCTGGCCGCCCGACAGTATCACCCCCCTCCCATGATCCGCCGCCCTGTTGGGCAAAACCGGGCGGATACGGCGAGTCTATGCGAAAAGAGGGGGCACTCCACCCGACAATGAAGGCCTGTTCAGACGGCCGATGCCCCCAGATGCGGCCGGATGCCATGCCCTTCGATATCGACCATCCGGGACATCTGGCGGGCCATGCGATGCTGCAGACGAGCCGCAACCCGCTCGACCACCTGTGCGACATCGGAGCCCAGCTCCTCGATCACCAGGACAGAACTATCTTTCATCCTCAACACCACCCGACATAACTTATCCACACCGCCACGGTCGGGACCATTGATGTCACCGAGACAGACGCTGGCTTCCTGAATGGCATCGGCGTAGTGTGCCAGCGCAAGGTCGATCTTTTGGGCTGCGATGCGGCGCAGTCGTGCCGCACCGGGCAATCCCTTGACCTGGATCTTCATCTGCATGTCTCGTCTCCTGTCGATGCAGCGTGTGCTGCGACAACTCGAAAGTAGCGAAAAGCGACTTAAAGATAAATTCGTATTATTGTTAGAGTTATTACGATATTTTCGTATAGTCAGGAACCATGAACCTCAAACATCTCTTCTACTTCTGGAAGGTTGCCAAGCATGGCGGCGTAGTCCGCGCCGCCGAGGCGATCCATATCTCTCCCCAAACCTTGAGCGGCCAGATCAAACTGCTCGAAGACCGCTGTGGCACCGCCCTGTTCATGCGCCATGGACGCAATCTGGAACTTACCGAGGCAGGCAAACTTGCCCTGGAGTACGCGGACGAGATGTTCACGCTCAGCGCGGAACTCGATCAGGTGCTGCACCAGTTTCCTCAAGGACGGGCCATGGAGTTTCGTGTCGGGGTCTCGGATGCCTTGCCGAAATCGCTGGTGTATCGCCTTCTGCGTCCGGCCATCAAGCTCGACGCGCCGGTCAGGATCGTTTGTCGGGAATGGCGTCTTGATCGGCTGCTCGCCGAGTTGGCCTTGCACCGCCTCGACCTGGTGATTTCCGACACCCCCATGCCGTCCAATGTAGATGTCAAGGCCTATAGCAGCACGCTGGGCGAGTCCAGTGTCACCTTCATGGCGCACCCGGCGCTGGCGAACAAGTCGGCGCTGCCTTTCCCTGGCAATCTTGAACACTTGCCACTCCTGATGCCCGGTGAAGACTCGGCAATGCGCAAGGCCATCACCGAATGGCTGGACCAAAAGCGCCTGCGCATCTCGATCGCCGGAGAATTTGACGACGCTGCCTTGATGGCTGCCTTCGGGAAGGAGCAAGTTGGCGTATTCCCCATTCCAAGCGTCCTGGCCGCCGAGTATCCCCCGCAAAGCGGCCTCGTGCAGCTAGGCAGCGTCGAGGCGATCAGGATCAAATACTATGCCCTGACCATCAAACGCCGACTCACCCACCCTTGCGTGCTGGCAATCACATCCCAGGTAGACAAGGCCCTGGAAGCAAGCTCCTGAATCGCCGCCACGCTACGGCATGGATGATCCAGAACAAATCGACCCGAACAGAGCGGGCGCGTAGCGCGTCCTTGCAAGCTTTGCAACGGGCTAACGGTAAACGAGAAAGCCGATAACCAGCAAGGCGACGGTCGCCCAGCCAAGGCGATCCACATAGCGGTGCAGCGCTTCCTCCATGCGCGCGCCGCCCCATTTCATCAAGCCGGCGACGAGAAAGAAACGTCCGCCGCGGCCGATAAAGGAGGCGATGGTGAAAGGCCACAGCGCCATCGACAGGGCGCCGGCGGCGATGGTAAACACCTTGTAGGGAATCGGCGAGAAGCCGGCGAT
>CAZAWN010000191.1:0-2743 GCA_964488825.1 uncultured Methyloversatilis sp. | reverse complement strand
GCCGCCCAGATACCAGGGGGCGTGCGGGTGGCGTGACCAGATCATGGCACGGCGATAGAGCGGGGAAAACAGTTTCATGGCATCTTTCAATCGCTTTGGTGGAAGGGGCGCAAACGTGCACGAATGAAGAAGTCGGCGCTGACGGGACGGCACTCGACGATGTCGAGACGCCGCGCGGCGCTCAATTCGGTCAGCGCGCCGAAATCCGCCATGCCGCGCGCCGTGTCGCCGAGCAGGATGGGCGCCTGATAGATCAGCAGTTCGTCGACACACCCCTCCCGCAGCAGCGATCCATTCAGTTTCAGGCCGGCTTCGGCCATCACCTCATTGATGCCGCGCCGACCGAGTTCGGCGAGCAGCGCCGGCAGATCGACCTTGCCCTGCGCATTGGGCAGCACGAGGATTTCCGCTCCGGCGGCGCGCAGGCGATCAGCCTGCTCCGGTCGGTCGACGGCACAGGCGATCAGGCAGTGGCCACCCTGCAGAATCGCCGCGTCGGTCGAGACTTCCAGCCGGCTATCGACCACCACGCGCAGCGGCTGGCGCGGCGTGTCGATGTCGCGCACCGTCAGGCGTGGATTGTCGTCACGCACTGTGCCGATGCCCGTCAGCATGGCGCAGGACCGCGCGCGCCAGCCATGCGCATGGCGGCGCGCGTCCGGCCCGGTGATCCATTGCGATTGGCCGTTGGCGAGTGCCGTCTTGCCGTCCAGGCTAGCGGCGATCTTGAGGCGCAGCCAGGGCCGGCCGCGCGTCATGCGCGACACGAAGCCTATGTTCAACTCCCGCGCTTCCGTCTCCAGCAGGCCGCACTCGACGCTTATCCCCGCCGCGCGCAGGCGGGCGATGCCTTGCCCGGCGACCAGCGGATTGGGATCGGTCATGGCGATGACGACGCGCGCGATGCCGGCGGCGATCAGCGCGTCGGCGCAGGGCGGCGTGCGGCCGTGGTGACTGCAGGGTTCGAGGGTGACGTAGGCCGTAGCGCCCTGTGCCGTCCCGTCAGCGCCGAGTTTGCGCAGAGCGTCGATTTCGGCATGGGCTTCGCCCGCCTTCGCGTGCCAGCCTTCCGCGAGGACGCCCCCGTCGCGCACCAGCAGGCAGCCAACGCGGGGATTAGGTGTTGTGGAGAAAAGCCCGTGCTTGGCCAACTGGAGGGCACGGGACATGAAGACGTGATCGGCGGCGGTAAAACTCACTTGGGAGGGATTGCGGAGCGGGGCGAGGTTTTGACTTCACGGATCGCTTCAGAAAACTCGTCCACGTCCTCGAAGTTGCGATACACCGAGGCGAAGCGGATATAGGCCACCTTGTCGAGCCTTTTCAATTCGCGCATCACCAACTCACCCACGCGCTCGGAGGGGACTTCGCGCTGCGCCAGTTGCACCAGTTTTTCCTCGATGCGATCCAGCGCCCCCGCGACGCTCTCGGCGGCAACCGGACGCTTGCGCAGCGCCAGCATCATGCTCGACTGCAATTTTTCGCGGTCGTAGTCGACGCGACTACCGTTCTTCTTGACCACCAGCGGCAACTGCAACTCGATGCGCTCGTAGGTGGTGAAACGCTTGTCGCAGGCGAGACAACGGCGACGCCGACGGACCGTGTCACCCTCCTCGTTCTCGCGCGTATCGACAACCTGAGTGTTGTCCTCGTTGCAGTAGGGGCACCTCACGGTAACCCCCCTCGCCCCCCCCTTGTCAGGGGGGAGGCACTTCCCCCCTCCCCTGACAAGGGGAGGGCCGGGGAGGGGTTTCTAACCATAGACCGGATACTTCTTGCACAGCGCCGCCACCGCCTCGCGCACGCGCGCCAGCACCGCTTCGTCGGCCGGCGCGTCGAGCACGTCGGCGATCAGGTGAGCGACCTGATCCGCTTCGGCCGCACCGAAACCGCGCGTCGTCATCGCCGGCGCGCCGATGCGAATACCGCTGGTGACGAAGGGCTTCTGCGGATCATTCGGGATCGAGTTCTTGTTAACCGTGATATGCGCCTTGCCGAGTGCCGCTTCGGCATCCTTGCCGGTAATGTTTTTCGCTTGCAGGTCAAGCAGGAAGACATGGCTCTCGGTGCGCCCGGAGACGATGCGCAGGCCGCGCTGCTGGAGCACGCGCGCCATGATCTGGGCGTTCTCGATGACCTGTTGCTGGTAGGTCTTGAATTCAGGGCTCATCGCTTCCTTGAAGGCAGCCGCCTTGGCGGCGATGACGTGTTCCAGCGGGCCGCCCTGCAGACCGGGGAAGATCGCCGAATTGATGACTTTCTCGTGTTCCGCCTTCATCAGGATCAGACCACCGCGCGGGCCACGCAGGGTCTTGTGCGTGGTGGAGGTGACGACGTCGGCGTGCGGCACCGGATTCGGGTAATGGCCGGCGGCGACCAGGCCGGCATAGTGCGCCATGTCGACCATGAAAATGGCGCCCACGGCTTTCGCGATCCTGGCGAAGCGCTCGAAGTCGATGCGCAGCGCGAAGGCCGATGCGCCGGCGATGATCAGCTTGGGCTTGTGCTGGTTGGCCAACTGTTCGAGCGCGTCGTAGTCGATATCCTCGGCCGCATTCAGTCCATAAGGCACCACGTTGAACCACTTGCCAGACATATTGACTGGAGAGCCGTGAGTCAGGTGGCCACCCATCGCGAGGTTCATGCCGAGGAGGGTGTCGCCGGGCTTGAGGAAGGCCATGAACACCGCCTGGTTGGCCTGCGAGCCTGAGTTGGGCTGGACGTTGGCGGCGTCGGCGCCGAA
>CAZAWN010000190.1:0-5159 GCA_964488825.1 uncultured Methyloversatilis sp. | reverse complement strand
ATGGCGAAACTATACCCCGACGAGCAGAGCGACTTCAGCCTGTCTGCGCACCACCAGCCCCGGTAGCACGCGGCCCGAGAGAGCGCGAAAATGGTATTTCCCACGGTTGGGGTTCAAACCCCGTAAGTGAAAACCCCGCGCAGACTGGCGTCTGGCGGGGTACTCATTTGGCTAGAGAGTGTTTAGCCAGAAATTCTGGCGTCCCCACGGGGATTCGAACCCCGGTTCACACCGTGAAAGGGTGTTGTCCTAGGCCTCTAGACGATAGGGACAATAGTGTTGTTCAACAACGCTTGAGACTAATTACAACCTGATTTTCTACTAGGTTGTACATGCTGTTGCACGAACGACAATAGCCCTGCATTCTACACATGCTTTTGTTTGGGGGCAAGGGGTTGAACTGAAAAAAATGGCGGTTCGGATTTCGTTTATGATCTACAGCAATTTGTCATGATCACCTTGAATTGTTTTCCTGCATCGTATGAATCCCAATCAGCACTCGTCCACCGCTAATACTCCTCCCAGTCAAGTGGAATCAGACAAACTGGAACGGCTGCTGGGCAGCATCGGCATTCCTCCGCGTCCCTCATTGCTCGTTGATCTGGACAAGGAGTTGAAGAAAGGCGATCCCGATACGCGAGTGGTAGCCAATCTGGTCGGTCGCGACGTCGGGATTTCCGCCGCGATACTGAAGTCGCTCAATTCCCCCCTCTTTGCGCTCAGATCGAAGGTGACGGGCATCCCTCATGCGATACAGTTAATGGGGTTGAAGAATGTGCGGAGTGTGGTGACCGGGTTGGTGGTGCGTCAATCTCTTGGTGTGGGAGCAAGCTTTGAGCGATTTTGGGACAGTGCGGAAAAGGTTGCTTCGATCAATGCTTATCTTTGTTCAGTCTTGCCGCGCGCGCCGCGCGAGGAGGCCTATATGTTCGGCCTGTTCAGGGATTGCGGCATTCCGCTGCTGATGCAGCGTTTTCCGGATTACAAGGAGACGTTGAAAATCGCCGGGGCGGATAACCGATCACTGGCGGAGGTTGAGGATGAGCGTCATGGCACGAGTCATACCGTGGTTGGCTACATGGTCGGACGAAGCTGGGGGTTGCCCGATGCGGTGTGCGATGCGATTCGCCATCACCACGACATGGAAATGCTGGAAGCCGACGAGTTCAATGAACCGCTGACGCGCACGTTGGTGTGTGTCAATTTTGTCGCCGAACACATCAACGACGCCCTGTTGCGCATGCGGCAGGACCCGTTATGGGAGCGCTATGGTGGGCTGGTGCTTGATTATCTGGGTATCTCGGAAGCCGAGTATCGCGAGATCGAGGACGGCGTTTTCGAAATGTGCGGTTGAGTTCGCCGCACGAAGTTTGCTGTGCCGTCCCGTCAGCGCCGAGTTTCGGCGCTGACGAAACCAGCAGACCGCTTACTTGGCGATGCCGCCGGGGTAGCAGAGACCGCCAGTAACTTCGATAGTGGTGGCGTTGATCGCCTCATTCTCGGCGCAGTGGCCGATCATGCGGGCGATTTCTTCCGGTTCGACGAGGCGGCCGAGATGTACGTCCTTGAGGATCGCATTCAGGGCGTCCTGATTCATGCCGGTAAGCATCGGGGTGGCGGTATAGCCGGGAGCGATGCCGACGCAGCGAATGTTCCGGATGCCGCGCAGCATGAATTCGCCGACGATGATCTTCGGCATCAACGCGTCGGCGACCTTGGTCGACGAGTAGTTGAGCTGGCCGACCTGGCCCGCCTTGTTGACGGAGGAAATGGTGACCAGCAGGCCGGGCCAGCCGCCATTCACCATCGCTTCAGCGGAGTCGCGCAGCGTCAGGAAGGTGCCGGTGAGGTTGACATCGATGACGGGCGCCCACTTGTCGAGGCCCATTTTGCGCGAGACCTTGCCGGTTTCCTTGTCGAGCGTGAGCATCGTGCCGTCGCGGATGATGCCGGCGCAGGCGACGGTGATGTTGAGTTGGCCGAAGGCGGCCAGCGTGGCCTGGATGAACTTGGCGGTCTCGGCCTCGCTCGTGACGTTGGCCTGCACGCCGATCGCTTCGGTGCCCATCGCCTTGAGGTCGGCGACGACGCGGTCGATGTTCTTCTGCACCATGTCGACAATGGCGATCTTCGCGCCCTGCTTGGCGAAATACTTGGCGACTGCTTCGCCGATGCCGTTGCCGCCGCCGGTGACGAGGACTACGCTACCTTTGATTTCCATGATTGAGCCTTTCTGTATGCGTTACAGTTGTGCCGGGCAGGACGCGCTGTCCTTGTCCCAGTAAATGAAGTTGGGATGCGTGACATCCGGACCGACGATCTTCAGATCGCCGATCATGTTCGGATGCGCAACATCCGGGCCGACGACCTTGATACCGACCGGGTAGATGACCTTGACCAGCGCCTGCGCCTTGGTCTGTGCTTCGGCGGGTGCTGCGCCAGGAAACAGACCGGCGCCGACCAGCGCGTCGCTGCCGTTAGGCAGTTTGCGCGCGATGTCCCAGGCCTGGCCTGCGGCCGTCACCGAGAACTCGGTGTCGTTGTAGTTGAACGTGCTCATGATCTTCCTTTCACTGGGCAGGATCAGAACTTGCGCAGCACGGTCACGCAGTTGGTCACCGCGGAACCGCCGACGTTGAAGGCGACGCCAATTTCAGCCTTCTTGGCCGCTACGCCGATCGGCTCGCCGATCAACTGCTTGTGGATCAGTGCGTGCATCGAAGCGCCGGTCGCGCCGACCGGGTGGCCCTTCGACTTGAGGCCGCCGGAGAGGTTGACGGCCACCTTGTCGTCGTCGCGCGTAAAACGGCCTTCCAGATACTCATATCCGGCGCGGCCGTCGGCTGCAAAGCCAAGCGCTTCAGTGGAGAGGATCTGGTTGATGGTGAAGCAGTCGTGCACCTCGGCGAAGTTGACGTCGGAGGCGCCGATGCCGGCTTCCTTGTAGGCCTTGGCGGCGGCATCCTTGCCGGCCATCAGCTCGTGCATGTTGGGCCGCACGTTCTCGGGCAGACGCTCAACCGAGTGGCCGATGCCGGCGATGATGGAAGCGCGCTTCTTATTGCTGACCAGGTCGGTACGGGTGACGACCAGCGCAGCCGCGCCGTCGGAGACCAGCGAGCAGTCATGCAGTCGCAGCGGAGCGGCGATCATCATGTTCTTGGCCTTGCCGCGGGCGTCGGGGATATTCAGCGCCATGATTTCCTCGACCGACTTCGGTCCCGACTGATTGTGGGCCAGCGGGTTCTCGGCGCCGTTCTTGTAGCACAGTGCGCCGGCGGTCCATAGCATCTTTTCCATTTCCTCGGCGGGAATCTTGTAATGCGCCTGATACCCCTTGGCGTATTGCGCGAACAACATCGGGAAGGACATGCCCAGCGCGCCTTCGGACGGCCAGTGCGAGCAGCAGGCCAGCACGTGGGTCATCTGCGGCGTGGGCAGCAGGTTCATCTTCTCGACGCCGATCACCAGCGCATGGTCGGCGCGGCCGGACTCGACCGCGTAGATGGCGCTGTAGAGCGCGACGGAGGAGGAGGCGCAGGCGCACTCGCAACGCGTCATCGGCTTGAAGCGCAGGGCGGGATCGATTTCCGCCGCAAGCGGAGCGACGTGTTCCTGATTGACAAAACCGGCCGGCGAGCAGGAACCGACGAAGACGGCGTCGATGTCGCCCGCCGTGATCCCGGCGTCGGCGATCGCGCCGCGACCCGCTTCGACAAGCAGATCGTAGTAAGTCTTGGTGTCGGTGATGAGGCCAGTGGCCTTGTCTTTCTTGACGAAAGCGCCAAACGCGGTGTTGTAGGCGCCGATAATGCTGGTCTTGCTCATGAGTGACTCCCTTTCAATGAGGAAATAAGCAAACCAAACGGCCAGTACGTCGTGGAAAGGCGTGAAGCGGCGTATCGGCACGTTGGGTGTTGCAGTGCACAAGTATAGTTGTGCGGTGCAGCACATTACAAGACAATTATTACGGCGCAATGGCTTCGCGTGCCGTCGCGCCAGTGCAGAGTTTTCGCAGGGGAGGGGATTGGGCGATAATCGCGCCCCGCTCATCATCCGTTCCTGCCATGCCTATCCAGTGGTTTCCCGGTCATATGACTTCGGCGCGCAAAAAAGCCGCCGAGACCATGGCCTATGTCGATATCGTCATCGAAGTGCTCGACGCGCGCCTGCCCGAGGCGAGCAGCAACCCGATGATCCGCCAGTTGCGCGAGCACCGCCAGCGGCCCTGCCTGCGGGTGTTGAACAAGGCCGATCTGGCCGATCCGCAGGCGACAGCCGCCTGGCTGGATTTCTACGGCAAGCAGCCGGGCGTCAAGGCCGTGGCGTTGTCGTGCAAGAAGCCGGGCGATGCGGCCAAAATTCCCGCTCTGTGCCGCACCCTCGCGCCTCATCGCAACGACAACACCAAGCCGCTGCGCATGCTGATCATGGGCATCCCCAACGTGGGCAAGTCGACCCTGATGAACGCGCTACTCAAGAAGCGCATCGCCGCCGTCGGTGACGAGCCGGCGGTCACCAAGAGCCAGCAAAGCTTTGACCTCGGGCCGGGCATGACGATCACCGACACGCCGGGCCTGATGTGGCCGAAGATCGCCCACGACGCCGATGGCTACATGCTCGCCGCCAGCCATGCCATCGGGCGCAACGCAGTGATTGACGAAGAAGTGGCGACCTTTCTTGCCGGCATCCTGCTGGCGCGCTATCCGGCGCTACTCGCCGCGCGCTACACGATCGACTTGGCCGATAGGGATGCCGTCGGTATCGTCGAAGCGGTTGCCAAAAAGCGCGGCTGCCTGGTCAAAGGGCAGGGCGGCGCGCTCGATCTGGAAAAAGCGGCGATGATCCTGCTCACCGACTACCGCAGCGGCGCGCTCGGACGCGTCAGTCTGGAAACCCCGGTCACGCGCGCGGCCATGCTGGCGCAGCCAGCGCCGGATGGGGTGGAGGCGTAATGGAGACGCGAGTCACCGAACTCGAAGTCAAACTCGCCTTCGCCGAAGACCTCCTCGACACCCTCAACGCCACGGTCTATCGCCAGCAGCAGCGCATCGAGCAACTCGAACGCTCCGTGCGCGAGCTGCGCCAACTGGTCGTGCAGTCGCTGCCCACAGAACAGCGGAGTCTGCGCGACGAGATTCCGCCGCATTACTGAGCGG